>NZ_JASSPE010000033.1:0-33406 GCF_030234105.1 Paracoccus sp. SSJ | reverse complement strand
TCCACATCCGCGTCGCCCTGATGAACCGCTTCAACGCCCTCGGCACCGCCGAGATCGAACGCGTGGCCTGACCTCAGCTGGGGAAAGGGCCATCATGTCCTGAAGCCGACTTCTGCAACAATGCCGAGATAGGCCGGCCTCCCTCTTGCCCACCTAGTTCCCGGTGTCGCGGCAATCAATGCATGCAGAAAATGATGCCCAGTGATTGACGCATCGCATGAGGCTGCCTAAATATGTTTGTGACTACTCACTAACTAACGGGGTGCCCCGTGCGAAAGTCAGCGGAGCTTCGCAAGGCCGAGATCGTGGCCACCGTGCTCGACCTGGCCGACCGGATCGGGCCGGACCGGGTGACGACGGGGGCGGTCGCGTCGCAGATCGGCGTCACGCAGGCCGCGCTGTTCCGGCACTTCCCGACCAAGGCGGCACTCTGGCAGGCCGTTGCCGAGCATGTGGCCGAGGGGCTGGCAACGGCGTGGGAGGATGCATTGCGCCTCGGAGACACCCCGATCGTCAGGTTGCGTGCACTGATTTCCGCACAGTTCGCGCAGATCGCTGCTACCCCTGCCCTTCCCATGCTGCTGTTTTCGCGCGAACTGAACGTCACCAACGCAAAGCTGCGCGCCACCTTTCACGGCAGGCTCACGACCTTCCACGGCCTTCTGGCGATGGAGGTCGGGGCCGGCCAGAACACCGGCGCGTTGCGCGGCGACATCGCCGCAAACGATGCGGCGGCGCTACTGACGTCGCTCGTGCAGGGCGTGGCGATCCGCTGGGCGCTCGGCGCCCGCGATTTCGACTTGCGAGCCGAGGGGCTGCGCCTGTTCGACGCACAGTGCCGGCTTTTGGCTGCGGAAGGAGAATAGACGATGCGGCGCATTTGGCTGTCGGGTCTTCTTCTGGCGGCGGCTGTCGCTGCCGGCTTTCTGTTCTTCACCGAACGCCCGCTGACGGTGGTGGTCGTTCAGCCCGAACATGATGTGGACCTTCGCATCTACGGGCTCGGCACCGTCGAGGCGCGGATACTCAGCCGTGTCGGCTTCGAGGTGGGCGCTGCCTTGACCTCGCTGGCCGCCGATGCCGGGGACAGCGTGGCCAAGGGGCAGGAACTGGCCGTCCTTCACTCCGCCGAGCAGGAAGCGCGCGTTGCCCGCGCGGACGCAGCGGTGACGGCCAATGAGGCCAATCTTGCCAAGGCCACCGCAGCCGTGGTGCGCGCCCGTGCCGTTCTGGCCGAGCGCGAAGCGGCGAACCGCCGTCAGCAAGGGTTGGTACAGCGTGATATCGCGTCGGTCCAACGCGCCGAGGAAGCGCAACGCGACGAGGATGTGGCCCGCGCCGATCTGGCCGTGGCCGAGGCTGATGTGGCAGTGATCCGGGCACAGAGCCTTGACGCGGCTGCCGCACTGCGGCAGGAGGAAGCCGTTCTCACCCATCACCGGCTGCTTGCGCCCTATGACGCACTGATCGTCGCGCGCCATGCCGAGCCGGGCACAGTGGTGAAGGCCGGCGATGCGATCTTCACCCTGATCGACCCGGCCACCATCTGGATCCAGGCGTACGTCGACGAAGAACGTGCCGGCCAGCTTGTCCGGGGCCAGCCGGGCACGATCCGGCTGCGATCGCAGCCTTCGGCCGAATTCCATGGCACCATCGCCCGCATCGGCATCGAAAGCGACCGGGTGAACGAAGAACGCCGCGTCTGGCTGACCTGCGCCGACTGCCCCGCCGAGATGTTTCTTGGCGAACAGGCCGAAGTGCGCATCCTGACCGGCACACGAACGACCGCGCTGATGGTGCCCGAGGTCGCGATCACCGGCTTCGACGGCCATCGCGGCACGGTCTGGACGGTGCGAGACGGCCGTCTCGCGCGGGTGGAGTTGACCCTCGGCGTCCGCGATGATCGCGGTCGCGTCGAGGTCACGGGCGGACTGCCCGAGGGAGCCGCCATCGTCGCCCATCCGCCCAAGGGCGCGGCCGAGGGTCGGCGCGCCCGCGGCAGTGAGGCGCCATGAACCTCGCGCTCAAGGACATCCGCCATGGCCTGTTCCGGTTCGTGCTGACCTGTTTCGGGTTGGGGCTGCTGATGACGGTCGTGCTGGCGATGATCGGTATCTATAACGGCCTCGTCTCGGACGCGCTGGCGGTGGTAAAGGCACCGGCCGCAGATGTCTGGGTGGTGGAGGCCGGTACCAAGGGACCGTTCGCGGAAGCCTCCAGCATCCCCGCCGACACGCGCGGCGCGGTGGCGCGGATGCCCGGCGTGGCCGAGGCCGGCGCGGTCAACTATCAGAACCTCGAGGCGCCTCATGCTGGGCGCACGCTGCGACTCTATGTCGTCGGCTACGAGTCGGGGCGTCCCGGCGGGCCGCAGGCGATCGCCGAGGGGCGCGGCATCGGCGCCGGTCATTTCGAACTGGTGGCCGACCGCAAGACCGGCCTGCTGCCCGGCGAGACGATCCGGCTCGGGCGCAACCGCTTTACCGTGGTCGGCCTGGTCGAAGGGGCGATGAACTCGGGCGGGGATCCGGCGGTCTATGTGACGCTGGCCGACGCGATGGCGCTGCAGACCGAGCTCGACCCGGCCGCTCAGCGGGTGCAGGCCGCGCGCGGGGCTGTCTCCGTCAAGTCCGCATCGGTCGCCGCCATAATTGCCCGCATGTCGCCGGGCGCCGATGTCGATCTGCTGACCGCGACCGTGCGCCAATGGAAGCACCTCGCCGCCATGACTCAGGCCGAACAGGAGGAACTGCTGCTGGCCTCGGTCGTCGACAAGGCGCGCCGCCAGATCGGGCTGTTCCTCGGCATCCTGCTGTCCGTCAGCGCCGTGGTGATCGCGCTGATCATCTACACGATGACCATGGAGAAGCTGAAGCAGATCGCCACGCTGAAGCTGATCGGCGCGCCCGACCGCACCATCATCGCGCTGATCGTGCAGCAGGCGCTGATCCTCGGCGCCTCGGGCTGGGGGATCGGCCTGATGCTGATCCTTGCGGTGAAGGACTATTTTCCCCGTCGCGTGGTGCTGGAGCCGTTCAACGTCATGGTCCTTGCCGGCATCATCGCCGCCGTCTGCCTTCTATCCTCGGCGCTCGGCGTGCGGGCGGCGATGAAGGTCGACCCGGCCACAGCGCTCGGGAGCTGACCGACATGGCGCTCGGCGACATCCTCATCGAGGTCTCGAACGTGGCCAAGCATTTCGGCGAGGGCGAAACCCGCGTCGATGCCCTGCGCGCGGTCGATCTGACCGTGCGGGCCGGCGAGGTGATCGCGCTGCTCGGTCCGTCCGGTTCGGGCAAGACGACGCTGCTCAACATCATTGGCTGCATCCTCGCCCCATCGGCGGGACGGGTGGTGCTGGACGGCGAGCCGGTCTTCGACGGCAAATGGCTACGGCGCGACCTGAGGCGTCTCAGGCTCGACAAGATCGGCTTCATCTTCCAGAGTCACAACCTGCTGCCCTTCCTGACGGCGCAGGAGAATGTCGCGGTCGTGCTCGATCTTACCGGTCTGCCCGCCGAGGAAGGCCGGACGCGGGCGCGTGAACTGCTGGACTATCTGGAGGTCGGCCATCGCGCGATGGTCAAGCCGGCGCTGCTGTCGGGTGGCGAAGCGCAGCGCGTGGCGATTGCCCGCGCGCTGGCCAACCGCCCCCGCATCATCCTTGCCGACGAACCCACTGCCGCGCTCGACGGCGCGCGCGCCGGGCTGGTGATGGACCTCATGCGCAAGCTCGCGGCCGAGCAGGAAGCCTGCATCGTGACCGTCACCCATGACGAGAAGATCTTCGACCGCTTCGACCGCCTGATCCACCTGCGCGACGGCCATCTGGTTAGCGCGTGATGGTCAGGAGTCAGGAGGCAGACATGACCCAAGCCCTCACACGCCGATCCTCGCCACCGTCATGCCTGCGGCGGATCGGATGTCGCACGACAGTGGCCGATACCACGCGACCTTGAAAAGGTGTAACCAAGATGCAACCGACATCCTATTCCAGAGCCCAGATCATCCTGCACTGGACGATTGCGGCCCTCGTCTTTTTCCAGATCCTCATGCATGACGGCATCGTCAAGGTATGGGACGGGCGGATGGACGGCATGCTGCCGAACCAGCCGACGATCAATCCTCATGCCGTTGCCGGCGCGCTGATCCTCGTTCTCGTTCTGTGGCGGCTGGTGCTGCGCCGCCGGCGCGGCGTTCCGGGCCTGCCGGAAGGCGAGCACCCGGCCCTGAAAGTTCTGGCCACGGGCATGCATGCGGCTCTCAACCTCCTGCTGATCCTGATGGCGCTTTCCGGCATGGCGGCGTG
This sequence comes from Paracoccus sp. SSJ, assembly GCF_030234105.1. NCBI lineage: Bacteria > Pseudomonadati > Pseudomonadota > Alphaproteobacteria > Rhodobacterales > Paracoccaceae > Paracoccus > Paracoccus sp. SSJ. Next base: position 29,097 of record NZ_JASSPE010000033.1, on the reverse strand, counting down.
GATTTCCGGCGTCGAGGCGATCGGCGAAGCCCATTCCATCGCGCGGCTGGCGCTGGTTCCGCTGGTCCTCCTGCATATCCTCGCCGCACTTTACCATCATTTCTGGCTCAAGACCGATGTGCTGCGGCGCATGTTTGGCCGGGCCTGAGGCGGGGTCCGTTCCGCGCGCCGCAACCCGCAACCCATGGCAGGCCGGGCCACGCCCGCCCGGCCGCTCCCCAAACCCCGAACTCCGGAGGCAGACATGACGAGAAGACCGCGCAGCCAGACCGTTGCCGCCGCCGTCGCGGTGATCTTCGGCCTGCTGACCATCGTTTCGGGCGGCAGGGCGCTGTTCGGCGGCGTCGATATGGGCGCAGTGGTGCCATTCGTGCTGTGGTTCAACTTCGTCGCGGGATTTGCCTATGTCCTGGCCGGGATCGGCCTGTTGCGCGGCGCAGGGTGGGCGCCGCTGCTGTCGCTGGCCATCGCCACGGCCACGGTGGCCGTCTTCGCCGCCTTCCTGTGGCATGTCGGTGCCGGCGGCGCATGGGAGGCACGCACCATGGGCGCGATGATCCTGCGCAGCGCCATCTGGATAGCCGTCGCGGCCTTTGCATTTCGGTGCCATAAGCCATCCGATTGATCCACTCACCCAGCCAGCGATGGCGGCTGCCAGCCGCGACCTCGCCAGCCAGGAACCTGACATGAAGCGATTTCCAACTATTGACCTGTCACTGACCCTTTCGCTCGTTACCGTGCTCGGCATGGCAATGGCGGCGGCCGGCAGGTGGCTACCAAGCGGAGCTTTCGACGCTCTGGAGCTGCCGGGACTGGTGCTGGTCTATCTGGCTGGCGGCCTGCCGACCGGCTGGCGCGCGCTGTCGGAGCTGTGGCGCGCGCGCGTGCTTGACATCGACCTGTTGATGATCGTCGCGGCAATCGCCGCCGCAATCGTCGGCGCCCCGTTCGAGGGTGCGGTACTGCTGACGCTGTTCAGCATCTCGACCACGCTGGAGGAACGCGCGCTTGGCCGCGCCCGCCGCGCCATCGAGGCGCTGATGGCGCTGCGCCCCGAGACCGCTTTGCGCAAGACCGCGGGCGGCGCTGTCGAGGAAGTTCCCGCCGGGGTGCTGGCCGTTGGCGAAGTGGTGGTGCTGCGCCCCGGCGCCCGGGTGCCCAGTGATGGCGTGGTCACCGCCGGGCGGGGCGGCATCGACGAGGCCAATATCACCGGCGAATCCATGCCGGTGTCGAAAGAGGCCGGTGCGCAGGTGTTCGAGGCCACAATCAATCTGGACGGCGTGCTGGAGGTCGAGGTTACGCGCAGCGTCAGCGACAGCACCATCGCCCGCATGATCCGGCTGGTAACCGAGGCACAGGCCGCCCGCGCGCCCTCCGAACGGTTCAGCGAATGGTTCGGGCAACGCTACACGGTCGCGGTGCTGGCGGGTGCGGTGATCGCCTTTGCCACGTTCTGGTGGCTGGGCGGCGACTGGGAACTGGCGCTTTACCGCGCCGCCACGCTGCTGGTCGCCGCCAGCCCCTGCGCCATCGTCATTTCCGTCCCCGCCGCGATCCTGTCGGCCCTTTCGGCGGCGGCGCGGGGCGGTGTTCTGTTCAAGGGCGGCGGCGCGCTGGAGACGCTGGCCGAGGTCGATATCTTCGCCTTCGACAAGACCGGCACCCTGACCACCGGCCGCGCCGAGGTGACGGAAATCGTCGCGCTGGATGGCGACGAGGCCGGGTTCCTGTCGCTGCTGGCGGGGCTGGAGGCGCATTCCGAGCACCATATCGCCGCCGCGATCCGCCGTGAGGTCGCCAGCCGCGGGCTTGATCCGGCGCAGGTGGCCGATGTGAACGCCCGGCCAGGCATCGGCATCGAAGGGTCCGATGCACTTGGCCCGATTTGGGCGGGCAATGCCTATCTTGCCGAGGACATGAAGGCCGCAACGGATCACCCCGCGTTGCAGCCGCTGGCGGATGGCACCAATACGGTCGTCTATCTGGGTCGCGGCGCCACCGTGCTGGGCGCCGTCAGCGTGGCGGATGAGGCACGGGCCAGTTCCGCCGGGGCGATCGCGGCCCTGCACGACAGTGGTGTCCGCCGCATCGTCATGATGACCGGGGATCGCAGGCCGGTGGCGCTGCGCATCGGCGCTAGCCTTGGGCTGGAACCGGACGAGATCCATGCCGGGATGCTGCCGCAGGACAAGGTGCGTGAAGTCGGCGAACTGGCCGCAACCGGCCGCATCGCCTTTGTCGGCGATGGCGTGAACGACGCCGCGGCGCTGGCCCGCGCCGATGTCGGCATCGCCATGGGCGCGGCCGGGTCCGAGGTGGCGCTTCAGGCCGCCGATGTGGCGCTGCTGTCCGAGGATATGGAGCGGCTTGCGGACGCGCACCGCCTGTCGCGCCGAACGTCAAGGGTGATCCGGCAGAACCTGACCTTCGCCATCGGCGCCATGGTGGTTCTGGTCATCGGCGGGCTGTTCTTCGATCTGCCGTTGCCGCTGGTGGTGATTGGTCATGAAGGCGGCACCGTGCTGGTGGTGCTGAACGGGCTGCGGTTGCTGTCGGACCCGATCCGCCGGCTGAAGGCGTCTGTTGCCGGACAGGCGCTGACGGGTGTCGCGCAGCCCACCTGACCCGTGGGGATGCGCTCACCCCCGAAAGGCGCGCAGATGCGGAAACGCGCCCTTTTCCAGATATGCTTCCTCCTCGGGCGTCGATCTGCGACCAAGGATGGCGTTGCGGTGCGGGTGGCGGCCAAAGCTGGCGATGATGCGGCGCACCTGCCCCGCTTGATCGACGAGCGAGGCATAGAGCGGCCGCAACGGCGTCGGCGCACGGGCGGCAATGTCACGGCGCAGGGCGGTCAGCCGATCAATGCGGGCCAGATGGTCCGACCCCTCTGCATGGCCCAGGGGCTGGGTGAAAGCGATCTGGAACCACGGCAGGCCAAGTGCCGCCCAGTCTCCTTTTTCCAACCCTTCCAGCGCCTGCGCCAGGGCCGCCGGGTCTTGCGCCCAGGCCCGCTTGCTGCCCCGCCACAGCGAGCGCGGGAACTGGTCCAGCACCACGATCAGCGCCAGCCGGCCCCTGGGCGTCCCGGCCCAATGATCCAGCGCCCTCGCCGCGCCGCGTTCGGTCAGCGGGCCAAAGCGCGCCGCAATCGCACCGTCCGCGCCGCCATGCATCCGCCAGCGCCACAGCTCGGCATGGCGGTCAGGGTCGATATCCAGCGCGCGGCCCTCGGGGAACCAGAAATCCAGAACCTCGCCGATCTGTCTGGCATCATTGCTATCGGTCATGTCATCCCCCATGAAAACGCCCCCGCGCCATGGACACGGGAGCGGAATTGTCGATGAGGCACAAGCGCCTAGGCGGTCGCGGGCACCGCTGCCTGCGCAGGCCGGCGTCCGCCGGGACCGCGCGGGACGCGCAGCAGGCGCATGGCGTTGGCGATCACCACCAGCACCGAAAGCTGGTGGATCAGCATGCCCTCGGCCATATGCACATCGCCGCTGAACACGCCAAACAGCAGCCCGGCCACGGTCAGCAGCGCAATGACGAGGTTCTGGCGCATATTGCTCAGCGTCGCGCGGGAAATCGCCATCGCCTCGGGCAGTTTCTCCAGATCGTCGGCCATCAGCGCAATGTCGGCGGTCTCGATCGCCACGTCCGAGCCCGCGACCCCCATGGCGATCGAGGTATCAGCGGCAGCCAGCGCTGGGGCGTCGTTAATGCCGTCGCCGATCATGGCGACATGGCGGCCCTCGGCCTGAAAGCGGCGGATCAGGTCAAGCTTGTCCTCGGGCAGCAGCCCGGCATGAACCTCGTCGATGCCGATTTCCGCAGCGATGGCGTGGGCGGCCTGCGGCTGGTCGCCGGTCAGCATGGCGATGCGCCCGACCCCGATGTCGCGCAGCCGGGCAATTGCGCCCTTGGCCGAGGGGCGGGGCTGGTCGGACAGGCCAAAGATGCCCGCGATGCGCCCGTCCAGCGCCACGATGATCGGCGTGCGCCCGCGCCCCAAAACCCCGGACAGCGCGGTCTCGGCCTCGGGGTCGAACGCGATGCCCAGCCTGTCGAACAGCCGCCGGTTGCCGGCCGCGACCTGCCGGCCCGCGTGGTTCACCACAAGGCCCATGCCGGCCACTTCCTCGACCGCTTCCGGCGCGGGAATGTCACCCTCGGCACGACCAGCGGCCACGACGGGCCGACCCAAGGGGTGATCCGAGCCGGATTCGGCGATGGCGGTCCAGTGCAGCAACTCGGCGCGGTCCATACCCGCCAGCGGCAGCACCTCGACCAGACTCGGGCGGCCCTCGGTGAGCGTCCCGGTCTTGTCCAGCGCCAGCATGTCGATGCGGCCCGCGCTTTCCAGATGCTGCCCGCCCTTGATCAGGATCCCCGACCGCGCCGCCCGCCCGATACCGGCGACGATGGAGACCGGCGTCGAGATCACCAGCGCGCCGGGGCAGGCCACGACCAGCAGCGTCAGCGCGAGGCGAATGTCCTGCGTCACCGCCCAGGCACCCAGCGCCAGCACCATGATGCCGGGCGTATACCATTGCGCGAAACGCTCGATCATGCGCTGGCTGGGGGCGCGTTCCTCCTGCGCCTCTTCGACGCGGCGGATGATCCGGGCCAGCGTGGTATCGGCGCCGATGCCGGTGGCGCGGATGCGCAGCACGCCATTTTCCGCGATGGTGCCGGCATGGACGTGGGAGCCGGGGGCTTTCTCGGCCGGGATCGGCTCGCCGGTGATGGCGGCCTCGGACACGGCGGCGTTGCCAAAGATCACCTCGCCATCGACGGGGATGCGGTTTCCGGCGCGCACCAGCACGACCTCATTCGGCTGGACAGCACTGGCGGCGATCTCGACCGGCTGGCCGTCGCGGATCACGGTGGCGATCTCGGGCGCGGCCTTCAGCAGATCGGCCAGCGCGCCACGGGTCTGGCGGAGCGTCCGCGCCTCAAGCCAGGCGCCGAAGCTGAACAAAAAGGTAACGGCGGCGGATTCCCAGTATTCGCCGATGAACAGCGCGCCGATGGCGGCGACAGTCACCAGCAACTCGATCGAGAAATGGCGGATGCGCAGCGCTTGCACCGCCCGCCAGGCAATGTCGGAGCCGGCGACAAAGGCCGCCGCCAGCATGGATGCCGCCCAAAGCCCGCGCAGGCCGAACCCGTAAAGGGCGATCAGGCCCAGCACGATCAGGCTGCCGCTGATGATGGTCAGCCACTTCCTGCGGCTGGCCGGCTGGTGAAGAATTGTCAGGATGGGGGTCAACATGCGGGGCCTCATGATGTGAAGGCCCGGCCGCGCGGGCAGGCACGGCCGGGCTGGAAAGGGTTGCGTCAGAATGCGGCGGGGCGGGCCTCGTAGCCGGTGGATTTTACCACCGAGACAAGCGCCTCAACCGGGGCGGATGCGGGGTCATGTTCGACCTCGATGCGGCCGGTGTTGAAATGCACCTTGGCGCTGGTCACGCCCTGGGTTGCCGCCAGCGCCTTTTCGATCTTGGTGACGCAGGAAGGGCAGGAAAATTCGTCGCTGCGCAGGATGGTCTTGGTCATGGCTGGTTCCTTTCATGTCGACGCCCGGTGGGGCGGTCATTGCTTGTGAACTCAAGATATGCTGTCCTTTCAGGATCAGGATTGGCAATTCAGGCAAGGGATCATTGCATGAATGCACAGGCGCAGGATTGGGACGATCTGCGGTTGTTTCTGGCCGTGGCGCGGGCGGGGTCGCTTTCGGGGGCGGCGCGCAGCCTTGGCGTCACCCATTCCACCGTCTTTCGCCGCATCGGCGCGTTCGAGGCGCGGTTGGGGGTGCGGCTGTTCGACCGGCTGCCCGGCGGCTATGCGCTGACCCAGGCGGGCGAGGAGATGCGCGATTCCGTCATCCGCATCGAGGAAGAAATCACCGCGCTGGCGCTGAAGGTGACCGGACAGGACCAGCGGCCCACTGGGACGATCCGCATCACCACGACCGACCTGCTGGCGGTGGGTGTGCTACCCCGCCATGTCGCCGCCTTCCGCGCCGAATGGCCCGAGATCGAGATCGAGGTGGTGGTGGCGGATACGGTGCTGGACCTGACCCGGCGCGAGGCGGATGTGGCCCTGCGCATCGGCAATCCGGGACAGGAGACACTGATCGGGCGGCGGGTCGGGCGGTTGGCCTTTGCCGCCTATGCCGCGGCGGACCGGCCGCTGGGCGATCCTGCCGAGGGTGACTGGATCGGCTATGGCTCTGCGCATGGCCCGCTCAGCCGCAATCTGGCCCGCTGGTGGCCGGGTGCGCGACAGGTTTACCGGACAAACTCTATCATCGCCGCCCATGCCGGCGCGAAGGCGGGGATCGGACTTGCCGCCTTGCCTTGCGTGATCGCTGATTGCGACCCCAGCCTGATCCGCGCCGCCGCGCTGCCCGAGGACTTCATGCTGGACCTGTGGTTGCTGATTCACGAGGATCTGCGCCAGACCGCCCGCATCCGCCTGTTTCTGGACTTCATGGCAACGGCCCTGACGGCCGATGCCGACCTGCTGGAGGGGCGCTGCCCGTGCAAGACAAGGCCGGCGCAGGCGTGACGCCCGCGCCGGCCCATGCCTGCGCCCATGGCGTCAGTCGATCATCTGCCAGCCCGGATGCTCGAAATGCTCGCCATAGGCGTTCAACGCCTGAACGATCGTCACCGCGCCAGTCTCGACCTCGCCGGCCTCCAATGCCGAGATGCCGGTCATCACCTCACCAAGGACGATATGGAACTGCTCGTCTACCTCGGGTTCCAGCACACAGTTCTCGACCATGAAATCAACCTGCTTCTGGACATCGGCAGCGACCCCATTCGCGGCATCGGCAGGCAGGGTGCCGTTGTGGATCGCGTCCAGGTTCGCGGCCATGGTTCCGTGAATCGCGGTCATGCCGGTGATCATGTTCTGATCGCCCTGCCATTTGGCGCCATCGTTCAGCGTGATCTCGATAGCCCCCGCGCCATGGCTGTCATGATCATGGGATTGCGCGGCGGCAATGCCAGCTGACCCCAGCGCGAGGGCGAGAGCGACAGCGACGGTGGTGAAAGATTTTACAGTCCGCATAGTGATCTCCTGTATCTGCCAAGTGGTTCTGGCCGCGGCGGGCATCGACAGACGCCGCCGGGCTTGGGATAGACATAGGCTGTCCGTTTTCGCACGAGAATTGACGAAACCTGCAAAGACCTATTGCACGAATGGACAGACCTCAGGCACGAACCAGACCCTCTCGGCCTGCCGCCGATACCATCGGGCTGTCGAACAGCGCCCCGACGGCATGGGGCCGGATGCCGTCTGCCTCGCGCATCAGAAACAGCGCATCGAGGGAAAGGTGTGCGGCGAGTTCGCCGCCAGCCTGCGGACCCAGCACCATCAGCGCGGTTGCCCAGGCATCAGCCTCGGCACAGCTGCCCGTGACGACCGTGACCGAGGCCGGCGACGACCGCAGCGGGCCGCCCGTCGCCGGGTCCATCGTATGCGACAGGCGCTGGCCCTGAACGGTGACATGATGCCGGTAATCGCCCGAGGTGGCGACGGCGGCATCTTGCAGCATCAGGACCGAATGGGGCGCGCGGCGTTCGGGATCGGGCGCCTCGACGGCGACGGTCCAGGGCATGCCGTCGGGCCGCAGCCCGGAGGCTCGCATCTCGCCGTCGATGCCAACAAGGAACCCGGTGATGCCGAAGCCCCGTAACATTTCGGCCAACCTGTCGACGCCGTAGCCCTTGGCGATGCCGTTCAGGTCGAGCGTGATGGGTGCATGTTTCCTGACCAACCCGGCCGCGCGGTCGATCTCCAGCACCTCATGCGCGGGCGGGCGCGTGGTTACCATGGCCCAGCGGATGGCTTCAGCGCTGGCTTCCTCGGGGCCAAAACCCCAGGCGCGCACCGCATCGCCCATGCCGATATCGAACGCACCGCCCGATGCCGCACAGATCCGCAGCCCGAGGTTCAGCACCTCGGCCAAGCCGGCAGGAACGGCCACCCAGGCGCCAGTGGGCGCCCGGTTCAGGCGCATCAGGTCGCTGTCGGGTTGCCATGTCGACATTGCGGCATCAACCTCCGCCACGGTCGCTTGCAGGGCAGCCTGCACCGGGGCGGGGTCCAGCCCGGCATCGGCGTGGAAACGCGCCGACCAGCGAGTGCCCATGGTCGGGCCGTTCAGCGCGTGGCGGCCCGGGTCAGTAGATATCTTCGGCATAGCGCCCCTCCGCTTTCAGCGCGAGCGGGGTAAGACCCGTCGGCGCGAGGATGTCGGTCAGCGCCTCGGCCACGCCCGAGGCCATGTCGCGCCCGCCGCAGACCATGATGCGCGCGCCTTCGTGTACCAGCCGGATCAGTTCAGCGCTCTCGGCCCGCAGCGCGTCCTGCACATGGCGCGGCTTTGCCCCGCGCGAGTTCGCGGTGGTCAATCGCGCCAGACGGCCATCGACCTGCCAGCCGGCCAGATCGTCGCGATACAGGAAATCGCTGTCGGGGTGGCGCATCCCGAAGGCCAGATGGATGGGCCGCTTGCGGCTGTTGCCCCGGATGAAGCCCGCAAGCGGGCCGATGCCAGTGCCGGCGCCGATCAGGATCAGCGGCGAGCGTCCTGCTGCGGCATGGAAAGCCGGATTGTGCCGGACGAAGGCGCGGATCGCCTGGCCCGGCTTCAGCGCCAGAAGCTGACCCGAGCAGAGGCCGCCGGGATGCTTGCGCACCACGATCTCGACGAACCCGTCGCGCCGTCCGGAGGCCAGCGAGTAGAAGCGCGGCAGATCCGCACCCTCGGGCAGAACGCCGAGGAGATCACCGGCCTGAAACCGGCCAAACCCCCGACCTGTCAGCCGTTGCAAAAACGTCGCCTCGGGTAGGGCAAAGCGCAGGATCGTGGTCGGTGCCTGCACCTCCGCCCCGTAATCACGGCGCGAGATCAGGGTGAGCCGCCCCGTCACGGGCGGGGTTGGCACATGTTCGAGCGTAAGCTCGATCCCCAGCGCTGCCCCTAGGGCGCGACCCCAGCGGGCGAAATCCTGCGGCGACTGGCGATCGACGGCGTCGAACGGCATCAGTTGCGCCCAGCCCCTGGCAGCAGCCAGGCTCGCGACCTCATCGGCGAAAGCGCAGAACGCGGGAAAGCTGCGATCGCCAAAACCAAGCACGGCGAGCGGGGCCTCAGGGACGGATTCCAGCGCCGCGAGGCGGTCGATGAACCCCTTCGCCGTGGCGGGAGCCTGTCCCTCGCCCCAGGTGGCGGCAAGGATGATGAAGCGCTCGGCGCGCGGATAGCGCGCCGGATCGAAGCCGGACATCGGCGCGACATGGACATGCTGACCCGCCGTGGTCAGCGCATGTTGGAGCGTCGCTGCGAAACCCCAGGTGCTGCCGCCCTCCGAGCCCACCAGCAGGATGGTCCCAGCCCCTTTCGCAGGATGATTGCCACGGATACGCGGCCTTGACCGCCGCCCTGCGAACCAGAGCACAAGACCACTCATCCCCATTGCCGGCACGCCGAGCGCCATCACACCCAGCACGAGGCCGAGAGACGCGGCCCCCTGGCCGGTGTGCAGCATGTAGATGGTTTCCGATACCCGTTCCCACATGGTCGGTTCGGCCCAGGCCAGAAGCTCACCGGTCCCCTGATCGAGATAGCCGGTGCCGCGATCCGTCTTCAGGGTGAAGGCGTCCGTGGCGTCGCCCGGATAGGGAAAGCTCAGTTCGCGCAGTTCCGTGACCAAAGTAGCGGCCAGCGGCTCCATTGCGGCGAGGGAGGCTCCGGCGCGGCCGCTGACCTCGGTCGGAAAGGCCGGCTGTGTCGATCCGTCGGGCAGGAGGTCGAAGGTCGAGGCGGCCATCCACAGCGCAGTCGCAGAGGACAAAACCAGCCCCGCGACCGCCACGCGGGCGATCCCGGTATGGATGCGGCTCGACGCCGGCCCGCGCAAAGGGGCGCACCAGCGCCGCCAGCCGCCCATGCGCCGCGCGACCAGCATTGCGCCGGAGGCCGACAGGACCAGCATCGCCACGGCGCCAATGGCCATGACGATACGACCGGCATCGCCCAGGAACAGCGAACGGTGGAGGTTGGTCAACCAGCGTTTGACCGGATCGGGATCGGCGCTGGCGATGCCCTTGCCGGTCGCCGGGTCGATCACCGCCGCGCCGGGCGTGCCGTCGTCGAACCAGAACGCGGTGATCCGGCCCGAGGGCGCGCGCCGGATCTGCTCCACCCCCGGATAGGCAGCCCGGATGCGTCCTGCGAGATCGGCAACGGTCAGGCCGGCCTCGGCCTGCGGCGTGGAAAACCGCTCGGCCACGGGAAAGACCGAGAGCACCGCCCCGCTGATCGCGAGGACCATGACGAGAGCAAGGGCCAGCAGACCCGGCCAGCGATGCAGCGCGCGGATCATGGCACCATCTCACATGTCGTAGCGGAGGCTGGCGACATAGCGGCGGCCAGGCACAGGCTGCCCCACTCCTGCCGTCGTCAGCGGCATGGCGATGTCGTTCGGACTGTCGCGCATGTCCTCGACGGCAGCATCGACATGCAGCGTATAGCCGGCATCGAACAGCGCATCGGCAAGGTCGAGGGTGATTTCCAGCGACCGGCCCGCGCCGACACTGGCGCCGGTGATGCCGTCGATCTGCGCCAGGTCGCCGCCGCTGGCGCGATACCAGTCGCTGAGATGTTCGTAATATTTCGACTTGCCGCCGGCCATCCATAGGGTTCCGGCATATGCCCCCTGCGCATCGGTAACGTAGAGAACCAGATAGGCACCATCGCCGCCGTAAGTGTTCAGCGTGGTGGTGAGGGTGACCGGCCGGGCCATGGCGAGGCCGGGGGCCACCAGGGCCGAAGTCAGCGCAAGGGCTGCAAGGATGGATTTCATGTCTCTGCTCGCTTCTGCCTGATATGTCAGTTCACCCGCACCACGGGCGGGGTGCCGTTCTGGAACAGCGGATTGGCGGACGGGGCCGAGGGCGCGACAGGGGTTGCACCGCCGCGATCCCGCTTACGGTCCTGCTCGCCATCCCTGTGGCGCAGTTTGACGACCTGCAAAGTCGCGGGATCCAGCTTGGCCTTGATGCGCCGGCCCTGGGCATCGCGGCCCTTGACCTCCCAGCAGCCGTCATCGGCCTCGATCTTCTCGACATGCCAGCCGAGGCCGGCGGCGGCCTGCATCACCGCCTCGTGCGGCTGCCAGGCCCCGCGAGGCACATGGCAGTCGTCGCCCGCCAACGCCCCCGCCACGGGCAATACCGCGAGAGCGGTTATGGCGATCAACAGCGTTTTCATGGTTCGAATGTCCTTTACGATCATCTCGGGGGCACTTTCCCGGCTATGGCCGAGGCGAACGCCCGTGTGGAAAGGAGTCCACCTCGATGGCGAGGCGGACCCTTGCGGCGATCAGTTGCGCTTTTCGGGCCTGGTGCCGTCGCTCCAGCGTTTGACCTTGCCGTCGATCACCTCGAGCGTTCCGGGATCGACGGTCATCTTCAGGCTGTTGCCGCCCTGGTCGATGACGTTCAGTTCGTAGCAGCCGTCGTCGAGTTCCATTTTCGAGATGGTCCAACCGAACTCGTCGGTCACTTGAATGAGAGCGTCCCACGATTGCATGTTCTCGGTCGGCACGTTGCATTTCTCACCAGCGAACGCGGCCCCGGCGGGGATCGCGAGGGCCAATGCGGTGGCGGTCAGGATGGTTTTCATGGCTATGCTCCTCAGCCTTGGTTGCCTGATGAAACCAATCTGGAGGGGGCGGCTGACGTGATCCTGATCGCCGCGGAAAACCTGCGTCAGCTTCTCGTCAGCCTGCCGCGACGAACCGCAGCGATTACACAAAACAAACAGGCCCCGCCAAACAGGCGGGGCCCGAACAGCAGCGGGAATGCGTAACGATCAGGTCACGTCATTTGTGCCGGGAGGGCGCTTTCGGCCCGTGACCATGGCACGGGGCAGGTTCTCCCGATGGCGCCATGAGGTGACGGCCACACCCCCAACATGCAAGGCCACGAGAACCAGAGCCATGTTGGCCAGCATTTCATGCACCTCCTTCAAGGTCTTGTCCCCTCTGACTTCCCAGTTTCCGTGCTCGCCCGCAACCGTCACGGCCCGGGCTTCCTCGATCGATTGTTCGAGCAGCCAGCCGCTCAGCGCGGTGCCGGAAAGCGTGACCATGAGTGCCACGATCATCGCGGCGCCAGCCGGGTTGTGCCCGAGATGGCGTCGCTCGCGCCCGTGCAGCATGTCCCCGAGATAGGCCAGCGTCGCGGCGGGGCCACGCACGAATTGCGTGAAACGGGCATGGCGGCTGCCAACGAAACCCCAGATCAGGCGGAGGGCAAGCAACGCCGCCACCGCGTAACCGGCCGCCTCGTGAAGCGGCTGCACCTCGTCCGCCGCAAGCCATGCCACTGCAAAGGCGGCAACCAGACCCCAGTGAGAGCTGCGCACCAACGGATCCCAGACCAGCACCGTGCGCGTAGTATCGGCGACGTCCTGAATGGCGTCACCCTTCATCATCTCAGTCATGTTTGTGCTCTCTGCCCTCACGGGAGCGCCGATCATCTCCGTCCTTGTATTCGATCTCGATCACCTGAAGCGTGCCGGGATCGACCGTCACCTCGATGCGGCGTCCTTCCCGGTCTGTGCCTTTTATCTCGTAGCAGCCGTCGTCGATTTTTATGCGCCGCACCACCCATCCGTTTTCTTCCGCGAGCCGCACCACCGCGCTTCTTGGCTGCCAGTCTGCCAGCGGCACGGCACAGTCGTCGCCGGCAAGTGCAGCCCCGGACGGAAGGACCACGAGAAAGGTCAGAATTGTCAGCGATCTCTTCATGGACCACACTCCGTATAACGGCCACTGGATGACATTCTGCGCCGCGAACCTGACGGGATGCTGAAGCCCGGGGCGTCCCGCCATCAGCTTTGCGTCAGCCCGGGTCGCCATAATGGCCAGAGGCAAATGAGTAGGAAGATCATGCGGATCCTGCTGATCGAGGATGATACCGTTCTGGGTGCCGCCGTGCGGGACCAGATCGCTGCGGGTGGCCAGTCGGTGGATTGGGTCACGCGCCTGGACGCGGCCGGCGATGCGATGGCCGGCACCGGCTATGATCTTGTATTGCTGGACCTCATGCTGCCCGACGGACGCGGCATCACCTTCCTTCGGTCGCTGCGCACCAGCGGCGACGTGACGCCGGTGATCATCCTGACAGCGCTGGACCAGATTTCGGACCGGATCGAAGGCTTGAACGCCGGCGCCGACGATTATCTGGTGAAGCCCTTCGATCTGGCCGAGCTTTCCGCGCGCATCGGCTCGGTCGCGCGGCGCTATAGCGGCAATCCCAACCCGATCATCGTCCACGGCACGCTTGCCGTCGACCTTGCCTGCCGCAGCATCCGCCGCGACGGCCGGCCCGTGCAGCTCACCGCACGTGAATGGGCGCTGTTCGAGGCGTTCCTCACCCGCCCGGGGCAGCTTCTGTCCAAGGCACAGCTTGAGGAAAAGCTTTATGCCTTCGATACGGAGGTGGAAAGCAACACCATCGAGGTCCATGTCAGCCGGCTGCGCAAGAAGCTGGGCGCCGAGGTGATCGAGACCGAGCGCGGGTTGGGCTACCGGCTGGGTTCGCCATGACGATGCCACGCAGCCTTCAGATGCGGTTGGGGGTGTCGCTGGGTATCCTTCTGACACTTCTGTGGATCGCGGCCGCCGCCGTCACGGCGGTCATGCTGCGGCACGAGATGGACAGGATCTTCGACTCGTCGCTACAGGAAGCGGCGCAGCGCCTATTGCCGCTGGCCGCTGTCGAGATCGTCGGACGTGAGGAGGAAGGTGTGACGCAACACCTTGCCGACCTGCGCGACCACGACGAGTTCCTCACCTATATCGTGCGAGATGATGAGGGGCGCATCCTTCTGCAATCGCACGAGGCCGATCCCGCCATCTTCCCTGAATGGGACGGGCCGGGCTTTCGCACGACCGCAACCCATCGCCTGTATGGCGAGGACGCCCTGCAAGGCACGATCCGCCTCACGGTCGCCGAGCCGCTTGCCCATCGCGCGGCGGCGGCACGCGATGTCTGGGCGGGCCTGGGGTTGCCGCTGCTGGTATTCATCCCTGCCGCACTGTTGGCGATCGTATTGACTGTCCGCTCGGGTCTGGCCCCGTTGCGCCGCTATCGCGACCGGCTGGCCGCGCGTTCGCCGCGCGACCTCGCCCCCGTCGCCTGCGACGATCTTCCCGTCGAGGCCGCCCCGGTGGGGACGGCGATCAATGTGCTTCTGGCGCAACTCAAATCCACATTCGAGGCCGAACGCACCTTCGCCGCCAACGCAGCGCATGAATTGCGAACACCGCTGGCAGGCGCAATCGCGCAGGCCCAGCGGATACAGGTGGAAACGAAAGATACCGGTGCCGGCCACAGGGCTGCCGAGATCGAGGCCTCGTTGAAGCGGCTGGCCCGGACCGCGGAACGGCTTCTGCAACTGGCCCGAGCAGAAGGCGGGCGGTTGCGGCTCGATCATCTATCCGATCTTCGCATCACCGCCCGTCTGGTCGTGGACGATATCGAGAGGACAGCGCCGAACCGGATCGCGCTCGCCCTGCCGGAGCACCCGGTAATGTCCGACCTCGACCCCGATGCGTTTGGCATCATCGGCCGCAACCTCATTGAGAACGCCCTGCGGCACGGCGCATCCGACAAACCAATCACGGTAAGCCTCAGCGCGGACGGCACGTTCAGCGTCGCCAATGAAGGCCCCGTCGTGCCGACAGAAGCACTTGGCCGGCTGACCCGCCGTTTTGAGAGGGGGACAGCCGGAACGGAAGGCAGCGGGCTTGGCCTTGCCATCGCCGCGAGCATTGCCGATCGGATTTCGTCAAAGCTCACCTTGCAATCGCCAAGGCCGGAAAGCTCGTCCGGCTTTGAGGCGATCGTGGTTCTGCCGATAGCTTCACGGACGCTGAGCGAAGCTGCCAGCGCCCGATAGTCGCAACCATCGGACCGACCTTTGGCCGGCCGTTCGCGGCCCGGCTGGATGCTTGCCTAACATGACTGAGGTGCCTTGGTGAGTTGAGAATGAGGTTGCCTGGAGGGTTGATACTAGGTGTTCAGTCCCGGCATCTGGTGGATCGGATTGACGATGAATCTGTCTGGCTCTGAAGTCCAGACCTTGCAGATGTATTCGTAGGGCGTGAGGCCATTGAGCGTCTTGAGCCGGCGGGCGAAGTTATAGGCTGCAATGAAGTCGTCAAGGTGCGTTCGCAGCTGATCGTGATTGTCGTAATGGAAGCGTTTGACGGTTGCCTCCTTGATCGTGCGGTTCATCCGCTCGACTTGGCCGTTCGTCCAGGGATGCCTTACCTTCGTCAGCCTGTGCTCGATCCCATGCTCGCGGCACACGCGGCCAAAGATGTGTTCGAAGGCGGTCGTGTCGCAGCTCCGGTTTGCGAACTGTATGCCATTGTCGGTCAGCACCTTATGAAGCCGGTAGGGAACTGCGGCAATCAGGTCTCGCAGGAACTGGGCTGCAGCCATCTTGCCGGCCTTCTGGACAAGGCGGACAAAGGCGAACTTGCTGGTTCTGTCAATCGCCACAAAGAGATACAGCTTGCCTTCGGCGGTCTGCACCTCCGCGATGTCGATATGAAAAAAGCCGATCGGATAGCGTTTGAAGCGCTGCCGTTTCGGCTTGTTGCCATCCACGTCAGGCAGGCGCGATATTCCATGCCGCTGCAGGCAGCGATGCAAGGCCGAGCGCGTCAGGTGTGGTATCGAGGGTTGTAGCGCGTAGAGGCAGTCGTCCAGCGGCAGCAGCGTGTGGCGCCTGAACGCCACGACCATCGCTTCTTCCTCCGCGCTCATTGTTGTGGAGCACGGCTCCTTTGGCCCGGTCTTCAGGTCTTCGACCGTGGCCCGCTTGCGCCACTTCGCCACCGTCTTCGGATTGATGCCCAGCTCTCGGCTCAGCGTCGCGAGCGAAGCGTGCGATCGTTGTATTGCAGCTCGGATGGCGTGCGTGGTCGTGGCGCTTCCGTGACGAACTTGTCCCATAGGGCATCCTTCCATTCCCAAGAAAGGATCGCACCATCAAACCATGGGATCAAACACCTAGGGGCTTAGGGATGTACATTCCGGTGTAGGGTGCCGGCGGGCTCGATGTAGCCCGTGACCTGCCACGGGATTTTTCCTTCACCGTCGATTAGAGTCCGGCCCAACTTGAGGACGGACAATGAAGCGAACGAGATTCACGGACGAGCAGAGCATCGGTACCGGCGCCTGTTCGTTCTGCTGCGCCGCGAGGGGGCCCCGGCGATCAGCGAGGTCGTCTGATCGGCCGAACGAAGGGCGGCATGAACACCAAGCTGCACGCTGTTGCCGATGCCGATGGGCGCCCGATCCGCTTCTTCATGACCGCAGACCAGGTCAGCGACTACACCGGCGCGGCGGCCCTGCGGGGCAGTTTGCCAAAGGCGGACTGGCTGCTCGCTGATCGCGGCTATGACGCCGACTGGTTCGGAGAAGCGTTGAAAGACAGGGGAATAAAGCCCTGCATCCCGGGCCGGAAGTCTCGCGACAAGCCTATCAAGCACGACAAGCGCCGCTACAAACGGCGTAACCGCATCGAGATCATGTTCGGACGGCTGAAGGATTGGCGACGAATTGCAACCCGCTACGACAGGTGTCCCACGGTCTTCCTCTCCGCCGTCGCCCTCGCCGCAACCGTCATGTTCTGGCTATGAAACGAGAACGAGTCCTGACCCTAGCAGGGATGCGAGAAACATCAAAGGTCAGGCGAATAGATAAATAGAAGGGTCAGGCGCACCCTGGGCTTACCCGCTGACCAGCAGCAGATTTCTGCCTGCAGAGCTATCTGCCACACCACCGCCAACGCAGCCCACGGCAGAGGACATGAACGCCGGATAAAGAAGACCGAGTTCAGCGGCAGGCAACGCACGCAAGGGTTGCGAGTTTATTCAAGGGTCTCGGCACCGGATATGGAGATGCCGAGACGCCCTGACAGGACACGGACCAAGGTCAGCAGCACTCGCCACGTCTTGAGATTGGAGCCCCTGCTTTTGGTGAAGGAGACGCGATGAGACAATTCCATCTTTCGGCCGTCGCGCTGCTGGCGGGATTGTTCGCCTTTGCGCCTGTCCTTGCCGAAACCATGTCGTTTCCCGCCGCGGTCGGAGAGCCGTATACCGGGCGCATGACGGTCGAGGCCTTCCCGGTGGATGGTGGCCATCGCATGCACCGTGCCCGGGGCGACGCCGAGGTGCGGTTTTCAGCGTCAGGCGAGGACCGGATCCTGTTCAGCACCACGGCGGCGCTCGACGACGGCGGCAGCCTCGATCTGAGCGTGACGCTTGCCCCGGATCAGGATGGGGCGTGGCGCAGCCTGTCGGAGACCGGGCCGACCGAGATCACGGCGGCAGGCCGCGTCCTGTCCGTGACCGAGCTGGATGGTTTCCACATGGTCCTGACCGGTCAGATCGGGCCCGAGAAGGGCAAGCTCACCCTGCGCCGCATCCCCACCGAGAACCCCGGCACGGCGCCGGATGCGGAAATGATCACGGTCTTCCTGTTCGACGTCAGCCTGCCCTCGTCCGAACCTGCCCCCGAACCGCGGCAAGACGAGACATCACCCAGGGCCGAGACCTCATCGGCCGCCGAGGGCGGTGGCGGGTGCGAGCGGATCGAATGGCGGCTCGTCAACCGCTGGAACTGGGGCGGCGGCCTCAGCCTGAGCCGCGAGCCCCACTGCGTGCCCAAAAGAAGCGCCGGCGATTGAACATCGCCAAGCTTCTGCGCTCTGATATCGTCACACGGGCAAAGAGGATGGAGTTCACCCGATGAAACGCCTGCTCGCCGCGCTGCTGCTCTCTTCCGCCTTGCTGCTCCCCGGCCACGCACATGCTGCCGAAGACCTCGATACCATGCCCTCGGCGCAGATCGTCGAGCAGGCGGGATCGCTGCACCCTTCGGCGCTCTACGTGCTCGCCAGCCGGCTGCTGGCCGAGGGCAAGGGGCAAGAGGCGGCGAACTGGATGTATGCCGGCCAGCTGCGCTATCGCTTCATGCTGTCCGTGCCGGATGCCGGCGCCGACGACCGCATCCTGTTTTCGGCGCTGACGAAACAGGTGGGCCGGCCGGTGAACGAATATATCGCCGGCGACCCCGACGAATGGATCGCGGCGATGCGCTGGGCGCTGGACTGGGACGCCGCGACCGACAACCCCATCACCTCCAAGACCAGGCACGCGACCGAACTGGCCCAGGTGCGGGGCGGGCTGGAGCGGCTGATCTCCAAGGTCGACGCCAGCCGCGACGAGATCCGCCGCGAACGCACCGCCAACGGGCTGGAAAACCGCTGATCGACGCTACAAGGAGGAGCCTTCCCATGACCATTCCCACACCGCTGCGACGCCTTGCAACCGCGCTGGCCGCCGCACTCTGGCTGGCACCCGTGCAGGCGCAGACGACCGATCATCTGGGCCTGCCCGGCCCGATCGCGCTGGCGGGCGACAGCTATGCGCTGGCCTGGTCCGCGCGCCCGGCGGAAAACCATACCAAGCAGGAATATCTGCCGCCGGGCGAAACCCCGGACAGCTACAGCCGGATGCTGCTGGTGGAAACGGTGACGGGCGGCATCGGGGTGATGGATGCGGTGCGGGCACAGGCAGAGATGCTGACCCAACGCAAGGCCACGGATCCGCTGGTCAACATGGATATCGTCCAGAACGAGGCCACGGGCGAGGCGCTGCTGGATTTCATCGTCAGCAGCAAGGACGAGGCGGGCGAATATATCGTCGAATGGAACGCCTATCGCTATGCGCCGCTGGCCGAGGCCGCGGGCGGGCCCGGGGTGATGCTGTTCGGCGTCAGCCACCGGGCTTA
Source organism: Paracoccus sp. SSJ (assembly GCF_030234105.1). Lineage (NCBI taxonomy): Bacteria > Pseudomonadati > Pseudomonadota > Alphaproteobacteria > Rhodobacterales > Paracoccaceae > Paracoccus > Paracoccus sp. SSJ. Next base: position 10,191 of record NZ_JASSPE010000033.1, on the reverse strand, counting down.
TGGAAACGAGGCCGCCAAGACCTTCCTGCAGGGGTTGTCCACGCTGCGCCCGACGCAGATCAGGGCGCTGGCCGAGGCACCTCTGCCGCAACCGGGGGGCTGAGGATGCAGGCCGCCCCTCGCCCTGCAGCTGCTCCGGCACCGGTATCGACGCATGTTCCAGCCCGCCTGCGTGCGGTGCTCAATGGAAGGTCCCTGCTTATGACGTTACGCGGGAACAGGACTGGAAAATCCCGTTTCGCCCTGGCCCTGCTGGGCGCCATGGCGACCGCCGGCCCGGCAGCGGCGCAGGATTATCTGGGCATCCACCTCGACACGATGCGGGAACACAACCTGCGGCTGCATCAGCAACAGAACGCCAGCCCGGGCAGAGCCGGAAAATCCCCTGCATCCAAGCCCAAATCCGGCAAGATGTCGCCCCAGGCCGAAGCCCGCGCCCGGGCCGAGGGCGCAAGGATCATGGAAGAGCACAAGCGCCAGCTTGCCCCCCGCTACCGGATGCGGGTCGAACGCGACGGCAAGGCTTCGGCCGACCGCTGGCTGGCCGAAGAGTCGCGGCGGCTGGGCATCGAGACCGGCCGCAAGATGCGGGCGAAATATTCCGGGCAATAGCCCGACGAAACGCAGGAGCGGCCGGATGCGCACTGCCCCCCACCTGTTCTGCGTGCTGGTTGCCCTGGGGCTGGCCGGCACCGCCCATGCCGACCCGCTGGCCGAACTGAGTGATTCCGTCACCGATCTGTTCAGCCGCGCCGAAAACGCCCGCGCCCATGCGCGGCATTGTGCGAGGCGTCCCGATGCGGAACGGGTGGCGCTGCGGGATGCGCTGGCCGGCTGGTCGCATCGCAACGACGCGGCGGGCTATGACGCGCTCATGGCCGCGCTGAAGGATGCGGCGCCGGGGCTGGCAGAACAGACCGAGGCCGCTTACGCGCAGATCGACGCGGCGGTGGCGCAACAGATCGCCGCCAAGCCGCAGCTTTGCGCCGGCCTGCCCGATCGGTTGAAATCCGAGGAATTCGCGCTGCGCCCGACCCTGCACGAAACCCGCCAGATCGCGCGCGAACTGGGCGTCCGCCCCGCCGACCCCATGCCGCCCCGGATCGAACCGGGGCTGGCCGCGGCGGTCCAGCCGCTGGCGCAATTCTCGGCCTGGGCCAGCGCCGCGATGGCGGAAATCGCCTCGGCCCCCGGCGCACAGTCCGACCGCGCCCTGCGCGAGGCACGCGAGGAGCATCTGCTGGCGCTGCTCGAACCACAGGGGCGGCTGGCGTTCCGGGGCCGCGTGCTATCCGACAGCGAGTTGCGCGAATGGCGCGGCGACCGGCAATCCAGCTTTGCCGCCAGTTGCCGCCGCTTTGCCGACGAGGACGGCCAGCAGCGAATGGCCGATCTTGTCGGCAGCACCGCGGTGCTGACCGGCAAGGTCTACTGGGTCCGCGACGATGCCCCCGGCGGCGTGATCGGCCTGCGCGACTGTCGCATCCTCGACCCTGCCGAGGCGGGTCTGCCGCTGGTCGACGCCGGCCCGGTGGAGTTGGAACCGCGCCCGCCCGAGCTGGCCGAGCTGCTGGCCGCACCGGGACCGCGGATCGGGTCTGCCGATGTCGAGCGGGTGCTTTACACCGCCGAGTTCTCGACCCGTCTGGACGGTGCCGGCAACGGCTATCTGGACCGGCAAGAGGATATCTGGGTGCTGCTGCGCGACGGCACCGCCATGCGCCACGACTGGCCGGTGCCCTTCGGGGATCTGGCGCTGGACATGTCGCGGGCGCGGGAACCCGGACGCTGGTTCACCTGGGCCGAGCACGGCAAGGATGTGGTTCTGACCGCGGCGGACGGCACGGCGCTGGAGCTGACAGGCGCCGAACGATTGCTGCCGATGCCCGAAGGCGGGACCATTTCCGGCCGCTGGGCGATGACCGACATCGCCATTGGCGGGCTGCGGCGCGACCGCAGCTTCGACTTTGCCGCAGATGGCACCCTGCTGCACAGCAGCGACAGTTTCGTCGGCGGCCGGGTCGGGACCAGCTTCATCACCTCGTCCCTGACCCCCGAGCAGGAGACCCGCTCCGCCTATCGCTTCCAGGGCTACGCGCTGATCCTGACCGGCCCCAAGGGCGAAGAGCGCCATTTCGCGGCCCGGCTGGAGAACGGCGACCCCGCCGCGCCCAACGGCCTCATCATCGACGGCCGCGTCTATTGGCGCGACGACAAATAGCCCGCCGGGCAATCGGCGGCGGGGCGCTCAGGGCGCGCGGAACCGGTCCAGCAGCATCGCGCCACGCTGGCCGCGGGGGACGAACAGCGAGGCGCCGTCCTCCGACCAGAAGGGCGGGGCGCGCAGCCGCCAGCCGGCGCTGCCCTCGATCCGGCCCAGTTCGGCCCCGTCCTGGACATCCCAGAACCGCAGGCGGTCGCCGCCCCGCTCGGGGGCGCCGGGCTCCCCCCGCGCGATGATGCCGCTGGCCGAGACGGCCGCTGGAAAGGCTGACATATCGCGCTTGGCCAGTTCCGCGATCCGGCTGCCGTCGGCGTCCAGCAGGACCAACGGCCTCGTGCTGCCGCCGGCGAGGATGCGGCTCCCTCGCGCAGCAACGACGGCCTCAAAACTGTATTCCTCGGGCGGCGTGGGCGTGCCGGGATAGGCGGTCAGAGAGCGGCCCTCCACCGGGACATCGGCGAACACGCGCAGGTCGTCACGCTGGGCGACGACCGCATCGCCGCCCGATTCCGTGCAGGATTGCCGGATCACGCCGCAGGCGATCAGCAGGCGGGTCCCATCAGGCGACAGGAACAGCCGCGCGACCCCGCCGCGCAGCGGCAGCGGATAACGTCCGCCTTCCGCGCCGGTTTCGGGGTCGAAGACCAGCAGCCCCGGGCGCCAGCCATCGGGGGTGCGCATCTCGACCGCCATTACCGCGCGGCCGTCGCCCAGGGCTTGCGCGATGCTGTTGCGCGATGGCACCACGCCCTGGTACACCACAGTGCCAAGGCAGCCCGAGCGCCCCAGCGCACGGTCGATCCAGCCGCAGGTCCGCGACCCCTGCCACGCCGCAAGTCCCGCCGCCCCGACCAGCGCCAGCGCGGCCACCGCCGCGGCGATCAGCCGACCCCGCCTCATTCCCCTGCCCCCGCCGCGTAAAGCCGCAGCTCGCTGTCGGCGCCGGCCGCGGGCGTTCCGGCCAGTGCCACGATCACCGCATCGCGCTGCGGATGCCACAGGATCGCCGGGGCAAGCTCGCGGTCGATGTCATGCGCAGCCAGCAGCCGTCCGCTGGCGATGTCGTGGATGCGGATCGCGGCCCGGAGCTTGCCCGGCCCGGAAAAGCGGCGCGCGAGGATGGCAATGCGGTCCCCATCGGGCGAGCGGGCGCTGTCCAGTCGCAGGAAGGGGATAAAGCCATCGGGCAGGTCCAGCGCCAGCCGGGTGGCGCCCGGCCGGATCTCGGCACCCGCGGGCAGGCGGGCGTTGGGGTCAGGCGACGGGTGCTGCCGGGTCAGGATCACCTGGCCCGAGGCCGCGTCGAAGGCGACATGCGCAAAGACCACGTTTCCCGAAGGTGAAAACCCCAGATCAAAGGCGCGGCCATCGGCATCGGGGGGCGCGTGGCGGTGCTCGATCCCGACGAACCACCGCCGTTCGCCGTCGCGGTCGAACAGCATCACGCGGGTTTGGCGGGGCTTGTTTCCGCCCGGCAGGTCGCAGGTGTAAAGCGCGTTGCAGCTGATCGCCATGGCCGTGCCGTCGGGCGACAGGCGCAACTGCTCGGGCCGGCCCTGCGTCCCCAAATCGGCGCGGGCGATCTCGGCCCCAGTCGCGGGGTCGAGCGTGGCCACGACCATTTGCGCCTGCAGCCGCTCGCGGGGTCCGGGGCGATAGTCGATGCCGCCGACGACCAGCCGGCCCTGCGCATCGGTCGCCAGCGCGCCGCCCGTCACCACCAGATCACGCAGGGCGAAGGCAGCAAGGCAGCCGCCACCGCCCGCGACCTGCCCCGCCCAGCCGCAGGGGCCGGACAGCGCAAAGCCCGCGCCCCCGGCCCCCAGCAGCAGCGCGACCAGCAGCAGCGCGCGCGTCATTCCGCGGGCCGCTCGGGGAACCAGTGGCGGCATTCCCCGGCAATGCGCAGGACCACCAGCGTCTCGCCCTCGAAATGCCCCTCGGCCACCACGCAGCCGCTGCGGGCAAAGGCATCCTCGATGCGGGCGCGGTCGGCGTCGCCGGCGCGCAGAGGGGGCGGCGCGGGCAGGTCGTGGCCGGACAGCGGGCGGTCGCGGGTGCCGTCGGGGTGGATGCGGAACACCCCGCGCCACGGGCAGGGTGCCTTGACGCAATATATTCCCGTGGTGCCGAGGCCCCAGAACTGTTCGCCGTCCGCCGGGACCGGCAGGGGCTCGATCGACAGTGCCGACACGGCAGACGCTGACAGGACCAGTGCGGCGGCAAGGATGCTGCGGAACATGGCGGTTCCTTTCCCGAAATCATCGTTCCACCATGGGACGCGGGGCGCGGCCCGGACCTTGGCGCTTAGTCGGGGGCGGCCAGCCGGCCGGCCACGGCAGCCCGGTCGGGCGCGTCATGGACCTGTCGCGACAGTTCGGCCGACAGCCGGATGCCGTCCGGCCGGACCGTGAACACGTCCCAATTCGTCGCATCCCCGAGACGGCTTTGCAGAAGCAGCAGCTCCGGTCTGCCCGGGGGCGCCAGCAGGAAGGCGTCCAGCAGTGCGAACTCCACGCCGGGATCGAGGCTGCGGCGGTCGAACGCCTGCTCGGCCCCGTCGCGCTGGAAGGACAGGGTGACGCCATCGCCGCCCTCGCGCACGATAAGCTGGAACCCCTCGAAATCATGGCGCTGCGCGACGGCCGGCAGCCCGTGGTCGGCCGGGGACGCTGGCTGCGGCGGGCGGGCTCCCAGAACCCGGCTCGGTGGCGCGGCAGGGTCGGATGCGCCGTCCCGGACCGGGGGCGCCTCGGCCAGCCGGTCGGGCGCCTCGACGGTTTCGCGCGCGGGGCCGCGCCCCTCGGCCGAAGGGGCGCCGTCGGCCAACTGCGGCGCATCGGGCTGCGGCATCAGCAACGCCACCGCGGCCAGCACCGCCAGCGCCCCTGCCGCGGGGGCCAGCCAGAGCCGCCACCCAAGGCGGCGCGGTGCGGGCGGCGGCGCGGGCGGAGGATCGGTAAAGCGCGCCTGCGCCGCGGCGATGGTGGCTTGCATCCGCGCCGGGCCCGGCTCGGGCGTGGGGATCCGGTGCAGCAGGTCAAGCGGATCGGACAGCCGGCTTGTCACAGCACCCCCCGCAGCGTCTTGCGCGCCTTGTGGATATGCCAGGCCACGGTCACCTCCTTGCAGCCCATGATCTGCGCGGCCTCGGCCTGGCTCAACCCCTCGGCATGAACCAGCATCACCGCATCGCGCTGCTTGTCGGGCAGCGCAAGCACCGCCCGCCAGATGTCGGCGACGCGCAGAGCGTCCTCCTGATCCGGGGGGTGGCTGTCCTCGGCCACCACGGCGACGGCATCGGCCAGCCGGGTGCGGCGCTGCTGGCTGCGCTGAAGATCGCGCACCGCGTTCAGCGTGACCTTGTAAAGCCAGCTGGTGAAGGAGGCGCGGCCGTCGAAGCTGCGGATCGCCTGCGGCAGCCGCATGCAGACGGTCTGGGTCACGTCCTCGGCATCGCTTTCATGCCCGAGCCAGCGATAGGCGATGCGGAAGACATAGCGGTAATGGGCCGCGACCAGAGCCTCGAACGCCGCGGCATCGCCGGCGCGCACGCGCGCCAGCAGCGCCTGTTCTTCCATCTCGGACCGAATATCGCGCAACCTGTATGCCTGCAGAACCGAGCCGCCACAATTCATCGTCACATATGCACAGGATCACAGAGAGAGGCGCAAGCAAAGCGAAGAACGTCCCGAAGGCGGGCAACACAGCAAGCTTTCGCCAAGATCCTGCCGGCGGCCGTCGTCCCAAGGGCAGAAAGGAGGCATTCATGGGTGTAAGCCAACTGTCCCGTTGTCCGATCCGACGGACGATCATTGTTGCCGCACTCTGCGGCGTGCCGGCCGCGGCGCAACCGGCGGCGACAGACATCACCCTCAAACCTGGGGCAGAGCTGCCGCAGGCCGATGCCCCGATCGACCTGGGCTTGTGCCGGCATCATGGGGTTGAGCCCCGGACTGCCGCGGGGCAGATGGTTGGTGGTGCGGGTTGGGCGGTTACCAATGAAGAGCCACTCGGCGCGATGATGGCGGTGAGCTTCGTCGCCGGATCGCGGTCGAGGACCAGCGGCGCCTGCGTCCTGAGCGGTGGGCGCGTCGGCATCTTCGACGGCCCGGAGCTGCTGGCCCTTGTGGAAGGTTCGCAACCGGGTGGTACCGCGATAGCGCATCTGCGCCGCAGCGGCGACCGCTTGCGCATCTGGGACGGCGCGATGCTGTCCCGGCCCGTGGCCGATATCATACTGGCAGAGAATGTCCCCGCAATCGTCCCGCTGCCGCCCTTCGACACCTTTTGCGGCGGAGCGCTGCGGATGCCGCTGATCCATGGCCTGACCCTTGGCGATGCGAACATCCTGCTGGCCGACCATGGCTGGGAACAGGCCGGACTTGCGCCACCTTCGGACCCTATCGCGGCCGAGCTGGTGGCCAACGGCTTTACCGGCGTGGAGCATTGTTCCGGGACCGGCTTCGGCTTTTGCACCCTGTCGTTCGTTCAGGGTTTAGCCACCGCCTCGGTCCTGACCTTCGGCGACCTAAACCTGCCGGCAGGACCCCTCGTGGCGGATTACGACGTGACTTGCCCCGACTTACCCTCTCAACCCGGATGAAGGAAAAGATGATGAACCGACTCGTCCCCGCGCTGGCGCTTGCGCTTGTTGTCGCCACCCCGGTTGTGGCCGAAGACTCGAACCTGCGTGCGGTGCTGTCGGTGCTTCCCGACACGGTGTTTTCCGACCTCACGCCGGATGTCGCGCGGTATCTGGATCTGTCCGCCATGGCTGAAGCCCATGGTGGCGCGCTGGGGCGCGAGGCCCTTTCTCGCGCCTTACTGGGGGGCGGCATCCGCCCGGCGGCGGCGCTTGCCCTCGGCTCTCCGGACAGCTTTGCCGAAAAATCCGGGATCGACAGCGCCGCGCTGGCTTTCGTTGCCGGCATCGGGCAGCCGCCGGGCGCGGTCTCGGTCTGGGGCTTTGCGGACGCGGAAGCTGCGACGACGGCGTTCTCCGGCCTCTCGGGACGCGGCTTCACCGAACTGCCGTCAAAGATGATCGCGAATGGAGAGCCGGGCATCGTCGATCTGGCCACGCGCGATCCCGCCGACCCATGGCGCGGCCCGATGGGGCAGGCATCGGTCGTGGGGCTTTCAGGCCCGGCCCTGCTGCAAGCGGGCGACGCCGCGGTGCTGGAGCCGCTTCTGGCGGGCCGGCCCTCGGCTCTGGACACGCTGGCCGGCAGGATCCTTCTGGATGCGCTGGAAGCAGAAGAAGGCGCGGTGCTGCAGGCGGCGTTCCTCGGCGCGTGGCACGGGCTGGGCGGCGGCATCGATCCCGCGGCCCTTGCCGGAAAAAACCCGGACGAAGCCCGAGCTGCCCTGGAACAGGCCGCCGCCGGGGCGTCCAGCGGGCTGCCTCTTTGGCAGGGTGCCGCACTGGCCGATCTGGAAACCTCCGAGGGTCCCGCCCTGGTCCTTGCCTTCGCCTATGCAGACTGCACCGATGCGCAGGCGGCAGTGGACGGCGCGGCGGAGCTGTGGCGGGAAATGGACGGCACGGCCGGGGATCTTGCCGCGGCAAGCGTCGTCGAGAGCCAGCCATCCGGTTGCGCGGCGATCCTGCGCATCGCCGGGCACGATGGCACGCCCCGGCCCTTCAACCAGGCCACCCACGCGTTGATGGCCGGGAACCTGCCCGCGTTGCGTATCGGCACCGGGAACTGAGGGGATGCCCGCCGGCCCGAAGGGAAAGGTTTCCGCCCTTGCCGGACGCTGGCTCCTCGCGCTGTGGCTCTGTGCCCTTCTCTCTGCCTGTGCGGATCGGCAGTCGGCCGTCGAGGCCGCGACCGCACTGGCCGAAGCGGCCTATCCGGGCCGGCTGGAGCTGGTCGGCACGCATCTGCAAAAGGACCATTACGACGTCGTTTTCGCAATCAGGGGCGATCCGTTCACGCGGATCCGCTTTGGCGTCGACCGCGATGCCTCGCGCTGCCGTCCGGCGTCGCCCTGCGAGGACCGCCTGCACCGTGCCTATGCAGCCGGCGTTTCCGCAGGGGTCAAGCTGAGGGCGTTGAACGCAGCCTTCCCCCGGTGCGGCGTCGTGCCGCTTGCGGTTCAGGACGCGCAGGCCGGGACCGGATTCACCACGGTCGTCGAGTTGGACCTTGCCGTGCAGGATCAGCAACCCGCACTGGACCGCCTGACACCCTGCATCGCGGCGTTCCGATCCGCCCTCCCCCCCGACGCCACACCCGAGCAGCGCAGCCTGAAGCTGCGCATCCTGCTGCCGAAACCGGGCGAGACAGCCCGTCCCCCTGTCCTGCTGACCTTCGAGACGACGCTGGCCAGGACGCGAAACGATGACATCAGCTTTCTGATCGGGGCCGGACCGGAGACGGACCGCATTTCTGCCGGAAACCTGAGGGTTCACCCCGCCTTCCTGTCCGCCAAGACAATCCGGAACCAGCTTGTCGATGCTGCCGCAGGGGCGCTTTCGGCCGACCCCGCCGGCGGACATGTTCCGAAGCTCGCCTTTGCCACCGGCGCGCGTCTGGACCCGCAGCGGCTGGACGTGATCCGCAGCTATATCCTTGCCTGCAGCACCGCGCGGAAGGGCCAGGGACCCTGCAAGACGGATATCGCGGTGCGGCTCCGCCATGATCTCGGCACAGGCGAGGTGATCCCCGAGGCCATCCTCCGCGATATCCGCGACTCCTCGGGCAGTCTCCACCTGCCGCCCCTGCCCGGCCGCGGCGTCGGTTGACGATCAGAAATGAATGCTTCGGCAGTCGGTATTCTCAAGACCAAGTGCCGACAGCTCAACATCCATGATCGGGGAACGAACCGCCTTGTAGGCCGCCGACGGATCTTCGTCGGCCGAGTGCAGGACCAGCAAACGCGATCGCTGGACCTCTGCCATCTGCTGGAACAGCTGCAGGAACCGGGTCCAGCTTTCACCATCGGGCGCAAGCTGGGCCGGAATATCGGAAAGCTGCTGGAACGACATCTGCCATTCGGCCTCGGCAGCCTTCAGTGCGGCATCGAGTTCGGGTCTGGGCAGGTCAAGGGCCCCGCGATGCGCATCCACAAGCCCGGCCAGCACAATGTCACGATTGCCCTCATGGTCCTGTTCGGATCGGCGGACGACGATTTCGGTGCAGGCGGCTGCGGCCTTCCGGACGAAGGTCCGACGATCTTCGGGAATGTCCACGTCCTGGGCGATCAGTTGGCAATCGCGCCCAGCAAAGCCCAGCCGCTGCATCGCGTCGTCGACCAAGGCCGTCGTCGGCCCGAACTCGGAGGCCGGGATCAATGTGCTTGTCCGGTTCTCCAGCCACTGCAGACGGTTGGTCTGCAGCGCCACCTCGCCTTCAAGGAAAGCTATGAAAATATCCCGATCTTCCTGCTGCTCGGCAGGGGGGACAAGCTTTGCCAGGGCGCGAAAGCTCCGGCTGAATTCATCTCGGCTGGCTGCGATGTCGTCATGCAGCGCACGGCGCACGTCGTCCGACAGCTCTGTTCGCTTGAGGGACGCCGCGACGACCTCGGCGCTCGCCGCCCGCCCTTTGCCGATAACCTGATCGGGTCTGGTATCGATGATCTGGCGGCAGGCTCGGTTTGCCGTCTCGGAAAACTCCGCTTCATCAGTTGATGCGGAGCATGGCAGATGCATGAGAGTGACGGACGCCAGTGTAATCCATAGCGGGCGGTAACCTGATTTCTTCACAATACTGGTCCTTCCTCGCTTTCCAGAAGTTTCAAGTGTTGCGGCCAATCTCTAACGGATTCTCAACCCCACTGGGCTATCATGGCCGTTGCACCAAACGGTTGCTGTGACTTCATCAACGATCGTAGCCGGCCGATTGTTACCGCGGCGACTGAGCCTTGATGCGGGCGACGAGTTCCGCGTCATCGACAAAGTCGTCGAGGAACGCGTGCCAGGTTTCGGTGGTGATGCGCGCGTCCCTGAGCATGTC
>NZ_JASSPE010000032.1:0-34399 GCF_030234105.1 Paracoccus sp. SSJ | reverse complement strand
GTTCGGGCAAGATCATGCGCCGCATCCTGCGCAAGATCGCCGAGGACGATTTCGGCGCCCTCGGAGACATCTCCACGCTCGCAGACCCGGGCGTCGTGGACCAACTCATCGAAAACAGAATGAACCGCGCCTGAACCCGGGCGCGGAAGACGCCCCCGGCCTTTTTCGCCGGGGGAAACGGAGGGGAAAACACGTCGAAAAAGACGGAACGACATGTCTGAAAAAAGGGAGGATTTTAAGGACATGAGTGACAGACAATCGTCAAACGCATACTGGCAGGCCAATCTCAAGCTGATCTGGCTGTGCATGATCATCTGGGCCCTGGTGTCCTATGGCTTCGGGATCATCCTGCGGCCGATCCTGGCGGGCATCTCGGTGGGAGGAACCGACCTGGGGTTCTGGTTCGCGCAGCAGGGCTCGATCCTGGTCTTCATCGCGCTGATCTTCTTCTATGCCTGGCGCATGAACAGGCTCGACGCCGAACACGGCGTGGACGAGTGAGGAGCATCCCATGAGCCAGTTTACCCTTAACCTCATCGTCATCGGCGCGTCCTTCGCGCTTTATATCGGCATCGCGATCTGGGCCCGCGCCGGTTCCACGGCGGAATTCTATGCCGCCAACCGCGGCGTCAGCCCGGTCATGAACGGCATGGCCACGGCGGCCGACTGGATGTCGGCGGCCTCGTTCATCTCGATGGCGGGCCTCATCGCCTTTACCGGCTATGACAATTCGACCTATCTGATGGGCTGGACCGGCGGCTATGTGCTGCTGGCGATGCTGCTTGCGCCCTATCTGCGCAAGTTCGGCAAGTTCACGGTGCCGGAATTCATCGGCGACCGCTTCTATTCGGGCACGGCGCGGATCATCGGCGTGATTTGCCTGCTGATCATCTCGATCACCTATGTGATCGGCCAGATGACCGGCGTCGGCGTGACCTTCTCGCGCTATCTGGAAGTGTCCAGCTCGACCGGGCTGTGGATCGGCGCGGCGCTGGTCTTCGTCTATGCCGTGCTGGGCGGGATGAAGGGCATCACCTATACGCAGGTGGCGCAATACATCGTGCTGATCATCGCCTATACCATCCCGGCGGTGTTCATCGCGCTGCAACTGACCGGCCATGTTCTGCCGCAGACCGGGCTGTTCGGCACGCTGAACGCATCGGACACCAAGTTCCTGGCGACGCTGGACCAGGTGGTGACCGATCTGGGCTTCCGCTCCTATACCGGGCATCACCAGTCGACGCTGGACATGGTGCTGTTCACCATGGCGCTGATGATCGGCACCGCGGGCCTGCCGCATGTCATCATCCGCTTCTTCACCGTGCCGAAGGTGGCCGATGCGCGCAAATCGGCAGGCTGGGCGCTGGTCTTCATCGCGCTGCTCTATACCGTCGCGCCGGCGGTGGGCTCGATGTCGCGCTTCAACCTGACCGCGACCATGTGGCCGGGCGCCGAGACGGGCCAGACGTTCAGCCAGCCCGCCGTGTCGCTGGAGGACATCCAGAACCGCGATGACCTGCACTGGATGCGCAACTGGCAGGTGACGGGCCTGCTGAACTGGGAGGACAAGAACGGCGACGGCCTGATCCAGTACTACAACGAGGCCGGGGCGGCGAACGAACAGCTGGCCGCCGTGATCGCCGAGCAGGGCCTGCAGGGCAACGAGCTGACCACGGTGAACAACGACATCATGGTTCTGGCCAACCCGGAAATCGCCAACCTGCCGGGCTGGGTCATCGCCATCGTCGCCGCCGGCGGCCTGGCGGCGGCGCTGTCCACCGCGGCGGGCCTGCTGCTGGCGATCTCGGGCGCGGTGAGCCACGACCTGATCAAGGGCGCGATCAATCCCGGCATCAGCGAGAAGGGCGAGCTGTTCGCGGCCCGCGTCTCGATGGGGGTCTCGATCCTGGTGGCGACGATCCTGGGGCTGAATCCGCCGGGCTTTGCCGCGCAGACGGTGGCACTGGCCTTCGGGCTGGCGGCAAGCTCGATCTTCCCGGTGCTGATGATGGGCATCTTCTCGACGCGCATGAACAAGGAAGGCGCGATCGCGGGGATGCTGGCCGGTGTCATCTCGACCCTGGTCTATATCTTCACCTACAAGGGCTGGTTCTTCATCTCGGGGACCAACATGCTGCCGGATACGGCGGATGCCTGGCTGTTCGGCATCTCGCCGGCCTCGTTCGGCACCATCGGTGCGGTGATCAACTTCGCGGTGGCCTATCTGGTGTCCAGCGCCACCAAGGAGCCGCCTGCCGAGGTGCGCGACCTGGTCGAGTCGATCCGCGTTCCGCGCGGCGCCGGTGGGGCGCAGGCCCACTGACGAACGGCCGCGCCCCCTGCGGGGCGCGGCCTTTCCGCCAATCGGCAGGGCAGGACCATGACCGACATCGCCGCATTCATCGCCTCGGTTCATCCCTATGACAGCCTGCCGCAGGACGAGCTGGCGCGGGCCGCGGCATCGTTCAAGCGCAGGACCTATCCGGCCGGCAGCGTGATCTATCGCCATGGCGACCGGCTGGCGGGGCTTTACCTGATCGAAAGCGGCCTTGTCCGGGTTTCGGATGCTGCCGGGGATTCCGTTTCGGAACTGGTGGCGCGCAATTCATTCGGCGAAAGGGGGCTGCTGCGCGACGGGGTGGCGGTGACCACGGCGACCGCCGTCGAGGATACGACCGTGCTGATGCTGCCGCGCGCCGAACTGATGCGGTTGATCGGCAGCCATCGCGCGGTGGCGCGTTTCTTCGACCGCAGCGGCCTGCCCGGCGACCGCGAGAGCGCTCTGGCGCTGCTGAAGGTCGGGGATTTGATCGGGCGGCAGGTGCCGCTGAGCTGCACCCCCCAGACCCCCGCCATCGAGGCCGCCCGCGCCATGCGCGATGCCCGCGTCAGCAGCATCGGCGTGCTGGACGGGGACCGGTTGGTCGGGCTGGTCACCATCCGCGACATCTCGAACCGCATCGTTGCCGAGGGGCGCGACGCGAATGTGCCGGTTGCGCAGGTGATGACGCCCGACCCGATCACGCTGTCGCCCCTGGAGCTGGGCTATGACGTGCTCAACATCATGCTCGAGCGCCGTATCGGCCATCTGCCGGTGGTCGAGAAGGGCCGCTTCGTCGGCATGGTCAGCCAGACCGACCTGACGCGGGTGCAGGCGATCTCGGCCTCGGCGCTGATCCGCGACATCGCGCAATCCGAGGATGTCGGCGACATGGCGGCGGCGACCGCACGCATTCCCGAACTGCTGCTGCAACTGGTCAACGGCCATCACCGGCACGAAACCATCACCCGCATGATCACCGACATTGCCGATGCGGTGACCCGGCGCTTGCTGGTCATGGCCGAGGCGCGCCTGGGTCCGCCGCCCGGCCCGTGGCTGTGGGCGGCCTGCGGCAGCCAGGGGCGGCAGGAACAGACCGGCGTGTCGGATCAGGACAATTGCCTGATTCTCGGCGACGATTGCGACCCGGACGATCCCTGGTTCGCCGAGCTTGCGCGCTTTGTCTGCGACGGGTTGAACGCATGCGGCTATGTCTATTGCCCGGGCGAGATGATGGCCATCACGCCGCGCTGGCGCCAGCCGCGCCGCGTCTGGCGCGGCTATTTCCACGACTGGATCACCCATCCCAGCCCCGAGGCGCAGATGCTGGCCTCGGTCATGTTCGACCTGCGCGCCATCGGCGGCGATGCCGCGCTGCTGGACGGGCTGCAGGCCGAGACGCTGCGGATGGCGGCGAAGAACTCGATCTTCGTCGCGCATATGATCTCGAACGCGCTGAAGCACCGCCCGCCCCTGGGGCTGATCGGCGGCTTTGCGACCGTGCGCACCGGCGAGCATCGCAACCAGATCGACATGAAGCTAAGCGGCGTCGTGCCGGTGTCCGACCTGGCGCGGATCTATGCGTTGCAGGGGCAGCTGACCCCGGTCAATACCCGCGCCCGGCTGGTCGAGGCGCAGGGGGCGGGCATCATCTCGGGCAGCGGCGCGCGCGACCTGATCGCGGCCTACGACCTGATCCAGACCACGCGGCTGGAGAACCAGGCCGCGCAGATCCGCGCCGGCGAACGGCCGGGGAACCACCTGTCCCCCGCCGCGCTGCCCGACTTTCAGCGCAGCCACCTGCGCGACGCCTTCGTGGTGGTGCGGGGGATGCAATCGGCGCTGGGCCATGGCAAGGGAATGTTGGGATGAGGGGCATATGACCGGGATCGGGGTCGAATTGCTGGGCGTGATCGCGGTCGGCGTGGGCGCGGCGGCGTTGCTTTATGCCGGGATGCACCTGTTGCGCAAGCTGGGGCTGGCGCCGGCGCGCTGGCTGCTGCCGGCGGGCATCGGCCTTGCGATGGTCTCCTATGCGGTCTGGAACGATTACGCCTGGTATGACCGTGCGGTCGCCCGGCTGCCCGCGGACGCGCAGATCCTGCTGGTGGGCCGCGACAGCCAGCCCTGGGCGCCCTGGACCTATCTGGCGCCGGTCGTGATCCGCTTTGCCGCCCTTGATCCGGCCGGCATCTCGGAGACCGCCGAGGGCATCCGCCGGGCCGGGATCACGCTGGTCGAGCGGCGCGGCCCCACGCTGGTCGTGCCGCAGGAATTCGATTGCGCGAAGGGGCTGGTCCGGCCGGCACGCGGCGCATGGTCGCCGCCCGGCCCATCGGACCCGGCCTATTCCGTCGTCTGCGGGGGAGGAGGCTGATGGCAGATATCCTTGTGGTCGAGGATGAGGACAATATCGCCACCGCCCTGGATTTCCTGCTGTCGCGCGACGGCCACAAGCACCGCCGCATGGCCACGGGCGCCGGCGCGCTCGAGGAAATCCGCGCCAGTCATCCCGATCTGGTGCTGCTGGACGTGATGCTGCCCGACGTCTCGGGCTACCAGATCGTGCAGGACGTGCGCGCCGATCCGGCGCTGAACGACGTGCGGGTGCTCTTGATGACCGCGCGCGGCTCGGTCGTGGAACGCCGCAAGGGGCTGGCGCTGGGGGCGGACGGCTTCATCGCCAAGCCCTTCGAGCTGTCCGAGCTGCGCGCGGAACTGGCGCGGCTGCTGGGGGGACGATGCTGACGCGGCTGTCGCTGAGGGCCCGGGTTCTGCTGATCTTTGCCGGGCTTGCGGGCGCCGTCCTCGCGGTCCTGGCGGCGGGGCTGTGGGTGGCGGGGGCAAGCCTCGCGGGCCGGGGCGTCCCGGTCCAGGCGATGCTGGACGCGCTGGCGCTTGCGGCGCTGATCGTGGGGTTCGGTGCGCTGGGGATGATCGTCTGGATCTGGTTCCTGTTCGACCGCAACGTGGCCCGCCCGATCGAGCTGCTGGCCGGGGGCTTGCGCACCGGCCAGACCCCCGAGATCGAGGAGGCCCGCTATCTTGCCGATCTGGGCCCCGCCGCACGCGACGCCGCCGAGGCGCGGGCGCGTTCGGCAGAGGCACTGGCCGATGCGGTCGCCGAACATGCCGCCGACCTGCAACGCGAAAAGGAGACGCTGGAATCCATCCTTGCCGATATCGGTGCCGGCGCGGTGATGACCGATCCGGCCGGCCGGGTGATGTTCTACAATGCCTCCGCCGCGCATCTTCTGCCCGGCATCGCGCTGGACCGCCCCATCGAGCGCCATCTGCCCGGCGGTGCGTTGGAGGCCGGAGCGGCGCGGCTGGCGGCGGGGGCGGCGGCGACCGACCTGACCTGCCTGACCTCGGCCGGGCAGCGGCTGTGGGGGCGCATGCGGCGGGTCGATGGCGGCACGCTGCTGATCCTGAACGACCGTCCGCCGCAGCACCCCGCGCCGCGCGACCTGCTGGAGACTCTGCGCCGCCATGCCGCGACCCTGGTGCCGATGCTGGGTGCGTTGGAGGGACCGATCCCGCCCGCGCTGGCGCAGGCGATCCAGAGCGAGGGGCAGGGATTGGCCAACGTCCTGCGCGAACTGACCGAGGCGATGAGCGGCGACGCCACGCGCGGAGGGGCGGGGCTGAACGAACTGGCTGCCGGGCTGGACCTGGCGCCCGACCAGCCCCGGCTGGTGCTGCTGGCCGACGCGGCCGGCGTGAACGGGCTGCTGCGCCATCTGGACCGCCGCCTGCGCGAGCAGGGCGCGGCCCCCCGCCTTGCCGCCGAGGCCGGGGCCGAGGCCGAGGCGTCCGAGGCGCGGCTCTTGCTGCTCTGGACCGGGGCGGCGCTGCCCATGGACCGGCTGGAGGCCTGGCTGGCCGAGCCGCCCGATCCGGCGCAGCCCGAACTGACCGGGCACGAGATCCTGGCCGCGCATGCCACCGGCATCTGGACCGAGGCGCGGGACGGTCAGGCGCGGCTGGTCCTGCCGCTGCCGATCGCGGCGGGCCGGCCGGACAGCGCCGGGCTGACCTATGACTTTGCCCTGTCGCGGCGCGGCGCGACCTCGTCGCGGCTGGCCGATCTGACCTGCGTGGTCTTCGATACCGAGACGACCGGGCTTGACCCCGTCGCCGACCGCATCGTGCAGATCGCCGGTCTGCGCATCGCCCGCAGCCGCCTGACCGGCGAGCGTTTCGACACGCTGGTCGATCCCGGCCGGCCGATCCCGCCCGCCTCGACCGCCGTGCATGGGATCACGGATGCGATGGTGGCCGGTGCGCCCGACATGACCGCAGCGCTGACCGCCTTTCACCATTTCGCCGAGGATACGGTGCTGGTCGCCCATAACGCGCCCTTCGATATGGGCTTCCTGCGCCGCGCGGTGCCTGAGACCGGGGCGCATTTCGACAACCAGGTGCTGGATACGGTGCTGCTTTCGGCGATGCTCTGGGGCCAGTCGGCGCCGCATTCGCTGGATGCGCTGACCGAGCGGCTCGGCATCGTCATCCCGCCCGAGGCGCGCCACACCGCCATGGGCGACGCCCGCGCCACGGCCGAAGCCTATCTGCGGCTGATCGCGGCGCTGGAGGCCAAGGGGCTGGATCGGTTCGAGGACGTGCTGGCCGAGGCTCGCCGCCATCGCCGCCTGGTCGATGATGCGAACAAGCCGGCGGGCGATGCCGCCTCCGGCTCGGGCCCGTCAGCAGGCTGACCGTGCGGTCCTTGCCGAGCCATGGGGGATGGATGTGCGCCGTCCGGGGTCGTCGGTAAGGCCGTCAACTCGCCGCCCAGCAAGGGCGCGATGGCGATGAGGTCCATCGACTGCCGGAAGATTTCCCGGTGGGCCGTCGCGTTCAGTTCCGGCATTCGGCCACGGGTTGGACAAGGCCGTGGCCGAAGATCTCGTCGGGGCCGGCCTTGCCCAGGTCGCGCGCGGTTTCCTGCAATTGCGCCCGCACCTCGGCCGGGGTCAGGCCGGGCCGGGCTTGCAGGATCAACGCTGCTGCGGCGGTCACGAAAGGCGTCGCATAGGAGGTGCCGGTCTTGGTCCGCGCGCCGCTGATCGAGGCCGCGGTCCAGACATTCACCCCCGGGGCTGCCAGGTCGATATGCTCGCCCCGGTTTGCGCGGCGATAGACCTGTTCGCGGCGGTCCACGGCAGTTACGGCGATCACGGGGGCGAAGGCGGCGGGGAAAGCCGGCTTGGCCGCCGGGCCGCCATTGCCCGCCGCCGCGACAAGCACGATGCCCTGCCGGTCCATACGGCGGATCTGCTGGCCAAGAGCGGTGTTCCGGGGGCCGGCCAGCGACAGGTTCACGATGTCCACCTCCTGCGCCGCCAGATAATCCAGCGCCTCGATCAGGGCGAAGGCGTCGGCGCGTTCGTCCCCGCGCCGCTTGTGGAAGGCATCGACGGCGACGAGTTCGGCCCCCGGCACCAGGCCGGGCGTGCGGCTGTCCGCCCGCCCGACCAGAAGCGCCGCGATGGCGGTGCCGTGCAGCGCGTCCGAGGCGTCCAGCCCGTTGCCCGGATCCAGCCTGTGGACCCGGATGCGCGCGTCCTTCAGCACCGCATGATCCGCGTTCAGCCCGGTATCGACCATGCCGATGCGCACCGGCCCGCCGCATCCGGTCGTATCCTGGGGCCAGGCGATCATCTGCCGCGCCGGGCAATCCGCACCGCGACACGAGGACGCGGCGGCATTGCCGGGGCGGTAGAAATGATTGAAGTCCGCCGCCTCGGCCGAGCCCATCCGGCGCACCGTCGCGCGCGCCGCGTCCATCGTCATCGCGTCGGGCTTGCGCAGCCGGTGCAGCGGCCGGTCGGCGGCCAGCGTGACCTCTCGCAGCACGCGAAAGCCCGTATCCTCCAGCACGGTCAGGTCGGCCTCGGACAGCCCGCGCGCAATGACCTCGTTCGGGGCGCGGGTGGGCAGGGGCGCGGGCTGGACCCGTGGCGCGCGGCGGCGGACCGGCGCGTCGTCGTCGTCATCCGCCCATGCGGCGGATATCCCCCAGCCGGCCGCCTGCGGGCGCATGTCGGCCAGCAGAACGGCCAGGACCAGGGACAGCAACAATATCGGCAGGCGCATCGGCATCACCTTGCTATGAGACGGCTTCGGGACTTTCTACGCATTGCAGATTCCATTATTCCCTGCTCTGGTCAATTTTCCGACGCCGTGGAGAGGGTGAATGGACGCAGGCTTCGGCGAGGCCATGATCGCATTGCTGCCCAACCTGCGGCGCTATGCCCTGTCGCTGACCCGGCGCGGCGACCAGGCCGACGACCTGGTGCAGCAAACGGTCGAGCGCGCCATCGCCAACGCGGCCAGCTTCGACCGGGCGCAGCGGCTGGAGCCCTGGCTGTTCCGCATCATGCGCAACGCCTTCATCGACCAGACCCGCCGCCAGCGCCGGGAAGGCACGAAGATCGACATCCATGAGATCCCCGAGGCCCTGCCGACCGACCCCGGACCGGGGCTGGAAGCGCGGTTGATGCTGCAAAGCGTCGAGGCGGCGATGGCCGAACTGCCCCCCGACCAGCGCGAGATCCTGCACCTCGTCTGCGTCGAGGAGATGAGCTATGCCGAGACGGCGCGGATCCTGGACATTCCCATGGGCACGGTGATGAGCCGCCTGTCGCGCGCGCGGCTGGCCCTTTCGGAAAGATTGGGAATAAGATGACGCCGGGTGCGTATTCGGGGCAGGACCGCGACAAGGATGGGGCGATGCAGATCGACGACGAAACCCTGATGGCACTGGCCGATGGCGAGCTGGACCCCGCTCGCGCGGATGAGATCCGGCGTGCCGTCGCGGGCGATCCCGACCTGCAGGCCCGCCTGCATCGCTTTGAAGAAACGCGGCGCCTGCTGGGGGGCTTGCGCAAGGACGCCACCGGCGAAGACCCGCTGGCCGCGATGATCCGCGCCGCCGCCGCCGCACCCGCACCCCATCCGGTGCCGGAGGCGCCGCGTCCCGCCAATCTCAACCGCAGGCCCTGGCTGGCCGCGGCGGCCTCGGCCGCCGTCGTCGCGCTGGGGCTTGGCTGGTGGCAATGGACGGATGCCCCCGCGCCGGGGATCGGCGCGGCGGAACTGGCGGCGCTGGAAAGCCTGTCCTCGGGCCAGGTCCAGCCGCTGGAGGATGGCGGCGAGCTGGCGATGATCGCGTCCTTCCGCGCCTCGGACGGCAGGCTTTGCCGCGAATACGAGACTGCCCGGGACGAGGTGCTGCGTATCGTGCTGGCCTGCCGCGAAGGCGATGGCTGGCAGGAACGCTTTGCCGCGACGGCGCAGCAAGGCGGCGCGGACTATCGCCCGGCCTCGGGCGAGGGGTCCATAGACGCGGCGCTGGCCGCCATTGGCGCCGCCGATCCCCTGACGCCCGAGGAAGAAGGGGCGATGCTGCGGGAATAACCGGCCGGGGCGGTCGTAATCCTGTCATGGAAATGCACAGGAGAACGCCATGACCGCCCGCAGCCTGTCCCCGCTTGCCGCCCTGCCGCAACCAAGCCGGCGCCACCTTAGCGTCGCCGTCCTGGCTGCCGCCATCCCGCTGCTGGCTGGCCTGCCCCAGACGCTCTCGGCCCCGGGCCGGGTTGCCCTGGCCGTCTCGGGCCTCGCGATCCTTGGCTGGGTCGGCACGCGCCTGCCGGAATCGCTGGTGGCGCTGGCTGCCGTGCTGGCGCTGGTCCTTGGCGGCGTGCTGACCGAGGCGCAGCTTTTCGCGGCCCTGGGCAGCGAGTTGATCTGGCTGCTGCTGTCGGCCTTTGTCATCGCCGCCGTGGCGAAAGAGGCGGGGCTGACGCAACGGCTGGTCGCGCCGCTGCTGGCGCGGGGGATGCGGGTCGTGCCCTTCTTCCTGTGGCTGACGCTGGCCATCGCCGGCACGGCCTTCGTGCTGCCTTCGACCTCGGGGCGGGCGGCGCTGCTGCTGCCGGTCTTTGCCGCCATCGCGGCGGCCTTGCCCGATCCGCGCCTGCGCCGCCCGCTGGCCCTGCTGTTCCCGACGGTGATCCTGCTGTCGGCCGGCGCCTCGCTGATCGGGGCGGGGGCGCATCTGTTGGCGGCGCAGGCGATCCGGGGCGCGACCGGCATCCATCTTGGCTATGTGGAATGGGCGATGCTCGGCCTGCCGTTTTCGCTGTTGGCCAGCCTTGCCGGCGCGGGCCTGATCCTGTGGCTGTTCGTCCCGCGCGTGGCGCTGCTGGCGCCCTTGCCCCGCATCGCCACGCCCGCCCCGGACGCCGCCACCCGCGCCCGCCAGCGCCGCATCGGGCTGGTGCTGGCGCTGGTCGTGGGCCTGTGGCTGACGGCCGGGCTGCACGGGATCGGCATGGCGCTGGTCGCGCTGATCGGGGCGCTGGTGCTGCTGACCCCACCCTTCACCAGCCGCAAGCCCAAGGAGATCTTCCGCGCCGTCGATACCGAGCTTCTGCTCTACATGTCCGCGACCGTGCTGATGGCCGAGGCGATGGTCGCGACCGGGGCCGACCGCTGGCTGGCGGGCCAGGCGCTTGCGGCCTTGCCGCCCGGCCTGTCGGGCAGCCTGCCGATCGTGGTGGTGCTGCTGTCTGCGGTGGCGGTGCTGGCGCATCTGGCGATCACCTCGCGCTCGGCCCGCGCGGCGGTGCTGATCCCGGCGGTGGCCCTGCCGCTGGCGGCGATGGGGCACGACCCGGCGCTGATGGTCATGGTCGCGGTGATGGGCACGGGGTTTTGCCAAAGCATGATGGCTTCGGCCAAGCCGGTGGCGATCTTCGGCCAGGCCGAGGAAGCGGGCTTTGGCCAGCGCGACCTGATCCGGCTGGCGCTGCCGCTGGCGCCGGTCGTGACGGCGCTGCTGGTCGGCTTTGCCCTGCTGGTCTGGCCCGCGCAATTGGCGCGGATGCGGGACGATGCGCAACCGGCGCCCGTTCCGACCCTGTCCGCCGCCATGCTGGTCTCACCCGCCGTGGCCTTGCCGCCCCCTGCCGCCCCGGTGATCGAGGCAGCGCGGCCCTTGCCCCGACCCCAGCGGCTGGCCCAAGCCGTCCCGCAGCCGCCCAAGGTCCGCCAGTCGCGCCCTGAGTCCGATTTGCGGGCGCTGAACCACATCCTGCGGCCTGCGGGCATCCGGCTTGTCATCCGGTAATCCGCTGCAAACGCGATGACAGGGCGGCACGGGGCCGCCTTTTTCACGCCTGGGCGGAATTTTTCGCCCCTGCCGGGAATAAGGCAGGGGGCGCGGACGTAACCCCATCAGACAACCGGAAAGGATATGAAAATGTCTCTCACCGTCCTGATCGCGCCTTCGGGCTTCAAGGAATCGCTTTCGGTCAAGGATGTGGCCGAGGCCATCGCGCGGGGCGTCCGCCGCGCCGCCCCCCATGCGACCATCCTGACCGCGCCGATGGTCGATGGCGGCGAGGGCACGACCGAGGCGCTGGTCGCCGCGACCGGCGGACGGTTGATGCAGGCCGAGGTGACCGGCCCGGTGGGCCAACCCGTGGACAGTTTCTGGGGGCTGATGGGCGGCGATGGGCCGCGCACCGCCGTGATCGAGATGGCCGCCGCGGCCGGCCTGTCGCTGGTGCCGCGCGACCGGCGCGACCCGACCCTGACCACCAGCCGCGGCGTGGGCGAACTGATCCTGAAGGCGCTGGACCATGGCGTGGACCGCATCCTGATCGGCTGCGGCGACAGCGGCATCAACGACGGCGGTGCCGGCATGGCGCGCGCGCTTGGCGCCCGGCTGCTGGACGGCGAGGGGCGCGAATTGCCCGAGGGCGGCGGCGCGTTGGAGCATCTGGCGCAGATCGACGTCTCGGGGCTGGACCCGAGGCTGGCCGGGGTCGGGATCGACGCGGCGGTGAACTGGCACAACATGCTGCTGGGACCGCGCGGCGTGGCCCGCGTCTTCGGCCCGCAAAAGGGCGCGAGCCCCGAGCAGGTCGAGCAACTCGACCGCGGCATGACCCGCTATGCGCAGGCGATCATGGCGGCCACGGGCCGGGACGTGGCGCCGATGCCGGGCGCCGGGGCCTCGGGCGGGCTTGGCGCCGGGCTGGTCGCCTTTGCCGGTGCGGTGCTGCATCCGCGTTTCCAGATCATGCTGGATTACCTGGATTTCGACCGCCTGCTGGGCCGCGCCGACTTGGTCATCACCGCCGAGGGTGCGCTGGATGCGCAAAGCCCCTTCGGCAAGGTTCCCTGCGAGGTCGCCCGCCGCGCCGAGGCGATCGGTATCCCGACCGTCGCGCTGGCGGGCACCATCGGCAAGGGCGCGCGCCAGACCTATGAGCACGGGATCGGCGCCTATGCCTCGATCATGCGGCGGCCCTGCTCGCTGGAAAAGGCCATCGGCGAGGGTGCGAAACTGCTGCGCAACGCCGCCGAGAACACGATGCGGATGCTGCTGGTCGGCCAGCGGCTTGCCGCCCGTGCCTGAGGCACGACCCATTCCGCGCCCGGAGGAACCGGCAGCCGGGCGCGGATCACGGTTCGTTCATGCCGGTCCAAACCAAAGTGACGGAGAGAAACCATGGCCAGAATCCGTGGCAATGACGACGACAACCGCCTGGTCGGCACCAAGTTCGCCGACCAGATCTGGGGCCGCTCGGGCGACGACCTGCTCTTTGGCCGCGCGGGCAACGATACGCTGGACGGCGGCGAGGGCAATGACCGCATCGACGCCGGCTCGGGCCACAACCGCATCATCGGCGGCTCGGGCAATGACGTGATCAAGGCGCTGGGCGGCAACGACCGGATCACGGCGGGCGAGGGTAACGATGTCGTGCAAGCCGGGGGCGGCAACAACACGATCTCGCTCGGCTCGGGCAACGACCGCTCGGTCAGCGGCGGCGGCCGCGACACCATCAGCGGCGGCGAGGGCAACGACACCATCCGCGCCGGAGGCGGCAACGACCTGATCCGCGGCGGCGAGGGCGACGACCGCCTGTTCGGCGAGGCAGGCCACGACCGCATCATCGCGGGCGAGGGCAACGACACCCTGAACGGCGGCCGGGGCAACGACACGATGACCGGAGGCGAGGGTGCCGATGTCTTCGTCTGGAACGGCGGGCGCGACCGGATCACCGATTTCGACCATGACGACGACGTGATCGACCTGTCCTTCTATGGCCGCTTCGACAGTTGGGCCGACATCCGCGGCGCCGCCAGCCAGGTCGGCGACAATGTCGTCATCAGGGCGGGCGCCGACCGGCTGGTGATCGAGGACACGCGCCTCGGCCAGCTTCGCAGCGACGATTTCGACTGGTAGAGGCCGAAAGATCGCGGGGGCCGGCGTGGCAGCGCCGGCCCCGGGCTGCAAGGCCGCCGTTCCGACCGGGCGTCATCCTCGTCGCCCGGATCGTGATCGCCGCCTGTTGCGGCTGAAGCCCGCCGCCTCGCCGCGACTCGTTCCGGGGCGCAGCACCAGGGACGTAACGGAACCGGCGGCAGGCCATCGTTTACCCTGCTGCATCGCTTTCACAAAGCCGCATCAGCACCTTGGCGAACGTGCTTGCGGCGGGGCCGAAGGGCTCGTCGAGGCGATGGGCGAGATAGCTTTGCGAGGTGACCTGGGCGTTGCGGCCAAGCGCGGCCGTATCCAGCCGGACCAGCCTGCCGGATCTCAGGTCGTCCGCGACCAGCCAGGACGGCAGCCTGCCCCAGCCGACGCCCGACAGGATCAGCGCATGCTTGGCGCCTTGGGTGTTGACCCGGCAGGATTGCGGCGACAGCACGCCGAAATCCCGCCCCTCCGACAAGGGCGAGGGATCGGACAGCACGATCTGGACATGGTCGGCCAGATTCGGGATGCCGATCCCGCGCCCGGCCGCCAGGGCATGGCCGGCCGCGACCACCGCCACCTGCGAGACGGGCGACAGGGCCTCGAAACTGATGCGGGGATCGCGGAAATCCTCGCCGACCATGATGGCAAGCGTGCAGCGTCTTTCGGTCAGCGCCTGCAACGGCCCGCCAAGCGGCTGGATGGCAAGCCTGAGCGCCACCGAGGGGTAGGCCCGGCGCATCTCGGCCAGTGCCACGCCGACCAGCGGGATCGGAAACAGCGTGTCGGCGGTGATGGACAGTTCCAGCTCGACGCCCTCGCCGAAGCCGCGCGCCCGGGCCCGCATCGCGTCGACCCGCAGCAGGATGTCGCGCGCATCGGCAAGCAGCGTCTTGCCCTCGGCCGTCAGGACCGGGCGGTGGCCGGAGCGGTCGAACAGCTGCACGCCAAGCTGCGCCTCCAGATTGGCCACGCTTGTGCTGACGCCGGACTGCGCCCGCGACAGGCTGCCTGCGCCGGCGCGAAAGCTGCCTTTGTCGGCGACCGCGACGAAGGTGCGGATCTGGTCGAGGGTCAGGGCGTCCAGCATGATCGCTTCAGATGATCGGAACCATCGGAATTATATCACTCCTGCCGGTCATTCGTCACCCCTATCCTGGACGCGACAGGAACAGGAGAGAACCGATGACCGATGTGCTGGTGCTTTATTATTCGTCCTATGGGCATGTCGAAACCATGGCCGCTGCGGTCGCCCAGGGCGCGCGCGAGGTAGGGGCGAGGGTCGCGGTCCGGCGCGTGCCGGAACTGGTGCCCGAGGCCGTCGCGGAAAGGGCGGGCTACAAGCAGGACCAGCGCGCGCCCGTCGCGACGGTGGGCGAACTGGCCGATTACGACGCGATCATCATCGGCACGCCGACCCGCTTCGGCAACATGGCCTCGCAGATGAAGAATTTCCTGGACCAGACCGGCGGGCTGTGGGTCGAGGACCGGCTGGTCGGCAAGGTCGGCAGCGTCTTCACCTCGACCGGCAGCCAGCATGGCGGGCAGGAAACGACGATCCAGTCCACCCATACGGTGCTGCTGCATCTGGGCATGATCGTGGTCGGCCTGCCCTACAGCTTCAAGGGCCAGATGCGCATGGACGAGATCACCGGCGGCTCGCCCTATGGCGCCTCGACGCTGGCCGACGACGGCGATGGCGGCGACCGCCAGCCAAGCGCGAACGAGCTGGACGGGGCGCGCTTCCAGGGGCAGCATGTGGCGGAAATCGCCGCGGCGCTGGTCGCGGGACGCAAGCGCGAGGCGGCGTGATGGCGACGCGCTGGGGTGCCGTCTCGCTGATCGTGGCGGCGGGGATCGCCGCCGCGTTGCAGGTCGGCAAGGCGGCCATCGCCGCGCCGATGCTGCGGGCCGATCTGGGGCTGGGCCTGTCCGCCATCGGCTGGCTGACCGGGGTTTTCGCGCTTCTCGGGCTGGTCGGCGGCATTCCGGCCGGCGCGCTGGTCGCTGCCATCGGCGGGCGGCGCATCCTTGTCCTTGGCCTGCTGGTGACGGCGGCCGGATCGGCGCTTGGCGCATCCGCCGGCAGCTTCGCCTGGCTCCTGGTCTCGCGCATCGTCGAGGGCGCGGGCTTTCTGCTGATCACCGTCGCCGCGCCGTCCATTCTGGAGCATGTGGCCCAGCGGTCGCGCCGCGACCTCGCCTTTGCGCTGTGGAGCTGCTTCATGCCCGCCGGCATGGCGATTGCGATGCTGGCCGGCCCGCTTTTCGGTGGATGGCGCGATATCTGGTGGGCAAGTGCCGGCCTTGCGCTGGCGGTCGGGATCGCGGTCCGGTGCGTGCTGCCGCCGGACGGCCAACGCAGGCGCTGGTCGTGGCAGGGCCTTGCCGTGGATGCGACCGCCACCGTCAGGGCGGGCGGGCCGCTGGGCCTTGCCGCCGCCTTTGCGCTTTACAGCCTGATGTTCTTTGCGCTGTTCGGCTTCCTGCCGGTGCTGCTGATGGAGCGGATGCAGGTCACGCATCAGATGGCGGGCCTGCTGAGCGCGCTGGCGACGGCGGCCAATATCCTCGGCAACCTTGCCGCGGGCCTGCTGCTGTCGCGCGGCGTCGGGCGAGGCGCGCTGCTGGCAGGGGCGAGCCTTGCGATGGGCGTGGCCGGGCTGGGGTTATTCCTGCCGGTCTTGCCGGACATGCCGACCTTTGGGCTGTGCGTCCTGTTCTCGGCCGTCGGCGGGCTGATCCCGGCGGTGCTTTTGTCCTCGGCACCGCTGGCGGCGCCGACGGCAGGGCTGGTTCCCATCGTGCTTGGCCTGATGGTGCAGGGCAACAACCTGGGCCAGATCGCCGGGCCGGTCGCGGTCGGCAGCGCCATCCAGAGCCATGGCTGGCCTGCGGCGGCGGTGATCGTCGGCGTTGCGGCGCTGGCCGGCATGGCGATTGCCGTTACGCTTGGCCGCGCGCTGCGGCCCGTCCCTTATCGGGCATGAACCTGCCTTGACGGCGTGGCCCGCTGGCTCAGCCAGATGCTGGCGACCACGACCGCCGCGCCGATCATCTGCGTTGCCGACAGCGCCTGGCCAAGGATCGCCCAGCCAAGCAGGATCGCCGTCAGCGGGCTGAGAAAGCCCAGCGAGGACACCGCCGCCGGCTCCAGCCTCGCCACGCCGCGAAACCACAGGATATAGGTCAGGGCAGTGAACAGCACCAGATAACCCATGCCGGCCGCATTGGCGGCATCGAGCGGCGGCATCGGCGGGTCCAGCAGCAAGGCCAGCGGCAAAAGCAGCAATCCGCCCGCCGTCAACTGCCATGCCGTCAGCACCAGGGCGGAAACCGGCGGCCGCCATTTGCGGGTCAGCACGGTGCCGAAGGCCATCGAAAAGGCCCCGCCAAGCGCCGCCGCGATACCCGGCATGTCCGGCACGGCGCCATCTTGCAGCACCAGCAGCGCTACGCCTGCCATGCCCATGACCGCCGCCAGCACCGACAGCACCCTGATCCGCGTGCCAAGCACTGCGCTTGCGGCAAAGACCACGATCAGCGGCTGCACCGCCCCCACCGTCGCGGCGATGCCGCCGGGCAGGCGATAGGCCGCCACGAACAGCAGCGCCCAGAAGACGGTGAAGTTCAGCGCCCCCAGCACGAACGAGCGCCAGAGCCAGTCCCCCTTGGGCAGCTGCCGCACCAGAAGCAGCAGGATCAGCCCCGTGGGCAGCGCGCGGATCGCGGCGACGCTCAGCGGCGGGGCGCCGGGCAGCAACTCGGTCGCCACGATATAGGTGCTGCCCCAGACCGCCGGGGCCAGCGCGGTCAGCAGGATGTCGGATGGTTTGGGCATGTCGACCTCGGGCTGCTGGAGCGTCGTCAGGATCTGCGCCACCGGAAGGCGCGGCTTTTGCGGCCGGTTGCCCTCTGCGGCATGTCCGACGGCGACAAGCAGGACGGGGATCTCATCGGCGGCCAGCGCGAATTCCCGCGCCAGCCGTTCCGCGTCGAAGCCCGCCATCGGGCAGGAGGCGAGCCCATGGGCCTGGGCCGCGAAGATCGGGAAGGCGGCGCCCGGCGTGGCCGAGCGGATCGCCTCGTCGCGCCGCATTCCGGCATCGGCGGCATAGGTTTGCTCGACCGCCGCAACCCAGGAGCCGACGGCCAAGGGCGGCATGATCCCGGCAATTCCAGGCCATATGTTCAGCGATGGCGAAGGGCGACCGATGAACGTCCGCCCTTTGCCCGGTCGGGCCAGCCCTTCAGAAATGGACCGACCGTGAGGTCTCGGGCTTTTCCAGCGGCGGGGCGAACCTGGTAAGGTCGATCCCCTCGACGGCGGCCTTGTATTCCTCGGCACTGGGCGTCCGGCCAAGGATCGCGGACAGCACGACGACCGGCGTCGAGGCAAGCAGGGATTCCCCCTTCTTCTCGGCGGTGTCCTCGACGACCCGTCCCTGGAACAGGCGCGTGGAGGTGGCCAGGACGGTGTCGCCTTTCGCGGCCTTTTCCTGGTTGCCCATACACAGGTTGCAGCCGGGCCGTTCGAGATACAGGATGTTCTCGTATTCGGTGCGCGCCTTGCTCTTGGGCAGCAGGTCATCGAACTCGAAGCCCGAATATTTCTGCAAGATCTCCCAATCTCCCTCGGCCTTCAGCTCGTCGATGATGTTGTAGGTGGGCGCGGCGACGACCAGGGGCGCCTTGAACTCCACCTTGCCCTGCGATTTCTCGAGGTTCTTGAGCATCTGGGCGACGATCTTGATGTCGCCCTTGTGCACCATGCAGGAGCCGACGAACCCGAGATCGACCTTTTTCCGGGCACCGTAATAGGAAACCGGCCGAATCGTGTCGTGGGTGTAGCGCTTGGAGACATCCGCGTTGTTCACGTCCGGGTCGGCGATCATGGGCTCGTCGATCAGATCGAGATCGACGACGACTTCCGCGAAATACTTCGCGTTCTCGTCGGGGGCGAGCGCCGGCTTTTCGCCGGAGCGGATTTCGGCGATGCGCTTGTCCGCCTTGGCGATCAGGCCATGCAGCGTCCCCGCCGCGTTCTCCATGCCCTTGTCGATCATGATCTGGATACGGCTTTTCGCGATTTCCAGCGATTCGATCAGGGTCTCGTCCTGCGAGATGCAGATCGAGGCCTTGGCCTTCATCTCGGCGGTCCAGTCCGTGAAGGTGAAGGCCTGGTCGGCCAGCAGCGTGCCGATATGCACCTCGATCACGCGGCCCTGGAACACGTTGTCGCCGCATTGCTTCAGCATCTGCGCCTGGGTCGCGTGGACCACGTCGCGGAAGTCCATGTGGGGCTGCATGGTGCCCTTGAAGGTCACCTTCACCGATTCCGGGATCGGCATGGTCGCCTCGCCCGTGGCCAGCGCCAGCGCCACGGTGCCGGAATCCGCCCCGAAGGCTACGCCCTTGGACATGCGGGTATGGCTGTCGCCGCCGATGATGATCGCCCAGTCGTCCACGGTGATGTCGTTCAGGACCTTGTGGATCACGTCCGTCATCGCGTGATAGACGCCCTTCGGGTCCCGCGCGGTGATCAGGCCGAAATTGTTCATGAAGGCCATGAGCTTGGGGATATTCGCCTGGGCCTTCGCGTCCCAGACCGAGGCGGTGTGGCAGCCGGACTGATAGGCGCCGTCCAGGATGGGCGAGATGACGGTGGCCGCCATGGCCTCCAGTTCCTGCGCGGTCATCAGCCCGGTCGTGTCCTGCGAGCCGACGATGTTCACCCTGACCCGCACGTCCGATCCGGCGTGCAGCACCTTGCCGGGCGTCACGCCGACGGCATTGCGGTTGAAGATCTTCTCGACCGCCGTCAGGCCCTGGCCCTCGCGCGAGATTTCCTTGTTGGGGGCGAATACCGGCGTCGGCTCGATGCCCAGGGTTTCGGCCGCGAAGGTTTGCAGTTTCTTGCCGAAGACGATGGCGTAAGAGCCGCCGGCCTTCATGAACTCCACCTTCTGGGGCGTGAAGGCCGAGGCCACGTCGACTAGGTCCCGGGTGCCGGTTTCGTCGTAAAGCTTCTTGTCCCGGGTGTTGATGGTCAGGACCGTGCCCGTCTCGACGGAGTATTTCTGTTCGAGGATCGGGTTGCCGTCGTTGTTCAGGATCGGCTTGCCGTCCTCATCCGTTTTCCTGACCCAGTTCTTCAGGTCGATGCCGATGCCGCCGGTCACGCCGACCGTCGTCAGAAAGATCGGCGAGATGCCGTTGGTCCCGGCGACGACCGGGGCGATGTTGACGAAGGGCACATAGGGGCTGGCCTTCTTGCCGGTCCAGAGGGCGACGTTGTTCACGCCGGACATCCGCGACGAGCCCACGCCCATCGTGCCCTTTTCCGCGATCAGCATCACGCGCTTGTCGGGATGCTGCTTTTGCAGCGCCTGGATTTCCCTTTGCGCCTCGGGCGAGATCATGCATTGGCCATGCAATTCCCGGTCCGAGCGCGAATGCGCCTGGTTGCCGGGCGACAGCAGGTCGGTGGAGATATCGCCTTCCGCGGCGATATAGGTCACGACCTTGATCTCTTCCTCGATGCCGGGAAGCTTGGTGAAGAACTCGGCCTTCGCATAGCTTTCCAGGATGTCCTTCGCGACCGCATTGCCGGCCTCGTAGGCCATGCCCAGCCGGGCCATGTCCGCGTCGTAGAGGAAGACCTGGGTCTTGAGCACCTCTGCCGCCTGCTGTGCGATCGCGGCATCCTCGCCAAGCGCGAGGTCGAGGAGGATCTCGACGGACGGGCCGCCCTTCATGTGCGACAGCAGCTCGAAGGCGAAGGCGGGGGCAATCTCGGGCACGATGGCCTCGCCGACGATGATCTTCTTCAGGAATGCCGCCTTGACACCCGCGGCGCTCGTGGTGCCGGGCAGGGTGTTGTAGATGAAGAAGTTCAGGGAATCGTCGCGGTATTCGCTGCCGGCATCCTCGATCTGCGCGATGAGCTCTGCTACCAGAGCCCCGTCCTCGATGGGTTTGGGATGCAGGCCCTGACCCTTGCGCGTTTCGATTTCGGTCAGGTAGTCCGTGTACAAGCTCATGACGATCCCTACGGTTCAGTGCCGGATAAAGCTGGACCCCCGGGCCGTGAGAACTGTTGGCGAGCGGCGGCAAGCTTATTGTATGCTGATGTATACCGAAATGGCTCCGGTAGCAAGAGGCGCGCTGCGGGTATGTTGCTGCACAGGTTCGACCGCCCCTGGCAGGCTGTCCCGCATCCCTGAGATTGGTTTGAACCGCAGCGCCTGCCCAGCCGGTTTGATGGCCTATGGAGGATCTGCGGCGTCGCCGCAATCGTCATGTTCTGGCCATGTGATCCAAGTGTGGGAAGCGAGAACGCGATTGATGGCGCTGATTCCCGTTCCTGTCCATCGGTCCGGGGGTCGCGCGCATCCGCATTCTTGCCGCTGCAAGGGTTGCTGCGGGGAATGCTGCTTGGCGAGGGGCTGGTGCCACGGTCGCCGCCACGAGGCCAACGCCCAGAAGGACTGGCACATGTGCGAGAGCGGTTCCGACAGGTTCACGCTTGATCACCTGACGGATTTCTAGCGATGCGCCCCGTGCTGAAGAGAATTGCGCTCCTCCTCGGCAGCCTGGTCGTGCTTGTGCCCCTATGCGGGGTTCTCGGCTATGCCATCGGCTACTTCATTGCATTGTTTGTCTTTTCCGCAACATTGGAGCCCCATACCTACGAGCACGACCGCGACCTGTTCGCCGCCATTTACGGCATCATGTTCATCGGCGGCTTCCTCTATGCCGTCTCGGCCGGCTTTGCGATATTCCGGTTTGTTCGCAGCTTTCGATCAGGCCGATAGAGCTTGAGCGTTGCGCGACGGATGGACCGGACGGGGTGATGCAGGTTTCCCGGGGTGGATTTCGTGGTGTCGTCTGTTGCGGCGGGGGCAGCTCTATGGTGCGACGGCAAACAGCGCGACCGAGGCGTTGATCTTTGGCACGACGAGGTCGTAGGGCGTCTCCCACATCCCCCGAAAGGTGATCGCCGCCATGGCGGCCTTGTAGCGCGCCACCTGGTCCGCGCCGACCGGCACGCAGCGCGGCATCACGATGCCGTCCCAGCCGTCATAGGGGATGAACCAGTCGCCGGGCGGCATCTCGGCATGTTCCAGATAGGCTTGCAGCACGAACAGCATCTCGCCGTGCAGCGCACCCATCCGCGCCTCGTTTTCCGGGCCGATCTCGTCATGGCCCTCGGCGCTGCGCACCACGGGCAGGCCAAGCGTGCGGGCCATGTCGATCTCGAAATGCACATAGTCGCCATAGGGCCGCTTGCAGTCGATCACGCTGCCCCGCCAGCTGGTCGTTTGCAGCAGGCGGATGTGATCGGCCGTCACCGCGAAGCTGGTCCGGCCCTCGACGGGCTGGCGAAAGGCGTAAATGCCGGGCGTGAAGCGGGCATGCAGGAAGAAGGCGCAGACCAGCCGCTCCATACGCGCAATGATCGTGGAAGAGGGCTTGTCGAACTCGGCGGCGTAATCCTCCAGCGTCATGCCGCCGGGGACGATGCCGGGCGCGCCGGATTCGCAGTCGATCCAGACGGCGCGGCAGGCCCGGAACCAGGCGATGTCCTCGGCAGAGATGGCCACGGGGTCGATATGGCGCCATTCCGGGGCCGCACTGGCCGGACGTAGCGCAAGGCAGGCGAGGGCGGCACCCAGCAGCGACCGCCGCGTCAGCCTGCTGAGCGGGGTGGTCGTCATACCTGCATCTCCTTCCAGGGTTCGAAACCCTCCCGTGCGGCATTTGCCCGACTCCATGCAGCCAGCCTGTCCATAAGGGCGCATGCTTCGCAAGGGACGGATACAGCCCCAGCCCTGCCTTGGCGACATCAGGAATGGCCGATGAACGGTTTCCGGTGCAGGAAGCGCGCGCCCTCCAGACTGTCGAGGATGAAGCCGGCGACCTCGGCGCGGGTGATGGATCTCAGCTGCAACCCATGGGGAATTTCGGTGTGGACCTGCAAGGGTCCGCTTCCCGCACGGGCGGAAAAGGGTGCCGGCCGGACGATGGTCCAGTCCAGGCCGCTTTGTTCGATGATCGCCTCCTGGCGATCCTTGTCGGCATAGCGATTGCGGGTGAAAAGCGGATAGATGATGCGGTTGTAGAGCCATCCGCCATGGCCCTTGCTGTCGCCGGCCCCGATCCCGGTCACCGCCACGAGGCGCCGAACGCCAGCCGCCTGCATCGCCTCCACCACCGCCTTCGTGGTCTCGGAGAACAGGGTCGTCCTGCCTTGCCTGTCGATCCCCAGGCAGATGACCACCGCGTCGTGCCCGGCGATATGCCGGCGCAGGAATGCCGCGTCGGTGGGCGAGCCGACCGCGACGGCCACGGCCTCGGTTTCCGTCAGCTTGGCCGTGCTGCGGGTCTGCGCGGTGATGCGGTGCCCGCGGGCGACGGCCTGCTCCAGCAGGCACGATCCCACGCCACCCGAAGCACCCAGAACGAAGAATCGCATATTGCCTCCGAACATCGCCGCCTCTTGCGGCCTGCCCGGCGATGCTATCATCGCTCGATGTCAGAGATCATCCCCGATCACCGGCATTAAAGGTGGAACCGCCGCTGCCGGAGCGCGATCCACAGCATGGCGATGCCCGAAAGGCCGGCACCGATCAGGAAGGGCGCCTGCGATCCCGCGCTGTGCCAGAACCATCCGGCGGCAGTATTGCCCACCAGCATCACCAAGCCGGCCACCAGGTTGAACGTGCCGAAGGCGCTGCCCCTGATCGCATCGGGCGTGGCGGCGGCGATCATCGCCCCCAGAAGCCCTTGGGAAAATCCCATGTGCAGGCCCCAGAACACGGTTCCCAGGATATAGGCCCAGACCGTCCCGGCGAATGCCAGCGTCAGATGCGCGATCGTCAGGAAGACCAGGCTCCACGACAGCAGCCCCGCCGTCCCGATCCGGTCCGAGAGGCGACCGACCGGCCATGCCGTCAGCCCATAGGCCGCATGCATGACCACCATGGCCAGGGGGACCCAGGTCGGGGCAAACCCGGCCTCCAGCGCCTTCAGCAGCACGAAGGCCTCGCTGAACCGCGCGAGCATGATGATGGCGGCCAGCCCGATCACCGCCCAGACGGCGCGGTTCAGCCGGAATGCGTCGGCAAGGCGGAAGCCTGATCGCTTTGCCACACGGCTCGGTTCGGGCTCATGCACGGCCAGGACCAGCACCAGCATGGCGAGGGCGGCGGGAATCGCCGCGATCCAGAAGACCGCGGCGATGTCGCCCGCCAGCAGGATCATCGCTCCGACCGCCACCAGCGGCCCCAGGAAGCCGCCCACCGTGTCCAGCGACTTGCGCAATCCGAAGCTTGCGCCACGGATCTGCGGCGGGGCGACGGCGGCGATGATGGCGTCGCGCGGCGTGCCACGGATGCCCTTGCCGACCCGGTCCAATGCCTTGGCCAGCACGATCTGGTCGATGCTGATCGCCAGCGGAAAGATCAGCCGCGACAGCGCACCCAGCCCATAGCCCAGAACCGCCAGCGGTTTCGCCCTGCGGCTCCAGTCGGCGAACACGCCCGAGAGGAACCTGGTCGCGGTGGCGATGGCGACCGAGAGCCCCTCGATGAAGCCGATGGCGAGGGCCGACGCGCCAAGCCCGCCCGCCAGCCAGAGCGGCAGCAGGGTGTTGATCATCTCGGACGACACGTCCATCAGCAGGCTGACGATGCCCAGCATCCAGACCGTTGGCGGGATGGGCGGGGCGGGGTTCTGCAAAGACTTGGGCATGGCGTTCCGTTGGCTGGTCCGGGCGAACTGATGCATGGTCCGCGGCCATGGCGCAATGTCCGCAAAGTCCCGCGGCGCCCACGAAGGGCCGGTCCCGCGGCCGGCCGGAGTGGGTGGCGTGCAAGGGCGCGGGCTGATAGCAACCCGGGCAAAGGTCTTCTTACCACTCATTGGACGAGCCCCTCCATGGAACGCGTTTCGGCCCCTCCGCAAGAAACCCCGGCCGTGCGCACGCGCCATGCCGCCAACCTTGTCGGCGCCTTGTGGATGGTCGTGGCGATGGCGGGTTTCACCTTCGAGGATGCGCTGATCAAGGGCGCATCCTCCACCGTCCCGATCGCCCAGATCCTTGTCACTTTCGGGGCAGGCGGCGCGCTGGTCTTTGCCGGCCTGGCCCGATGGGCAGGCGAAAGCCTTTTCACGCCCGAGGTGCTGTCGTTCCCGATGCGCCTGCGGGTGGTGTTCGAGATCGCGGGCAGGCTGTTCTATGTTCTCGCGCTGGCGCTGATACCGCTTTCGGCGGCCACCGTCATCCTTCAGGCGACGCCGGTCGTGGTGGTCGCCGCCGCCGCCCTTGTCTTCGGCGAGCCGGTCGGATGGCGCCGGTGGAGCGCCATCCTGCTTGGCATGGCGGGCGTGCTGGTGATCATCAGGCCGGGCACGGACAGCTTCTCCATGCTCTCGCTCCTTGCTGTCGCGGGCATGCTGGGATTTGCCGGACGAGACCTCGCCAGCCGCGCGGCCCCCGCGACGCTGGGGACCAATGTCCTTGGATTTTACGGCTTTCTGGCGGTGGCGCTGGCCGGCGTGATGGTTTCCTTCTGGTCGGATGCACCGTTCGTCCTTCCTGAAACGCGGGCCGGCCTGTTTCTGGGCGGTGCGGTGCTGTGCGGCGTCTGTGCCTATGCCTGCCTGATGAAGGCGATGCGCACGGGCGAGGTATCTGCCGTCACGCCCTTCAGGTATGTGCGGCTGATCTTCGGCGTCGCGCTGGGCGTCATTCTGTTCGGAGAACGCCTCACCACCCCGATGCTTCTCGGTTCGGCCATGATCGTCCTGTCCGGGCTGTTCATCATGTGGCGAAGCGCGTCCAAAGGGGCCTAGATCGCCGTATCGAGCATGAGACGTCGGGTCAGTCAACGGGCACCAGTGCGGCGCCCGGATGCCGAACGCTGACGATAAGGTCGCTTTCGCTTGACGGGCGGGGCAGGTCGCGCTTCCCTGCCGCACCGCGGCACAGGAGGCAGGAATGGAACAGAGACGGCTCGGCAACCGCAATGTCGGCGCCATCGGCTTCGGCACGATGAGCTTTGGCGGCATGTTCGGCGC
Source organism: Paracoccus sp. SSJ (assembly GCF_030234105.1). NCBI lineage: Bacteria > Pseudomonadati > Pseudomonadota > Alphaproteobacteria > Rhodobacterales > Paracoccaceae > Paracoccus > Paracoccus sp. SSJ. The sequence goes on along the minus strand of NZ_JASSPE010000032.1, from coordinate 8,714 downwards.
AACGGACGAGGCGACCTCGCTGGCCTGCCTCGATGCGGCGGTGGACGCGGGCATCGGCCATTTCGACACGGCCAATATCTACGGCATGGGCATATCGGAACAGATCATCGGCCGCTGGGGGCGTCGCGACCTGCATCTGGCCACGAAATGCGGCATCGTCAACGGGCCGCCGCGCGCGGTGCGCAATGACGAGCCCTATATCCGCCAATGCCTTGAGGAATCGCTGCGCCGGCTGAAACGCGAGCATGTGGATCTTTACTACATCCACCGCCGCCAACCCGACATCCCTGTCGAGGACGTGGCCGGGACGATGTCGAAGCTGGTGCAAGAGGGAAAGATCGGCGGCTATGGCCTGTCCGAGATCGCGCCATCGACCTTGCGCCGCGCCCATGCCGAATATCCCGTGACCGCGGTTCAAAGCGAATTCTCCCTCTGGACGCGGCTGCCCCAGCTGGGCCTGATCCAGGCCTGCCGCGAGCTTGGCGTCGCCTTCGTCGCCTTTTCTCCGCTGGGCCGGGGGATGTTCGGGCGCGAGCCGCTGAAACGGGATTTCCGGGCCGGCATCGACTTTCGCGAAACCAACCCGCGTTTCACCGAGCCGAACTTCTCGGCGAACCTTGCCGCCATTGCGCCCTTCCGCGACCTCTGCGCCCAGCGGGGCTGGACGGTCCCGGGCGCGGCGCTGGCATGGGTTCTGGCGCAGGGGGATCACATCGTTCCAATCCCGGCCACCCGGACGGCGGATCACCTTCGCGACTGGCAGGTCCCGGATCTTGACGCCGCGGATATTGCGGAAATCGACCGTATCCTGCCCGCGGGGTTTGCCCATGGCGACCGCTATGGCGATCATCAGATGGCTTTCGTGGAGCGCTATTGCTGAGCTCGGCGCTGGCCTGCTTTGCGCTGCGCGCGGGCCTGGCATGTGTTGCGGCCTGCGGGTGAAGCTGCCTCAGCCCCTTTGCGCCGCCATCTCTCGCGCCATCGCAAGGAATGCGGTGAGCCCCGCCGAGGGGTTCCTGCGGCCGGGGTAATACAGGCAGAAGCCGGGGCGTGGCAGGGTCCAGTCCTCCAGCAGGCGGATCAGGCGGCCGGCGGCGATGTCCTCGGCCACGTTCTGCTCGATGAAGAAGCCGATGCCCGCGCCCTCCAGCACGGCGGCGCGGGCGATGGCGGCCTCGTCCAGGATCAGGCGGCCGCGGACGTCGATCTGCACCACCTCGCCCTGCCGCTCGAAATACCAGCGGAAAAGCTCTCGGTTCGGCAGCCGCACCCGGATGCAGTCATGCGCCAGCAGATCGGCCGGCACCAGCGGCAGGGGCCGGTCCGCCAGCCAGGCCGGGGTCGCGACGACCGCATAACGCTGCGGCTTGCCGAGCGGCAGGGCGATCATGTCGCGGGGGACCAGGTCGCCGGTGCGGATGCCCAGGTCGAAGCCTTCGGCCACGATGTCGACCAGCCGCTCCTCGGTCACCAGATCGACCTGCATCCGGGGATGGCGGCGCAGGAAGTCCAGCACCAAAGGCGAGATGATCTCGCGCCCCGCCACCGCCGAGGCATTGATGCGCAGCATCCCCGAGGGCGTCTGGCCCTGCGCGCGCACGCTGTCCATCGCCCCGCGGATCTCGGCCAGCGCGGGCGAGACGCTTGCGACGAACTGCCGCCCGGCATCGCTCAGCGACACGCTGCGGGTGGTCCGGTTGAACAACCGCACGCCCAGGCCCGCCTCCAGCCGGGCGATGGCATGGGACAGCGCGGTCGTCGACATGCCCAGCTCGATCGCCGCCGCCCGGAAGGTGCCCCGGCGCGCAATGGCCAGCACGGCTTCCAGATCCCTCAGCCCGGCGTTCTTCATTGTCCCGATCCTGTCATCACCAGATGCCATCTTATCCCGCTTATCCCGATAATGGTCGAGGCCCATGTTTCGCCTGCAAGCAACAGAAGGAACGGAACATGCAGCTTCCCGCGCCGATCAGAACCTATTTCGAGGCCCACCCCCCGCAGGATGCCCAGGCCTTGGCCGCGGCCTTCGCCCCTGATGCCGTGGTGCATGACGAACACCGGACCCATCGCGATCCCGAGGAAATCCTGGCCTGGTGGCAGGCGGCCAAGGCGCAGTATCGCCACAAGGCCGAGCCGCTTGACCTGACCCAAGCGGCGGGCAAGACCGTGGTCCGCGCCCGCGTCAGCGGCGATTTTCCGGGCAGCCCCGCCACGCTGACCTTCACCTTCGGCCTGGCGGGCGACCGCATCACCGATCTGGAGATCCGCTGATGACCGGCTTTCTGACCCTGCGGGGCAAGCGCGCCCTGATCACCGGTGGCACCCAGGGCACCGGCGCCGCCACCGTGGCGCTGTTCCGGGAACTTGGCGCGCAGGTGCTGACCACGGCCCGCTCGCGCCCCGAGAACCTGCCCGAACAGATCTTCGTCGCCGCCGACCTGACCACCGCGCAGGGCTGCCGGGCCGTGGCCGAGGCCGCGCACAGCCGGCTGGGCGGCGTCGACATAATCGTCCATGTGCTGGGCGGATCGAGCGCGCCGGGAGGCGGTTTCGCCGCGCTGACCGACGAGGAATGGCAGAAGGAGCTGGACTGGAACCTGCTTTCTGCCGTCCGGCTGGACCGCGCGCTTGTGCCGGGGATGGTCGCGCAGGGAGCAGGGGTGGTCATCCATGTCACCTCGATCCAGCGCCTCATGCCGCTGCCGGGCTCCACCACCGGCTATGCCGCCGCCAAGGCCGCGCTCTCGACCTACAGCAAGAGCCTTGCGAAAGAAGTGTCGCCCCAAGGCGTGCGCGTCCTGCGCGTCGCCCCCGGCTGGATCGAGACCGAGGCCGCCATCCGCCATGCCGAGCGGTTGGCGCAGGAGGCGGGCACGGACTACGCGGGCGGCAAGCGGATCATCATGGAGGCGCTTGGCGGCATCCCCTTGGGCCGCCCCGCGAAACCGGCCGAGATCGCCAGCCTGATCGCCTTTCTCGCCTCGGATCGTGCAGCCTCCATCACCGGCACGGAACATGTGATCGACGGGGGAACCGTGCCGACGGCGTGAGGCACGCGCCCGGCCGCCGCCCCACGGCCTCGTTCCGGGCCGGCGGTGGGCAACCGGGCTGCGGAAACCGGCCATTGGCAGGCCGCATGATCATTCTGTGCGACCATCCTGCGATGGACGCGGAAACGCGATCCCCGCAGGCACTTGCGGATCCTTGCGCGAGAGTCGCGCGCGTTGATCATCGCTCGTACGTCGGTGATGGTGGGTTCGGGCGGCGCTGACCGAGCAGGGCCGTGCCGTCCGCACCGACGCCATCGCCCGCGTAAAACAGGTGAGCGATGCGCTTCGGCGATGAGGTAATCGCAATGGTGGAGCGCTGGCTCGGGGCGGTCGGGCAGCGCCATGCGCCGTAATCGCGGAACGCAGGGACGACGGTCGCGCCGCCTTTCGATCAGATGGGGTTGCGTTCGACGGCCGTAGCGGCATCGCCGGTATTGGGCGTGCCGGTCGGCTCGATCAGCAACAGATGGGCCTCCTTGCGGGCGACGGGGCAATGCTCGACGCCCTTCGGGACGACGAAGATTTCGCCGGCCCTCAGCGTCACCACCCGGTCCCGCAGCCGGATCTCGATCTCGCCTTGCAGGACAAGGAAGAAATCGTCCGTGTCGGGATGGGAATGCCACCTGAACTCTCCCTCGACCTTGACGACCATCACGTCATGGCCGTTGAACGTCGCCACGGTCCGGGGCGACCATTTTTGGTCGAAGCTTGCCAGTTTCTCCGCCAGGTTTATCGCGTCGCTCATCGGCTTTTTCCGTTTGTCGCCATCATGCCATCCCTTCCTGCGCGTCATAGCGGCGCTTGGCCGCCTGGACGTTTTCCAGTTCGCGCCCGATCCAGCCGGTCAGCCCGTCCATGACGCCCAGCAACCCTTCGCCCAGGCCGGTCAGGGCATAGCTGACCTTCGGCGGGACGCTCGGCTGGACATGGCGGGTGATCAGCCCGTGACGGCACAGCTTCTTCAGCGTCTCGGACAGCACGCGCTCGCTGATGCCCTCGACCGCATTGCGGACCTCGTAGAAGCGTTGCGGGCCGCCCCGCAGCGACCAGAGGATCAGCAGCGGCCAGCGGCTGGTGATCAGTTCGAACAGGTCCCGGCCCGGGCAGTCGCTGTGCATCGGGTCGGCGGGGTCGGAGGAGGGGCTTACGTCCATGTCGGCTCCTGAGATTCATATCCGCTCTTCCACTGGTAAGCGGCTTACTTATCATAAGCCCATATCGGAATGCATCAAGAAAGGTTGGTTGCCATGGATGCGATCAGGAGCGACGCCTATACGCTGGTCAACGTCTTTACCCCCAAGCCGGGCGAGACGGATCGGTTCCTTGACCTGCAACTGCGCGAAACCGCCGCGCTGCGCGAGGGCGCGGCGCAGAAAGGATGGCTGGGCAACGAGGTCTATCGTGCGCGGGATGGCAAGCGGGTGATCGTGGTTACGCGCTTTGCCGATGCCGGGGCGCAGCGGGGCTGGGCGGCCAACCCCGCCTTTGCCGCGCATCTCGGCCGCATCGGCCCCTTGCTGGAGACGGTCGAATCGATCCCGGTCGAGCAGGTCGCCCGCCATAGCGGGGCCGTGGCGCCGGATCGCCCCCTGAGCCTGGGGGTCATCGTCGGCAGCACCCGCGCAGGCCGCTTTGCCGACAGGCCGGCATCCTGGATCGCGGCAAAGGCCGAGGGCGCGGGTTTCGATGTCGCGCAGGTCGACCTGCGCGACTTTGCCATGCCGTTCCTGGGCGATCCGGCAGCCACCAAGGCGCAGCAGGCCGCCGCGCAAGCCTTTGCCGACAAGGTCTCCACCTTCGACGCCTATGTCTTCACCGTCGCCGAATACAACCACGCCCCGACGGCGGTGCTGAAGAACGCGCTGGACCATGCGGAATGGGCCAGGAAGCCCGCGGGCCTGGTCGGCTATGGCGGCGTCGGCGGGGCGCGCGCGGTCGAGCATGTCCGGGCCATCGCCGCCGAGCTGGAGATGGTCGCGATGCAGACGGCGGTTCATATCCCCTTCGGCGACTACCTGGCGATCTCGAAGGGCGAGGCCCGGATCGACAGACTGGATCATCTGGAACGCTCGGCCGACAAGATGCTGGCGCAACTGGCATGGTGGGCACGCGCGTTGCAAGCCGCCCGCAGCAGGGAAGAATCGCTGGTGCCTGCCTGACGACGGCTCAAGCCTGTCGAAGCGATCGCCGCTCCGAATATGCGGCGAGGTTTTCGGCCAGATGGTCGAACAGCAACCGCATCCGGCGCGTGTCGCGCAGGTCTTCGTGCATGGCGATCCACATCTCGTAGCCGAACTCCACCATATCCGGCAGCACGCGCACCAGCTCCGGCTCATCGGCCGCAAGTCCAAGGTGGCAGGCGCCGATGCCGAAGCCGGCCTTCACGGCCATCAGCTGTGCCACGGCGCTGTCGCAGCGAAAGGCGAAGCTCTCGCGCGACAGCGGGTGGCCGCCGAAGGATATGCCGGCGACAAGGCCCTCTTCCTGATCGATGCCGATCAGCGGGTGGGAGAACAGCGCCTCGACCGTCTCGGGCAAGCCGTGGGCGGCGACGTAGCGGCGATGGGCGAACAGGCCGACCCGCACGAACCCCACATGGCGCGCAACGATGGCCTGCTGTTCGGGGCGAACCATGCGCACCGCGATGTCGGCCTCGCGGCGCAGAAGGTTCTCGTTGCGGGTCGACAGCGCCAGCTCGATGTCGATCCCGGGGTGGCGCTCGTGAAAGGCGGCCAGCATCGGCGGCAGCACGAAGGTTCCGACGATATCGACCGCCGCCAGCCGGACGGTGCCGCGCAGCTCGTCCCGCTCGCCCGAGGCCGTGCGGACCAGGTCGTCCGCGATCATGGCCATGTCCCTTGCCTGCGACACCAGCACCAGCGCCAGCGGCGTCGGGTCCAGGCCGCCCCGCGAACGGGTGAAGAGCCTTGCCCCGATCCCGTCCTCGAGCGCGTCGACATGACGGCCCACCGTCGGCTGGGTCAGCCTCAGGACTCTGGCCGCCCCCGACAGGCTGCCCTCCTCGACCACGGCCAGAAAGCTGCGCCAATGATCCCAGCTATCGACACGACCAGACATACGATTTTGTATATCTTCCATACGCCATTCGTCAATTTTCGTTCCACTTTGTGCGGCCTATGTCTTGTCCACGGACAGGACCAGTGCGGAGAGACGCCATGAACATCCCGCTTGCAGCCGCTTCGGTGGCCGCCATTCTGGTGGCGGCGGCGTTCGCGTTCGCTCCGCGGCAGGAAGTGGTCACGGAGGTCGGGATCGACGCCACGCCCGCGCAGGTGTGGGCGCTGCTGGGCGATCCGGGCAGCTATCGCGACTGGAACCCCTTCATCGTGTCGATGGAGGGGGAACTGGCCAGGGGCGAAACGCTCGTCAACAGGCTGCGGCCCGAAACCGGCAACGAGATCGCCTTCAAGCCGGTCGTGCTGAAGGTCGAGCCGGCAAGGGAGTTGCGCTGGCTTGGCCGCCTGTTCCTGCCGCGCGTCCTCGACGGCGAACATTACGTCATCCTCGACGAGCGTCAGGGCGGCACCCATCTGATCCATGGCGAGAGGTTTCATGGCGTGCTGTTGTGGTTCATCGACGCGAAGCGGTTCGGTGCCGATTTCGAAAGGATGAACGCGGCGCTGAAAGCCAGGGTGGAGGCGGGGCAGTCGTCCCCGGAAAGGAGCGGTGGTGCGCAATAGGAAAATCGCTATCGGAATCGCGGTCGGCCTGGCTGTCGGCGCCGGAGTGGGCAGCGCGATGGACAATATCGGCATGGGCGTCGGCATCTGCCTGGCGCTGGGCATCGCCATCGGATCGGCCTGGAAAGCCTGGACCGGGAAATCCGGCGGCAAATAGGCATCGGGTCCGGGCATTCCACCCGTTTCCCATGAAGGCGGCGCAGGCGACCGGCGTCTTCCCTCCGGGCCGGGGTTTGTGCGCTAGCGCCGTCGGCCCGCGCTCAACCGATCACACAGAAGAAGGAGATCTACTCATGGCCAGCTATGCCGTTGCCCGTCTGCATCATGTCGAGATGGCCCCCGATATCGTTGCCTATCTCGAAGCCATCGATGCCACGCTCGCGCCGTTCGCAGGGCGGTTCGTGATCCATGGCGGCGACAAGGAGCAACTGGAAGGCGCCTGGTCGGGTGATCTGATCGTCATCGGCTTTCCCGACCGTGCCGCTGCGCGAGCCTGGTATGCTTCGCCTGCCTATCAGGCGATCCTGCCGCTGCGCACCCGCAATTCCCAAGGGGATGTGATCCTGATCGACGGGGTCGGAGACGATCATCGCGCCACCGATATTCTCTCGCGGCAGGCGGTGGGACCGGGCGTGGCGTGACGCGAAGGGGCGCGACTGTCCGGGCCTTGCCTGAAGCCGCTCTTTTCGAAGGCAAGGAACGGGAAGCGGCCTTCGCGGTCTCGCGGCTAGACAGCCATGGTCCGATATTCAGGAGAACGGATCATGGAACTGAAAGGCAAGACGATCATCGTCACAGGTGCCAGCAGCGGGATCGGCGCGTCTGCCGCCACGCTGTTCGCCGCCGAGGGCGCCAATCTGGTGCTGACGGCGCGCCGGCGGCACGAACTTGATGCCCTTGCGGCCTCGATCGACCGGGACGGTGGCCGGGCCGTCGTCCTGGCGGGCGATGTCAGGGACGAGGGCCATGCCGATGCTCTGACCGATCTCGCGCTGCGGGAATTCGGCGCATTGGATGGCGCCTTCAACAATGCCGGCATCGTGGGCCGGATGGGGCCGGTTCCAGAGATGGAGCCCGGAAACTGGCAGGATGTCATCGCAGTCAACCTGACGGCGGCCTTTCTGGCGGCAAAGGCGCAGATCCCGGCGATGCGCAAGGGCGGCGGCGGCTCTATCGTCTTCACCTCGTCCTTCGTCGGCTTCAGCAATGGCGGCATGCCGGGCATGGGCGCCTATGCAGCATCGAAGGCGGGGATGATCGGCCTGGTGCGGTCGCTGGCAGCGGACCATGCCGCCGAGGGCATCCGCGTCAACGCGCTGTTGCCGGGCGGCACGATCACGCCGAGCGGCGGCGAGGGAAACCCGGATGTGCTGGATTTCATCGCCGGCCTGCATCCGGTGAAGCGGATGGCAAGGCCGGCCGAGATCGCGCAGGCCGCGCTGTTCCTGCTGTCGGACCGCTCAAGCTTCGTGACCGGCAGCCCGCTGATCGCCGATGGCGGCATTTCGGTCCGGCTGACCTGAACGCGCCGACAGTCTGGGTGCGGGGCGGTGGTATGTGCCGCCCGCACCCAGACTGTCGGCAAGCTGCCTTTGGTCGCTGCTTCCATGTGCTGCCGGTGAGTGCGGATACGAAGCTTGCCAGCCCGGAAAACAGGGCTTTCACAAGAGAAATAACGCGTTGCACCATGCAGCACGCTTCGACCAACCGCAAATATCGCTGGTGGCCTGGGCTGCTATCCATGCCGACTTGGGCAAGGCTGCGATGAACTCCGCCGACCTGCGGCATTTACAAAGGCCGCCCCATTTGGGGCGGCCTGCTTTTTTCACCCGGTTGTGGGCTTGTTTACATCATGCCGCCCATGCCGCCCATGTCGGGCATGCCGCCTGCGGGGGCCTTGGGCTCGGGCTTTTCGGCGATCATCGCCTCGGTGGTGATCAGCAGGCCGGCCACGGACGCGGCG
>NZ_JASSPE010000031.1:0-34937 GCF_030234105.1 Paracoccus sp. SSJ | reverse complement strand
GCCGGCCAGCTGGCGCTGCGCCTGGGCGGCAATGTGCTGGAGATCGACGACACTGATGCCGGGGGGCAGGCGAGCATCATGGGCGAATACCCGGCGCTTTACGCGCGCATGGCGGAACTGGTGCGCAAGGGTGCATCCGACGTCGATCTCGCTCCCATGCTGCTGGTCGCCGACGCCTTCACCCGCGGGCGGCGGAATGTCGTGGAAAAATTCGAGTTTTGATTCGCATCGCGGATCGCCTTGGCTTCCGTGCGGGTGGCTTCAGGCCGGCACGGTCTCGGGCGCGGTTTCGAAGGCGCGGGCGATCTCGGCCTCGGAGCAGCCATTGGCCAGCATTGCCGCCAGCAGGATGCGTGCCTGCCCGGGCCGCAGCAGTCGGGCATGGATGGCGCCCGCGCGCCGCATGTCATGGCCGCCCCCGCCGCCGCCATAGATCGGCGACAGCAGGCCTTCGGGCACGCGGCTGGACACCACCACCATCACTCCTTGCGCCCGGGCGCGCGAGATGGCTGCGACCAGTTCGGGCGTGGCATTGCCCGAACCCAGGGCCGAGACCACGATGCCCTGCGCGCCGGCGGCAAGGCTGGCCTCGAGATGCAGCCCGTCGCTGCCGGGATGGGTGGCGACGATGTCGACGCGCAAGCCGTCGACCGGGGCCGGCAGCGGACGGGTGACGGTCGCGCCCTCATCGGCCACGCGGCGGAAGGCGTCGGGCGCGTCCGAGGTGAACTTGTAAAGCCCCCAGACCGGCAGCACCCGGCCGCCGAAGGCCAGCGTCACGCCCCCCGGGCGCGGCGGCTGCAATGCGGTGCGGACGGCATCCGTCAGGTTGCGCGCCCCGTCCGAGCGCGGATGGTCCGAGGCGAATTGCGCCCCCGTGAACACCACCGGCTTGCGCGGCGCATGCTGCAATTGCACCAGCAGCGCGGTCTCTTCCATCGCATCGGTGCCGTGCAACGCGACGATGCCGGCGATGCGGGGATCGGCCAGTTCGGTCGCCACCGCATCGCTGATGCGCTGCATGTCGGCCAGTGTCAGGCTGGCGGAGTCCTTGGCCAGCACCTCCTGCGGACGCAAATCGACCGCCATGGACGGCAGCAGCGCCAAAAGATCCTCGGCCCTCAGGCTGGGGCTTGCGGCGCCGTCCGCGCCGCGGCTGCTGGCGATGGTGCCGCCGGTGGCGAGCACCGCCAGCAGCGGGATCTGTCCGGTCCCGGTCACGACATGAGCCGCATGGTTCAGCAATCCCTCCCTTGCAGATCCTTGGCCGGACGGGCGCGCCCGCCTTGCCGCAATCTGTCTGACAGCTCGCGATAACCACAGCCGGCGACGGGGTCAAGCCGTCCCGCGCCCGCGCATGCATGATCTTGCGCACCGGGGCCGAAAGACGATGCTTCATTGCCGGGGCGGGGGCGAAACCGGAAGATCAGGAATTGGCGGGGCGCTGGCTGATGATCCAGGTCATCGCCTGTTCCACCTCGTGCAGGTGGTCGCGCATGGCGGTCCGCGCCTCGGTCTCGGAGCCGGCGGCGATGGCCTCGGCGATGCGGCGATGTTCGTGATTCGAGGTCACGCGGCGATCCGCCATCAGGTTCACCAGTTCGGACTGGCGCATCAGCGAGTCGCGGGAATCGGTGACGATGCGGGCGAACAGCCGGTTGCGGGCGGCCTCGGCGATCAGGCAGTGGAAATCGGAATCCAGCCGCACCCATTTCAGCGCATCCTCCTGCCGCTCCATGCTGTCGCAGAGTTGCAGGAGCCGGGCCATGTCCTCTTCGCTGCGGCGCAGGGCGGCCCAGCCGGCGGCGGGGATCTCGATGAAGGGGCGGGCCTCGATCAACTCGCGCGCCGAGTAGTTGCCATAGGCGAGTTCCGGCGCCTGCCGGTCCGAGATCACGAAGCTGCCGCTGCCGCTGCGGCTGCGCGTCAGACCCAGCGTCTGCAGCGAGCGCATGGCCTCGCGGATGATCGGGCGGCTGACGCCGTAATGCTCGGCCAGCTTGGCCTCGGAAGGCAGCCGGATGCCGACCGGCAAGCGGCCGGCCAATATCGCGCCTCGCAGATCCTCGAACACCGTCTCGGCGGCGTTTTTCCGACTGACCGGGCTCTTTTGGGACAACCAATCAGCCACCTTGTTCATGGCGCCAATGTTGCATGTCAGGCGCACCTGTCAAGCCATGCCTTCGGAGGCTGCGATTTTTACCAATACAGGATGGCCGCGCCGAGCAGTCCCAGCAGTCCGGCGACCTGCGCCATGAAAATCAGGTGATAGATCCTCATCCGCGTGCTCCGCGTTCAGAATCCGGGGGAAATCGCCTTTCATCCTGCCGGCGGCTGCGTGGCTTGGGAAGCCTGATTCCGGGCAGGCTGAACATTTATCAAGTCCCGGCCTTGCGGCCGCGCGGGGTTGCGCCCGTCCTTGCGGTATGGCAGTCAGGGGCCGGCGGCGGCGAACGACCCTTGGCGCGATTCTGCGCCCAAACTCCCCATATCTGACACATCACAGGTTTTCCGATGCGTGATCCCCTGTTCCGCATGGCCCTGCTTCTTGGCCTGCTTTCCGCTGTCGGTCCGTTCGCGATCGACATGTATCTGCCCGCGCTGCCGCAGGTGGCCAGCGACCTGCACACCTCCGAGGCGGGCGCGGCATTGACGCTGACCTCGTATTTCATCGTCTTCGGCATTGCGCAGATGATCTATGGCCCGATGTCCGATGCGGTCGGCCGCAAGAGGCCGCTGGTGATCGGCGTGGCGATCTTTCTGGTTGCCACCGTGGCAGCGAGCCTGGCACCGACCATCGGCTGGCTGATCGCCGCCCGCGCCGTGCAGGGCCTGGGTGCCGCGACGCTGATGGCGGTGCCGCGCGCGGTGATCCGCGACATGGCGACCGGCCCCGCGGCGGCGAAGATGATGGCGGCGATCATGATCGTGATCTCGGTCTCGCCCATGCTGGCGCCGCTGACCGGCTCGGCGGTGATGGCCTGGGGCGGCTGGCGCGAGATCTTCGCCGTGCTCGCCGCCGCCGCGTTGCTGAGCCTGGCGCTGATCCTGTTCGTGCTGCCCGAGACCCTGCCGGCCGAGCGCCGCCGGCCCGTGCGGCTTGCCGCCATGGCGGCGGGGGCGCGGCGGCTGCTGACCGACCGCCGCTTTCTGGGCCTGACGATGATCGGCGGCTTCGGCATGGCCAGCTTCTTCGTGTTCCTGGCTTCGGCGAGCTTCGTCTATACGCGGCAATACGGGCTTAGCCCGACCGGGTTCTCGCTGGCCTTCGCGGTGAATGCGGTGGGCTTCTTCTCGGCCTCGCAATTCGCCGGCCGGCTGGCGGAGCGCTTTGGCATGGAGCGGGTGATCTCGCTGGCGATCACTGGCTTTGCCGGGCTGGCGCTGGTCCTGTCGCTGGTAGTGCTGGCGGGCTTCGACGGGCTGCCCGTGGTCATCGCCGGGCTGTTCCTGGCCAATGCCTGCCTGGGGCTGGTCATGCCGACGGCCATGGTCATGTCGCTGGACCCGCATCCCGACATCGCCGGGCTTGCCTCGTCGCTGGGCGGCACGATCCAGATGCTGACCGGCGGGCTGATGATCGCCGTGACCGGGCCGTTCCTGGACAACACCGCGGCGACCATGGTGCCGGCGATCGCGCTTTGCGCGGCGCTTGCCTGGGGGGCTGCGGCGGCCTCGCTGCCACGGCTGCGCATCCTGGCCTGAGGGTTCAGCCCCAATAGGCGGCAGCGGTGAATTCGCGGCGGGACAGGCCGCGCGCGGCAAGCCGCCGCCGCGCCTCGCGGGCTTCATGCGCGGGGCCGGCGAACCAGACATGACGGTCCTGCGCCGCATCGAAGCCGGCGGCGTCCAGCGCGGCCAGCAGGTCGTCGCAGCGGCTGACGCGCGGGTCGCGGGCCAGTTCGGCCAGATCCGCGGGCGCGGCGCGCAGGACGGCCTGCACCTCGCCCCGCGCCTGGTCCAGCATCCGCGCGATGGCGGGCAGGGCGGTCTCGTCGCCAAAGAGCCACAGCCGGCCGGCTTCGGGGCAACCGCCGCCGCCGGGGCCGATCAGCCCGACCGGATCGCCGGGCCGGGCGCGATCCGCCCAATCGCAGGTCGGGCTGTCCGCATGGCGGAAGATGTCGAAATCCACCCAGTCCCCGCGCTGCGCGGCGACGGTATAGACGGCGCGATGCGGCGCATCCGGCCCCTCGGGCCAGACGGTGCGGCCGCTGGCGGCGATGCGCGGCCAATGCGGCTTGCGCCCGGCCGGCGGCAGCAGCAGGCGGAAATGCAGCGAGCCTTCGCCGAAGCGGGCGGCATCCTCGCCCGAGACGCGGACGCGCAGGAAGCCGGGGGTGCGCGCCGCGACCCCGACCACCCGCATCAGCGACAGGCCGGGGGCCAGCGCGCCCTCGTCGACATTGTCCCAGCGGATGCTCAGGCCCTGCTCCTCGAACAGCGTGGTGGCGGTGTCCTGCAAATTGCCGATCAGCCGCCGCTCGGGTGCGCTGAGTTCAAGCCGGGCCGAGGCCCCGTCGCGGACCAGCGCCAGTTCGCAGCCCCAAAGATGCAGCGCCAGGCTGTCGGGGGTCTCGATCAGGTCGATCTCCCATTCCGCGGCGCGGGCCTTGATCGCGGCCGCCGCCGCCCCCGAGGCCGAGCCGAGGATCCCGGTGCTGCGATAGGGTCTGATCGGGAACATGGCAGGTCTTTCCGGCAGCCAGCATCGCGGCCGGATATATACCCAAGCGAAACTCTCGGCAATACGGTGCCTATGCCGCCCCCTCGCGGTCGAGCAAGGCGCGCTTGCGCGCCACGCCCCAGCGATAGCCCGACAGCGCGCCGTCGCTGCGCACGACGCGGTGGCAGGGGATGGCGACGGCGATCGGGTTCGCGGCGCAGGCTTGCGCCACGGCGCGGCTGGCCTGCGGCTCGCCGATGCGGCGGGCGATCTCGGCATAGCTGGCGGTGGTGCCGGGCGGAATCTGGCGCAGGGCCTGCCAGACGCGCTGCTGGAAGGCGGTGCCGCGGATGTCCAGCGGCAGGTCCAGCCCGATGCCCGGCGCCTCGATGAAGCCGACGATGCGGGCGACCAGCGCCTCGAATTCCGCGTCGCCGCCGATCAGGGTGGCTGCCGGAAAGCGGTCCTGGAAGTCGCGCAACAGCGCCTCGGGGTCGTCGCCAAGCGCGATGGCGCAGATGCCGCGGCGGCTTTGCGCGACCAGGATGGCGCCAAGCGCGCATTGTCCCAGCGCAAAGCGGATTTCGGCCCCCGCGCCGCCCTTGCGCCAGGCCGAGGGCGTCATGCCCAGCATTCCGTCGGCGCCTTCATAGAAGCGGCTGCTCGAGTTGAAGCCCGCCTCGTAGATCGCGCCGGTGACGCTGGCGCCTTGGGCCAGGCGGGCGCGCAGACGGCCGGCGCGATGTGCGGCGGCATAGGCGCGGGGCGTCAGCCCGGTGACCGCCTTGAACTGGCGGTGAAAGTGGAACGGGCTCAGCCCCGCCGCCTCGGCCAGCGCCTGAAGGGTGGGCGGCGTCTCGGCCTGCTCGATCAGGCGACAGGCGGCGGCGACCAGCGCGGCATTGGCCTCGGCGGCCGATGCACCCCTGGGGTTGCAGCGCCGGCAGGGGCGAAAGCCCGCCGCCTCGGCCTGATCGGGCGAGGCGTAGAGGGTCACGTTCTGCGGCTTTGCCCGCCGCGACGGGCAGGAGGGGCGGCAATAGACCCCGGTGGTGCGCACGGCATAGACGAAGCTGCCGTCGGCCGCCGCGTCGCGCGCCAGCACCCGCTGCCAGCGCGGGTCGCTTTCGGTCGGGATCGGGGTGTGGTCCATGGCAGGAACCTTTCTGCTGCGTCATTCCTGCTATCATATCTAGGGCCGGCCGACGACCGCCGCACTCCGCCGCTTGCGGTCAAATCCGCGCTTTCAGGGGATGTTCAGCGCCGTGTCCAGCAGGGTGTTGGGCTGGACCAGCGCCGCCAGCGCGGCGGGGTCGGTAATGGTGACGCGCATGCCGTCGATATGCACGCCATGGTCGCGCAGCGCCTTGAAGGCGCGCGACAGGCTTTCCGGCGTCATCCCCAGATACGAGGCCAGCAGCCGCTTTTCCTGCGGCAGCACGAAGCCCTGCGCGCCGCCGGTATCGAGCGATCTTTGCCAAAGATAAGCGCCCAGCCTTTCGCGGGCGTTGCGCAGCTTGAGGTTCTTGGCATGGCGGACGAAGTTGCGATAGCCCTCGGAAAGCTCCTGCACCGTGGCCAGGGCAAAGCCGTGGTCGCGGGCAAAGGCGGCGCGCACGTCCACCGCCGGGATCAGCACGATGCGAGAGCGCCGCAAGGTGCGCGCCGACATCAGATAGGGCGCGTCGCGCATGCAGGCGGCCAGGATGAAGGTGGCGACCGGCTGGACCACGGCCATGGTGGTGTCGCGGTCCTGCCAGTTGGCGTAAAGCTCGACCGCGCCCTCCAGCACCACATGCAGGAAATTCGCGACCTCGCCCTGACGGATCAGTTCCAGTTGCGCGGGAAAGACCTGGTCATAGGCCGCATGCATCAGCGCGTCGAAGGCCGGGCTGGTCATGTTGCGAAACAGCGGCAGGTTGCGGATGTCGTTGCGGTCCTCTTCGCGCATATGGGTCGTCCTGCGTGGTGTTGGTGGAATCGGCGTCACGCTTGCAAAAATCTTGATTTAAGTCAATCATCAAATCCATATTTGTCATGAACCGTGGCGGCATATGCAGGCTGCCGATTTGAGAAGTCACCAGATCGGACAGTGCAGAATCCAAATCCGGTCGGTTTTCCCGGGCCGGCCGGACAAAGTTGATCCAGATCAAACCTCGCGAAAGGGGCCCGTGCTGGGTGAGCGTCGAAACAGCGCGCGAAAGTCCCAATCGGAGCATCCGCCATGCCGGACCCAAGTTCCTTTCCCCCGATGCAGCAGCAAAAGGCGCTGTGGCTCAGCACCACCGCCTTCACGCTGTGCTTCGCCGTCTGGACGATCTTTTCCATCATCGGCATCACCATCAAGGAAGAGCTCGGCCTGACCGAGTTCGAATACGGTGTGCTGATCGCCACGCCCATCCTGACCGGCTCGCTGGTGCGGCTGATCCTGGGTGTCTGGACCGAACGCTATGGCGGGCGGCTGGTGTTTTCGCTGCAGATGCTGTTCACCGGCATCGCCACCTGGGCGCTGACCTGGGCCGAGAGCTATGCCGGCTTCCTGCTGGCCGCGCTGGGCGTGGGCATGGCGGGCGGCTCGTTCATCATCGGCGTCGCCTATGTCTCGAAATGGTTCCCGGCCCAGCGGCAGGGCACCGCGCTCGGCATCTTCGGCATGGGCAACGTGGGCGCGGCGGTGACCAAGTTCATCGCGCCCTTCATCCTGGTCGCCTGGGGCTGGCAGGCCGTGGCGCAGATCTGGGCGGTGGGCATCGCGCTGATGGGCGTGGTCTTCCTGCTGGTCGCCCGCGACGATCCCGATTTCGAGGCCCGCCGCGCCCAGGGCATCGCCGCGCCGACGCTGGCCGAGCAATTCGCGCCGCTGAAGAAGCTGCAGGTCTGGCGCTTCGCGCTTTACTATTTCTTCGTCTTCGGCGGTTTCGTCGCCCTGGCGCTGTGGCTGCCGCATTACCTGACGCAGGTCTATGGCGTCGACCTGCGGGTCGCGGGCATGGCGGCGGCGGCCTTCAGCCTGTCGGCCAGCATCTTCCGCGCCTATGGCGGCGTGCTGTCGGACCGTTTCGGCGCGCGCACGGTGATGTATTGGACCTTCGGCTTCAGCGCCCTGTTCCTGTTCATGCTGTCCTATCCGCCGACCGACTATACCATCCGCGGCAAGGACGGGCTGATCTCGTTCTCGACCGAGATGGGGCTCTGGCCCTTCGTGGTCACGCTGTTCGCGCTGGGCTTCTTCATGAGCCTGGGCAAGGCTGCGATCTTCAAGCATATCCCGGTCTATTACCCGAACCATGTCGGGGCGGTCGGCGGGCTTGTCGGCATGATCGGCGGCCTGGGCGGCTTCATCCTGCCCATCGTCTTTGGCGCGCTTCTGGACCTGACCGGGATCTGGACCTCCAGCTTTGCGCTGCTGTTCCTGGTGGTCGTCGTCTCGATGGCCTGGATGCATCTGTCGATCCGCGCCATGGAGCGCCGCGCGCAGGGCCGGGCCCTGGACCGGCTGCCGAACTTTCCCGAACTGGCCGAGGTGCATGACCCCGAGCGCACGGTGATGCCGCGCGTGCTGGACGACTGGCGCCCCGAGAACCCGACCTTCTGGGCCGAGCAGGGCCGCAAGATCGCCAGGCGCAACCTGTGGATCTCGATCCCCGCCCTGACGCTGGCCTTCGCGGTCTGGATGGTCTGGTCGGTGGTGGTGGCCAAGCTGCCGCTGATCGGCTTCGACTTCACCCAGGACCAGCTGTTCTGGCTGGCGGCGCTGCCGGCGCTGTCCGGCGCCACGCTGCGCATCTTCTACAGCTTCATGGTGCCGATCTTTGGCGGGCGGCTGTGGACCACGCTGTCCACCGCCTCGCTGCTGATCCCGGCCATGGGCATCGGCTATGCGGTGCAGGATCCCTCGACGCCCTATCTGATCTTCGTGGTGCTGGCGCTGCTTTGCGGGCTGGGCGGCGCGAACTTCGCCTCGTCCATGGCCAATATCAGCTTCTTCTTCCCCAAGGCCGAAAAGGGCAACGCGCTGGGGCTGAACGCGGGCCTGGGCAACCTGGGCGTGTCGCTGATGCAGTTCCTGGTGCCCATCGTCATCACCGCCGGCGTCTTCGGCGCCATGGGCGGCGCCCCGCAAGAGCTTTCGGACGGCGGGCGGCTGTGGATGCAGAACGCGGGCTTCGTCTGGGTGCCCTTCATCATCGCCTCGACCATCGCGGCATGGCTGGGCATGAACGACATCACCGATGCCCGCGCCAGCTTCCGCGAGCAGGCGGTGATCTTCACCCGCAAGCACAACTGGGTGATGTGCCTGCTCTATATCGGCACCTTCGGCAGCTTCATCGGCTATTCGGCGGGCTTTCCGCTGCTGACCGGCCTGGCCTTCCCGAACGTGAACGCGCTGCAATTCGTCTTTCTCGGCCCGCTGGTCGGTGCGCTCAGCCGCGCAGGAACGGGCTGGCTGTCCGACCGGGTCGGCGGCGGGCGGGTGACCTTCTGGGTCTTTGCCGGCATGATCGCCTCGGTGGGGCTGGTCATCGTCTCGCTGCAGGCGCTGTCCTTCTGGGGCTTCTTCGCGGGCTTCATGGCGCTGTTCTTCTTTACCGGGGTCGGCAATTCCTCGACCTTCCAGATGATCCCGGTGATCATGCGCAAGGAAGTCGCGCGGCTCGAGCCGCAGCTTTCGCCCGAGGATCGTCGCCGCCAGTCCGACCGCGAATCCGCCGCGATCATCGCCTTCACCAGCGCGATCGGCGCCTATGGCGGGTTCTTCATCCCCAAGGCTTACGGCAGCTCGATCGCCCTGACCGGATCGGCGCTTGGCGCGCTCTGGGCCTTCCTGGGCTTCTATGTGCTGTGCCTTGCCGTGACCTGGGTGTTCTACACCCGTCCGGGCGGCCTTCTGCACGACATCGAACGCGGCCGCGCCCCTTCCGGCGCCGCTACCCCCGCCTGACATAGGAGACAGCCATGAGCCATCTGCTGGACCGCCTGAACTTCCTGAAACCCACGCGCAAGGACGTGTTTTCGGAAGGGCATGGCCAGACCACGACCGAGAACCGCGACTGGGAGGACACCTATCGCTCGCGCTGGCGGCACGACAAGATCGTGCGCTCGACCCATGGGGTGAACTGCACGGGCTCATGCTCGTGGAAGATCTATGTCAAGTCCGGCATCGTCACCTGGGAAACGCAGCAGACCGACTATCCCCGCACAAGGCCGGACCTGCCCAACCACGAGCCGCGCGGCTGCGCGCGCGGCGCCTCATACAGCTGGTATCTTTACTCCGCGAACCGGATGAAGACGCCGCTGATCCGCGGCCGGCTGATGAAGCTGTGGCGCGAAAAGCGCAAGACCATGACGCCCATCCAGGCATGGACCGCGATCCAGAACGACCCGCAGGCCCGCGAAAGCTATACCCGCATCCGCGGCAAGGGCGGCTTCGTGCGCGCGACCTGGGACGAGGCGACCGAGATCACCGCCGCCGCCAACGCCTATACCGCCCGGACATACGGCCCCGACCGGGTCTTCGGCTTTTCGCCGATCCCGGCCATGTCGATGATCTCCTATGCGGCGGGCACGCGCTACCTGTCGCTTCTGGGCGGCACCTGCATGTCCTTTTACGACTGGTATTGCGACCTGCCGCCGGCCAGCCCGCAGACCTGGGGCGAACAGACCGACGTGCCGGAATCGGCGGACTGGTATAATGCGGGCTACCTGCTGCTCTGGGGCTCGAACGTGCCGCAGACCCGCACGCCCGACGCGCATTTCTATACCGAGGCGCGCTATCGCGGCACCAAGTCGGCGGTGATCTGCCCCGACTATTCCGAGGCGGCGAAGTTCGGCGACATCTGGCTGAACGCGAAGCAGGGCACCGATGCGGCGCTTGGCATGGCCTTCGGCCATGTCATCCTGCGCGAATTTCACCTGGACCGGCAGGCCGAGTATTTCGAGGATTACTGCCGGCGCTATTCCGACATGCCGATGCTGGTGCGGCTGGACGAGCGTGACGGCCGCCTGATCCCCGGTCGCCAGTTGCGCGCCAGCGATTTCGACGGCGCGCTGGGACAGTCGAACAACCCGGAATGGAAGACGGTGGCCATCGACGAGGCCACGGATCGCATCGTGGTCCCGAACGGCTCGGTCGGTTTCCGCTGGGGCGAAGAGGGGCGCTGGAACCTGGAGCAGAAGGCCGGAGGGGACGAGGTCCGGCTGAAGATGAGCCTGATCCTGGACGAGGACCGCGATGACGTGCTTGGCGTCGACTTCCCCTATTTCGGCGGAGCCGCGACCAACGGCTTCGCGGTGGACGACCGCGGCGGGGTGCTGACTCGCAACGTGCCGGTCAAGCGCCTGACCCTGGCCAATGGCGAGGAGGCGCTGGTCGCCACGGTCTTCGACCTGTTCTGCGCCAATTACAGCCTGGACCGGGGCCTGGGCGGCGAGAACGTTGCCCGCGACTACGACGCCGACGTGCCGTTCACCCCCGCCTGGGCCGAGCGCATCACCGGCGTGCGTCGCGACAAGATCATCCAGGTCGCCCGCGAATTCGCCGCCAATGCCGAAAAGACCAACGGGCGGTCGATGATCATCATCGGCGCGGCGATGAACCACTGGTTCCACATGGACATGAACTATCGCGCCGTCATCAACATGCTGGTGATGTGCGGCTGCGTCGGCCAATCGGGCGGCGGCTGGGCGCATTACGTCGGCCAGGAAAAGCTGCGCCCGCAGACCGGCTGGACGGCGCTGGCCTTTGCGCTGGACTGGGCGCGGCCGCCGCGGCACATGAACTCGACCTCGGCCTGGTATGCCCATACCGACCAGTGGCGCTATGAGACGGTGAGCACGCAGGAAATCCTGTCGCCCACAGCGCCGGCGGGCGACTGGAGCCGGCTCAGCCTGATCGACTACAACATCCGGGCCGAGCGCATGGGCTGGCTGCCCTCGGCCCCGCAACTGCGCACCAACCCGCTGGAGGTCGGCCATGCGGCAAAGGCCGAAGGCATCCCCGCCAGGGACTATGTTGCGCGCGAGCTGAAATCCGGCGCGTTGCAGATGTCCTGCGAGGACCCGGATGCGCCCGAGAACTGGCCGCGCAACCTGTTCGTCTGGCGCTCGAACCTGCTGGGTTCCTCGGGCAAGGGGCACGAATATTTCCTCAAGCACCTGCTCGGCACCGATCACGGCGTGCAGGGCAAGGATCTGGGCGAGGAGGGGCGCCAGAAGCCGGTCGAGGCGGTCTGGCACGACCAGGCGCCGCAAGGCAAGCTGGACCTGCTGGTCACCATCGACTTCCGCATGTCCACCACCGCCGTCTATGCCGACATCGTCCTGCCGACTGCCAGCTGGTATGAAAAGGACGACATGAACACCTCGGACATGCATCCGTTCATCCACCCGCTGCAAGCGGCGGTGGACCCGGCATACGAGTCCAGGAGCGACTGGGAGATCTTCAAGTCCATCGCCCGCAAGTTCTCGGAAATCGCGCCCGAAGTGCTGGGGGTCGAGACCGACGTGGTCCAGCTTCCCCTGCAGCACGACAGCGCCGGCGAGATCGCCCAGCCCTTCGTGCAGGACTGGAAGCAGGGCGAATGCGAGTTGATCCCCGGCAAGACCGCGCCCGCCTATATCGAGATCGAGCGAGACTATCCGAACCTCTACAAGCGCTTCACCGCGCTGGGCCCGCTGATGGAAAAGCTGGGCAATGGCGGCAAGGGCATCTCCTGGGACACCAGGGACGAGGTGCATCACCTGCAGGCGCTGAACGGCCGCGTGACCGAAGAGGGCGCGACCAAGGGCATGGCGCGGATCGAGACGGCGATCGACGCCGCCGAAGTGGTGCTGATGCTGGCGCCCGAAACCAATGGCGAGGTGGCGGTCAAGGCATGGGACGCGCTGTCCCGCGCCACGGGACGCGAGCACAGGCACCTGGCCGAGGTCAAGGAGGATGAGAAGATCCGCTTCCGCGACATCGCCGCCCAGCCACGGAAGATCATCTCGTCCCCCACCTGGTCGGGCATCGAAAGCGAGGAGGTCTGCTACAACGCCGGCTGGACCAACGTGCATGAGCTGATCCCGTGGCGCACCGTCTCGGGCCGCCAGCAGCTTTACCAGGACCACGAATGGATGCGCGCCTTTGGCGAGGGCTTCGTGACCTGGCGCCCGCCGGTCGACCTCAAGACTGTGGGCGCGGATGCGAGGAAGTCGCTGGCCGCGGGCGAAAAGCACGTGGTGCTGAACTTCCTGACCCCGCACCAGAAATGGGGCATCCACTCGACCTATACCGACAACCTCTTGATGCTGACGCTGAACCGCGGCGGCCCGGTGGTGTGGATCTCGGAAATCGACGCCAGGAAAGCCGGGCTGGTCGACAACGACTGGGTCGAGGTCTTCAACAGCAATGGCGTCATCACCGCCCGCGCGGTGGTCAGCCAGCGCATGAAGGAAGGCAGCATGTTCATGTATCACGCCCAGGAAAAGATCGTGAACACGCCCGGCAGCCAGATCACCAACCTGCGCGGCGGCATCCACAACTCGGTGACGCGCATCGTGCCCAAGCCCACCCACATGATCGGCGGCTATGCCCAGTTGGCCTATGGCTTCAACTATTACGGCACCGTGGGCGCGAACCGGGACGAATTCGTCATCGTCCGCAAGATGAACAAGGTCGACTGGCTCGACCGACCCCTGGAAACGGGCCCCGCAACCCAAGGTATGGAGGCAGCGGAATGAAAGTGCGTGCGCAAATCGGCATGGTGCTGAACTTGGACAAGTGTATCGGCTGCCATACCTGCTCGGTGACCTGCAAGAACGTCTGGACCTCGCGCGAGGGCGTCGAATACGCCTGGTTCAACAATGTCGAGACCAAGCCCGGCATCGGCTATCCCAAGGATTGGGAGAACCAGAAGCGCTGGAACGGCGGCTGGGTGCGGACCCGCTCGGGGCATCTGCAACCCAAGCAGGGCGGCAAGTGGCGGATCCTGGCGAATATCTTCGCCAACCCCGACCTGCCCGAGATCGACGATTTCTACGAGCCCTTCGATTTCGACTACGACCACCTGAAATCGGCGCCCGAGATGCAGGCTTTCCCGACCGCCCGGCCGCGATCCAAGATCTCGGGCGAGCGGATGGAAAAGATCGAATGGGGCCCGAACTGGGAGGAAATCCTGGGCGGCGAGTTCGAGAAACGCAGCAAGGACTACAACTTCGAGGGCATCCAGAAGGACATCTACGGCGAATACGAAAACACCTTCATGATGTATCTGCCGAGGCTTTGCGAGCATTGCCTCAACCCGGCCTGCGTCGCCTCCTGCCCCTCGGGCGCGATCTACAAGCGCGAAGAGGACGGGGTGGTGCTGATCGACCAGGACAAGTGCCGGGGCTGGCGGATGTGCGTCTCGGGCTGCCCCTACAAGAAGATCTATTACAACTGGTCCACCGGAAAGTCGGAAAAATGCATCCTCTGCTATCCGCGCCTTGAATCGGGCCAGCCCACGGTCTGCTCGGAAACCTGCGTCGGCCGCATCCGTTATCTGGGCGTGATGCTTTACGACGCGGACAAGATCGCCGAGGCCGCTGCGGCGGAATCGGAAATGGATCTTTACGACGCGCAGCTCGGCGTCTTCCTGGACCCCAACGACCCCGAGGTGATCGCCGCCGCCCGTGCCGAGGGCGTGCCCGAGGACTGGATCAAGGGCGCGCAGAAATCGCCGATCTGGAAGATGGCGATGGAATGGAAGATCGCCTTCCCGCTGCACCCGGAATATCGCACCCTGCCGATGGTCTGGTATGTGCCGCCGCTGTCGCCGATCCAGAACGCCGCCGAGGCGGGCAAGATCGCCGCCCAGGACGACATGCCCGACGTGCGCAGCCTGCGCATCCCGCTGCGCTATCTGGCGAACATGCTGACCGCGGGGGACGAGGCGCCCGTCGCCGCCGCGCTGGAGCGGATGCTGGCCATGCGCAGCTACATGCGCTCGAAAACGCTGGACGGGGTGGTCAACCTGGGCGTCGCCAAGCGCGTCGGCCTGACGCCGCAGCAGATCGACGAGATGTATCACCTGCTCGCCATCGCCAATTACGAGGATCGCTTCGTCATCCCGACCACCCATCGCGAGATCGTCGAGGATGCCTATGACCTGCGCGGGGGCTGCGGCTTCACCGACGGGCATGGCTGCTCGTCGGGCGACAGCCCCTCGCTCTTCGGCGGCAAGAAGTTTCGCAGCCCGCAGGAGTTCATCGCATGAAAAGCTTCCGAGCCCTTTCCGCGCTGCTCAGCTATCCCAGCGAGGATCTGATCGCCGCACTGCCCGAAATCGACGCAATCCTGCAGGCCGAGGGGCTGTTCGGCCCCAAGCGCATGGAGGAAATCCGCCGCCTGCTGCATGAGCTGCGGCAGGGCGACCTCTACGATCTTCAGGAGCGCTATGTGCTGCTGTTCGACCGCTCGCGCAGCCTGTCGCTGAACCTGTTCGAGCATGTGCATGGCGAAAGCCGCGACCGCGGCGGCGCCATGGTGGACCTGCTGGAGACCTATCGCGCCGGCGGCTTCGACCTGGTCGGGTCGGAACTGCCCGACCACCTGCCGGTGCTGCTGGAATACCTCTCGACCCGGCCCCTGCCCGAGGCGGAGGCGCTCCTGGCCGATGCGTCCCATATCCTCGTTGCGCTGGCCGAACGGCTGACGCGGCGCGAGACGGCCTATGCCGGCGTGCTCAGCGCGTTGGTGACGCTGGTCGTGACCGAGCCGGCCGCGCTGCCCGAGGAACTGGCCGCCGTCCCCGACGACGACCCCGAGGACCTGGCGGCGCTGGATGCCGTCTGGGAAGAGGCGCAGGTCACCTTCGGCCCCGATCCCAATGCCGGCTGCCCGGTCAGCCGCGACATCCTTGCCCGCATGGACGCCCCGCGCGTCGCCAACCCGGCGCAATGAACGAGGAGGCTCAGATGAACAATTTCCTTTTCGGCATCTACCCCTATATCGCCATCACGGTGATGATCCTCGGTTCGGTCATCCGCTACGACCAGGACCCGTTCAGCTGGAAATCGAAGTCCAGCCAGATCCTGCGGCGGCGGCAATTCGTCATCGGCTCGGTCCTGTTCCATGTCGGCGTGCTGGTGATCCTTGGCGGCCATCTGGTCGGGCTGCTGACGCCGGTCGCCGTATTCGACGGCTTGGGCATCAGCCATGGCGCCAAGCAGGTGCTGGCGATGACCGCGGGCGGCATCGCAGGGGTCATGGCGCTGGTGGGCGGCGGGATGCTGCTGCATCGCCGGCTTTACGACCCGCGGGTGCGCGCCCATACCACCCTGGCCGATACCGGCATCCTGGCCTTGCTGATCGCGCAGCTGGTGCTGGGGCTGATGACCATCCTGGTCTCGATGCAGCATCTGGACGGGCACGAGATGGTGCTGCTGATGTCCTGGGCGCAAGGGATCGTCTATTTCCGCGCCGGCGCGGCCGAGCATCTGGCCCATGTGCACTGGCTCTTCAAGCTGCATATCCTGCTGGGGCTGACCATCTTCCTGCTGTTCCCGTTCACGCGGCTTGTCCACATGATCTCGGCCCCCGTGCGCTATCTGTGGCGGCCGGGCTACCAGATCGTGCGGACCAAGCGTCGACCGGCCAAGCGTTATCCGGCGGAGTAAGGGCGATGCAGATGAAACCGCTGCTGCCGCCGGTCGTCGTGAACGGCGTGACCATCGACCCCGGGCGCATCGCGGCCGAGGCGCAGAACCATCCCGCGCCCAAGGGCAAGCCCGGCCATGCCTGGCGGGCCGCGGCCCGGGCGCTGGCAGTGCGCGAGCTTCTGCTGCAAGAGGCGCGCTCGCGGGGCATCGCCGCCGAGCCGGCCGAGCTTGCCCCCGGCCAATGGGAGACCGAGGACGAGGCCGCGATCCGCGCCCTGCTGGACCTGGCGATCCGGCCCGCGCCCGCCGACGAGGCGGCGCTGGCCGCGCATTACGCCGCGCATCCCGAACAGTTCCGTGCCCCCTCGCTTTACGAGGCGGCGCATATCCTGTTCGCCGCCGCGCCCGAGGATGCCTCGGCCCGGGCCGAGGCGCGGGCGCGGGCCGAGGTGGTGCTGGCCGAACTCCGGGCCGAGCCGCGGCGGTTTGCCGAACTGGCCGCGCGTTACAGCGCCTGCTCGTCCAAAACCGCCGGCGGGATGCTGGGGCAACTGACCTCGGGCGATACCGTGCCCGAGTTCGATGCCGTGCTGGCCACCATGGAGGAGGGCGCGCTGGCCCTGGCCGAGACGCGCTACGGCCTGCATGTCATCCGGCTGGATGCCCGGGCGCGGGGCGAGGTCCTGCCATTCGAGTCCGTGCTGTCGCAATTGCGGCAGGCGCATGACAAGGCGGCCTGGCTGCGCGCCAGCCGCGACTACCTGGACGGGCTGGTCGCCGGGGCCGAGATCTCGGGCATTTCCTTCGACCAGCAGGGGCGCGCGTGATGCATCTGGCCTATGTCAGCTTGCCCGGCCGCGGGGCGAACGACCGCTTCCTTGCCGCCATTGCCGAACGGGCGCAGGCGGCGGGGTTGCGGCTGGCCGGGACCGTGCAGGTCAATATCCAGCGCGAGGGGCGCATCAAATGCGACATGGACCTGCGCGTGCTGCCCGGTGGCCCGGTGCTGCGCATCAGCGAGGACCGCGGCAACGGCGCGCGCGGGTGCCGGCTGGATGCGGGCGTGCTGGAGGCGGCGGTGCTGGGCGTCACGGCGGCGCTGCCCGGCGCCGAGTTGCTGCTGGTCAACAAGTTCGGCAAGCAGGAGGCCGAGGGCCGCGGCTTCGCGCCCCTGATCGCCGAGGCCCTGTCGCGCGGCATCCCGGTCCTGGCCGGGGTGAACGGGCTGAACCTACCGGCGTTCCAGGCGTTCGCCGACGGGCTTGCCGCGCCGCTTGCCGCCGATGAGGCGCTGGTCGTGGACTGGTGTCGGCGGGTCTGCGGGCTGCAACCGGCCTGAGGCGCAGGCCCTGCAAGAAAAAGGCCCGGTCGCATGGCCGGGCCTTTTCGCATTGTGGCTCAGGCCGCGTGCCTTGCGCCCGAAACCGGCTTTTTCGCGACGCGCGGCCGGGCCAGCACCGGCAGGTAAAGCAGCGCGAAGCCGCCGAAGGCCAGAAGCCAGAGCGTGCCCGACAGGTGCAGCAGCCAGACCTGTGCCGGAAGCAAGCCGGCCAGCAGCCGCAGCACCACCGAGCCGAGCAGCGCCAGATACAGCGCCGTGGTGCCGGGTCCGGCATGCAGCGCCCGGCCGCTATGGCCAAGGCTCGCCCGGCTCATCACCGCCAGCGTCATCAGGCCGATGGCGCCGGCCAGCCAGACATGCCGCGCCGGTGCCGCCGCGATCAGGTCCAGGCCCGCCGCCGCCTCGGCCCAGAAACCCAATGCCAGCAGCGCATAGGCCAGGTGCAGCACCCAAAGCAGCGGCTCGGCCCCGGTCCGCAAGCCTTGCCAGCGCGCCAGCCGCCACAGATGCGCCGCGCCGCAGGCCAGCATCAGCCAGGGCATGGCCGGCGCCTCGGGCACGG
Source organism: Paracoccus sp. SSJ (assembly GCF_030234105.1). Classification (NCBI taxonomy): domain Bacteria; kingdom Pseudomonadati; phylum Pseudomonadota; class Alphaproteobacteria; order Rhodobacterales; family Paracoccaceae; genus Paracoccus; species Paracoccus sp. SSJ. The sequence continues at coordinate 16,748 of NZ_JASSPE010000031.1, read as the reverse complement.
CGACGAAGCCCGCCAGGGTGATGACCGTCAGTCCCAGCACCAGCCCGTCGCCGCGGCCGAAGGGCGCAGGCAGGTGTTTCGCGCCCCGCGCCGCCAGCCAGTTGCGGGTAAAGCTGGGGATGATCCGCCCGCCAATCAGCGCGATCAGGATCAGCGCCGCGGCCAGTCCCAGCCGCATGCCCATGCCCTCAAAGGCCGGGTCGCCGCGGGCGGCCTCGATGTGGAACAGCGCGTTGCCGGCGGTGAACAGCGCCAGCAACGCCAGCACCGGCAGGTTGCGCCAGTTCCGGCCGCGCAGGATCTCGCGTGCCAGGAAGGCGGCCAGCGACAGGACCCAGGCAAGGTCGATCAGCATGACCAGCCGCCAGTCGACCAGCGCCGAGACCGCGACGGCAACCCGGCCCAGAAGCCACAGCCCGACCAGCCCGGCCAGGGGCATGCCCATCACCGGCAGCCGCCCGGTCCAGTTCGGCACCGCGGTCAGCAGGAAGCCGGCGATGACCCCGCCCAGATAGCCGAAAAGGAACTCATGCGCGTGCCAGCTGAACGGATCGAAGGCCAGGGGCAGGATCTCGGCCCCGCCGAGCATGGCCACCCAGATCGCCATGGCCAGCGCGGCCCAAAGCGCAGAGATGAGGAAGAAGGCCCGGAAACCGTGGCTCAGCAGCACCGGCCCGTGATAGTTGCGCATGCGCTCCGAGGTGGACATCGCGCGTCTCCGTCAGAAATGGATCAGGGGCAGGGGGCGGCGCCGGGGCGCGCCTCGAGGAACCCTTGGGCAAAGATGGCGCCGGGCTGGATGCGCCGCAAGTCGGCCAAAGCGTCGCGGGGGGAAAGCCCGCTTTCCAGCAGGCGCGCGTAAAGCCGGGTCACGGCCGCGAAGTCGCCCGGCTGCGGCGACAGCCGCAACGCGCCGACGCCGGCCTCGCGCAGGGGGTCGACCTGTCCCGCCACGCTCATATGGGTATAGCTCAGCGTCTGCACGCCGTTCACGGTCAGGAAGGGCTGGCCCTCCAGCGTCTCGACCGTGCGGCCGTCGGGATCTTCGGCGCAGACGAACTGGCAGCTGTCCTTGGCGCGGTCGTGCAGCCGCGCGTGATAGCAGCGCCCCGAGATCGCCAGCGGCGCCCGGCCATGGCCCCAGACTTCGACCGCGACGCCCGCCTGCTGTCCGGCGCGGGCCAGTTGCGCGACCGATTCCAGCGGCAGCTCCGGCGGCAGGCAGATGCGCCGCGCGCCCCGCGCCGCCAGCCATTCCAGCGTGCCCTCGTTATAGACGTTGACCGTCGGGCCGACCCAGAAGGGCGCGCCTTCGGGCAGGTGCTTCAGCGCGCTGAGATCGGCGATCTCGACCGGCAGGCCGGATGCGAACAGCTCGGCCGTCTGCCGGCGCTCGCGCTTGAGCGTGATCAGCGTCAGCGTTGACAGCGCCACCTCCTTGCCGGCGGCCAGCAGCACCTCGACCGCGGCGGGGATTTCGTGCTGCCAGAAGGGCAGGCGCTTCGAGCAGACCCATTCGCCGATCACCACCCGCTGAACGGGGGTGTCGGCCAAAGTCCGGTAGAAGGCGCGGACCTGCTCCGCGCTCCAGAAAAAGGCGATGGGGCCGACGGTCAGGTCCATGGTCATCTCCAGGTCTTGGCATAGGCGCCGGTGGTTGCGGCCTGGCCCTCGGTCAGCCGCGCAAGCAGTCCCTCGGGCATCGGGCCGCCCTGGTCGGCGGCCTCGACGGCGGCGCGGAAGGCGCGCACCACCTGCGCCACATAGGCGCGCGAGCGTTGCCGCCCCTCGATCTTCAGGGCGCTGACCCCGGCCTTTTGCAGCGCCGGGATCAGGCGGGTCGCGTCCAGGCTGACCGGGTCCTCGAAGATATGGCCGGTCTGGCTGTCCCCCTTGCCGTCGGGCGAGGTGAAGCAGCCCTTGCACAGCGTCGGATAGGGCACAGGCATGCCCTTGGGCGTGCGGTGGATCAGGAAATCGCCCAGCCGTGCCTCGTGATTGCCGGCCACATCGGCATAGGCGACATGGCTTGCGGGCGAGCAGACGCCGTTCATGTTGGGCGAAAGCCCGGTCGCATAGGAGGACAGCGAACAGCGTCCCTCGGCCATGACGCAAAGCCCGCCGAAGACGAAGACCTCGGTTTCCACGTCGATCTCGCGGTTGATGGCGGTGATCTCCTCGACCGACAGCACGCGCGGCAGGACGACGCGGCGGATGCCGAAAGCCTCGGCATAGAAGTTGATCGCGTCGGGATTGGCGGCGGCGGCCTGGACCGACAGGTGCAGCCGCAGGCCGGGATGGGCCTCGGCGGCATGGGCGATCAGGCCCAGGTCGGCCAGGATCACCGCATCTGCATCCAGATCGGCGGCGTCGCGGACGGCGCGGTGCCACAGCACCTGGTCTCCGGCGCGCGGGAAGGTGTTGATCGCCACCAGCACCTTGGCGCCGCGCGCATGGGCATAGGCCACGCCCTCGGCCAGTTCCTCGCGGCTGAAGTTCAGGCCGGGAAAGTTGCGGGCATTGGTTTCGTCGGCAAAGCCGCAATAGACCGTATGCGCGCCCGCATCGACCGCCGCGCGCAGCGCCGCCGGGGTTCCGGCCGGGCAGACCAACTCCATCATGGCATCACCTCTTGTCGGGACAGAATCAGGCCGCTCTTGCGCGCCACCAATGCCGAGCCGCGGCGCAGCCAGCGGTCCAGCGGCCGGCCGGACAGCGCCGCCAGTTCCTCGGTCAGGTCCAGTTCGGCGTCGTCCAGCGCATTGCGCAGCGCCAGCACCGCCGAGGTGTCGCCCCCGATCTGCAATTCGCCGGAAAAGAACAGCGCATCGCCATCCTCGGCGCCGTGCAGCATGGCCAAGAACGCCGCCAGCCCGCCGCGGATCGCGGCGTCATGCCCGGGCTCGGGCGCATGGCGCGCATGGGCGGTCAGCCGCCGCGCCTCGGGCTGCATCAACAGCAGGAACGGCGCGTCGCTGACATCAAGCAGGAATCGTGCCTGGGCGTAGGGGCCGAGCCGCGACAGGATCGCCGGCTTTTTCGCGGCGATCCGGCGCAGGAACGCCGTCAGCGCCAGGCCAAGGGCCGGGCGGGCAAGCGGCGGGGGCGGAAGCCGCATCAGAAGCGGCGGCAGGGTGGGGCGCTGGGTCATGTCCCGGGTCTAGGCCGGTCAATCGGCGCTGTGATTGATATTCGTCAAATCAGCCGCGGAAATTCCCGCCTAGCCTTTGCTTCATGACGCCCGCCGGCCGCGGGCTTGCCGGAGCCTTCGATGCGCAGTCTTCCCTCGTTTCCCGATCTGCGGGCCTTCCTGTCCTGGCTGGAGGCGCGGGGCGAGCTTGCCCGCATCGCCGAGCCGGTGTCGCTGCGCCACGAGATGACGGCGGTGCAGCTGGCCTGCCTGCGCCGCGGCGGCCCGGCGCTGCGCTTCGACCGGCCCCAGGGGGCGCGCATTCCCGTTGTCGCCAATCTTTTCGGCACGCGGGCGCGGGTCGCGGCCGGGCTGGGGCTGCAGCCGGACGAGATCGCGGGCTTTGGCGAGTTCCTGGCCGCGCTGCGCAGCCCGGCCCCCGTCGAGGGCATGCGCGACGCCATGTCGCGCTGGCCGATGCTGCGCGCGGCGCTGGCGACGCGGCCCAGGCTTTTGCGCCACGGTCCGGTGCAGGAGGAGGAATTGCCCGGCCTCGATTCGCTGCCGGTGCAGACGCCCTGGCCGGGGGATGGCGGGCCTCTGATCACCTGGCCGGTGGTGCTGACCCGGCCGCAGGACAGCCGGGCCGAGGATCTGACCCGCTACAACCTCGGCGTCTATCGCGCGCAGGTGCTGGCGCCCGACCGGCTGATCCTGCGCTGGCTGGCGCATCGCGGCGGGGCGGCGCATCACCGCAGCTGGGCGCGGGCGGGCGAGCCGATGCCCGTCGCCATCGCGCTTGGCGCCGATCCGGCGCTGCTGCTGGCCGCCGCGTTGCCGCTGCCCGAGACGGTTTCGGAACTGGGCTTTTCCGGCGTGCTGCGCGGTGCGCGCAGCGAACTCGTCGCGGCGCAGACCGTGCCGCTGATGGTGCCCGCCCGCGCCGAAGTGATCGTCGAGGGCTGGGTCCATCCCGGCGAGACGGCGCCCGAGGGACCGTTCGGCGACCATACCGGCTATTACAACGCCGTCGAACCCTTTCCGGTCATGCGCGTCAGCCGCATCACCTGCCGCAGCGATCCGCTTTACCTGTCCACCGTGACCGGCCGGCCGCCCGATGAGCCCTCGGTCATCGGCGAGGTGTTCAACGACCTGGCCCTGCCGGTGATCCGCGCCCAGATCCCCGAGATCACCGACCTGTGGCTGCCGCCCGCCGCCTGTTCCTATCGCATGGCGGTGGTGGCGATCGACAAGCGCTATCCCGGCCAGGCGCGGCGGGTGATGATGGCGCTGTGGGGGATGCTGCCGCAATTCAGCTATACCAAGCTGGTCGTGGTGGTGGACCGCGACATCGACGTGCGCAGCTGGGACGACATCGCCTGGGCGATCTCGACCCGGATGGACCCCGGCCGCGACGTGATGCTGATCGACCGCACGCCGATGGATTACCTCGACTTCGCCTCGCCCGTCGAGGGGCTGGCGGGCAAGCTGGGGCTGGACGCCACCACCAAGATCGGCGCCGAGACCGCCCGCGAATGGGGCCGCGTCATGCAACTGGACCCTAATCATGAGGCGCGGGCCGAGGCGCTGCTCGACGCGGTGCTGCCATGAGGGTGGTGCTGGGCGTATCGGGTGCCTCGGGCGCGGTTCTGGCGCTGGATTGCGCCCGCGCGCTGGCCCGGCTCGGGGCCGAAATCGACCTGGTCGTCTCGGCCATGGCCGAACGAACGCTGGCCGAAGAGGTCGGCGCCGCGGCGCTGTCCGACCTGCGCTCGCTGGCTACGCGCGTCCATGACCAGCGCGACCTGGGGGCCGGGATCGCCTCGGGCTCCTGCCCGGTCGCGGGCATGATCGTCGCGCCCTGCTCGATGCGCAGCCTCGCGGCCATCGCGCATGGTTTCGACGACGGGTTGCTGACCCGCGCCGCCGGCGTGCAGCTGAAGGAACGCCGGCCGCTGGTGCTGCTGGCGCGCGAGGCGCCGCTGACGTTGGCGCATCTGGAAAACATGCAGGCCGCGACCCGGATGGGCGCGGTGATCCTGCCGCCGGTGCCGGCCTTCTACCTGCGCCCGCAAAGCCTGGCCGAAGCCACCGCCCAGATCGCCGCCCGCGCGGTCGATCTGCTGCGCCTCGGCCCGCCACTGGCCCAAGCCTGGGCCCCCGCTCGACCCGTCCCCCATGGAGGAGATCAACATGACTGACATCACCCTTGCGCCCGACAGTATCGTCGGGGACATCGCCGCCCGGCTTCCGGGCGCCGCCGATGTGTTCCGCCGCGCCGGCATCAGCTTTTGCTGCGGCGGCAATGCCACGCTGGCCGGCGCGGCGGCCAAGGCCGGCATGGACCTGCCGGCGCTGACCGCCGAGCTGCAATCGCTGATCGACCGCGCCGGGCGCGACGCGCCGGCCGAAACCCCGGCGCTGATCGACCATATCCTGACGCGCTATCACGATACCCATCGCGAGGAACTGGGCTGGCTGATCGGCCTGGCCGAGCGGGTCGAGATGGTGCATGGCGACCATGACGAGGCGCCGCTGGGCCTGACCGAGGCGCTGGTCGCGCTGCGCGACGATCTGGAATTGCATATGTCCAAGGAAGAGACCGTGCTGTTCCCCGCCATCCTGCAAGGCGCCGGCGCGATGCTGGCCGGGCCGATCCGGGTCATGCAGGCCGAGCATGAGGATACCGGGCAACTGCTGCGCCGGATCGAGCATGTCACCCATGGCTTGGCCCTGCCGGTCGGCGCCTGCGGTTCATGGACGGCGCTTTATACCGGCTTGCGCAAGCTGTGCGACGACGTGGTGGCCCATATCCACCTGGAGGAAGAGGTGCTGTTCCCGCGCGTGCTTGCGGCCTGAGGCATGGCGGGCGGCGTCGGGGCTTGCCGGGGCTTTCGGCGATCCGAAGGCCCCGCGGCCCGGGCTCAGGCGCTGCTGCGCGTTGGAACGTCGAAGCGGGCGCGCTTCAGGATCGTGCCCGTGGCATCGACGGTCAGGCGCAGCGCCTGGCCCTGGAAAAAGAAGGTCAGGCGATGGCGCCCGGCATCCTCGCCCTCGCCGGTCTCGCAGCGGGTGGTGATGCGGTTCTCGCGCAGCAGTCCGGGCACGCGGCCGGGTTCGAGCCCGAAGGCCGAGGCGAGTTCCTGCGCCTCGACGACAAAGCCCTGTTCGGTCAAGTCGATCCTGTTCATGTCCATGCGATTTCCCCCTGGGCGCCATGCCTGGCATATGGGCATGCGCCAGGGGTTTTGCCATGGCGCAATCGCGGCTGCACCCGATCTTGGTCAAGAACAAGGCGCGGGCGATCCCGTCGCGCCGCGCCCGTTCCCCTGTCGGCGGTGAGGCCGGTGCCGGCTCAGTTGACCTGCGCCAGTTCGGCATCCATGCGCTCGCGCGCCTTCTTGGGCATCTTCGCCGTCTGGGCGGCGTCGAGGTTTTCCGGCGCATCTCCGACCTGCACCAGCCCGACCATGCCCATGCCGAAATGCGGGGTGCATTTCACGCCGTAAAGTCCGGGCTCGGTCACGGTCAGCGCATAGGCTTCGTTGATCTTGCTTTTGAAGGTCTCGACGCCTTCGGGCAGGATTTCCTTGATGGCTTCGACGTTGTGGCTCTTGTCGGTGGGGATGAAGTTGATCACGTCGCCCGGCTCGGCGCGGATGAAGGCCGGCTCGAAGACCATGGCGCCCGATTCGCCCTTGTTGAGCATGTGCACCTCGTGGGTCGCGGCGAAGGCGGGGGCAAGAAGACCAAGCGCCAGCATGGCGCCTGCGGCTGCGGCAAGGGATTTGTGGAACATCGTGTTCTCCTTGGTAGTCAGGGCGGAACGCCCGCCCGTCGCCCCGTCCTAGGGACTTTCCGGGCCGCGGGGCTTGAGAATTGTCAAATACCGAGGAAAAAACTCGGCCACTCGGCCTGACAGATTGTCGCAGGGTCGGGACGATCGCCCGTCCCGGGCCGGCTTGCCCCAGCGTCACTGCGTTTTGCTTGACCTAAATCAACGTCCGGGATGCGGCAAAGGCATTAGAGAAGGGCCATGTGCTGCCGCGCGATCCATAAACGGGCCCAGGGCCTTGTCGCCTTCGCCGCGATTCTCCTTCTTCTGCTTGCGGGATGGGTCGGGACGGGTGCGGCGATGCCCGCCCATATCGCAGCGACGATGACCGGGCCCTTGCAGGAGGTCGCCATCTGCGCCGAGGGCCATGCCGCCACGATCTGGCTGGATGCCGAAGGCAATGAACACCCCGCCCCGCAGGAATGCCGCGACTGCCCGGTCTGCCACCCACCAGCCCTGACCGCCGATCCCCAGCCGCAACTGCCGGCCGTGCCGGGCCGCTGGCTGCCCCAGGCCACGCGGCTTGCGGCGGCGCAGGTGCGCGGCGCGGGCCGGCCCCTTCTGGTGCAGGTGCGCGGCCCTCCTTCTTTCTCCTCTGCCTGGACCCATGCGGTCCCGTCGCCTGCGGGCGACCGTCCTTCGCCTGATGCGGTCGATCCGCGCCAGCCGATGCGCGGGATCCGGGCAATTGCCAGGGATGCCCGAGCATGAAGATCCTCCGCCTTGTCCTGACGATTGCGTCGCTGCTGCTTCCCGCGCTGCCGGCGGCTGCCGAAAGCGTGCTGGCGCAATTGCTGCCCGAACAGGACGCGGCCGAACTGGTGCCCGGCGCCGACGGGTTCGGGCCGATCCGGGCCGACCTGGCCGTCGCGCCGGTGCTGAAGGGCGGCGAGACCGTCGCCCATGCCTTCGTCACCTCGGATTTCGTCGGCACCACCGGCTATTCCGGCAAGCCCATCCATACGCTGGTCGCGCTGGACGAGGATGCGAAGGTCGCCGGCGTCCGGCTGGTCAAGCATTCCGAGCCCATCGTGCTGATCGGCATCCCCGAAGCCAAGGTCAAGGCGCTGGTCGAGGGCTACAGGGGCCTCGATCTGGTGGCCGAGGCGCAGTCGGGCGGCACCGCGCATGAGGTCGAGATCATCTCGGGCGCCACGGTCACGGTGATGGTGATCGACGATTCCATCGTGCGTTCGGGCCTGAAGGTCGCGCGTGCGCTGGGTCTTGGCGGCCTTGCCCCCGAAACCGTGGCGGCCGGCCCGAAATTCGAGATCGACCCCGAGGCCGCCCCGCCCGCCGACTGGCACGAGATGGAGGGCGACGGCACCCTGCGCCGGCTGTCGCTGGATGTCGGCCAGGTGAACGCGGCCTTTGCCGCCAACCCCGACGCCCGCGCCGCCGAACGCGCGCTGACGCAGGCGCCCGAGACCACCTTCATCGAGATGCAGGCCGGGCTGGTCTCGGTCCCCGCCATCGGCGGCGCGCTTTTGGGGCCGGCGCAGGATGCGAACCTGAAAAGCTGGCTGGCGCCGGGCGACCATGCCATCGCGGTGATGGGGCGCGGGCTCTACAGCTTCAAGGGCTCGGGCTATGTCCGCGGCGGCATCTTCGACCGCATCGTGCTGATCCAGGACGACGTTTCGGTCCGTTTCCGCGACCGCGACCACCGGCGGATGAACGCCATCGCCGCCGAGGGCGCGCCGGAATTCACCGAGATGGACCTGTTCAAGATCCCGGCCGCCTCGGGCTTCGACCCCGCGAAACCCTTTCGCATCCAGTTGCTGGTGCAGCGCGAGGTCGGGCCGATCGAGAAGGTGTTCCATACCTTCGACCTGGGCTACCAACTGCCGCAGAAATACCTGCGCAGCATCGCCCCGGCGCCCGAGGCCGCCGCACCTGCGGCGCAGGCGGACGAGAGCCAGGCCCAGGCGCAGCTGTGGAAACGCATCTGGCTGGATTCCAAGCCCAAGATCGCCGGGCTTGCCGCCATGCTGCTGGTGCTGACCGGAGTGTTCTTCTTCCAAAGCTTCACGACCCGCAACGAGCGCGCCTTCTATGTCTTCCGCATGGCATACCTGACCGTGACGCTGGTCTTTCTGGGCTGGTATGCCAATGCGCAATTGTCGGTCGTGAACCTGATGGCGCTGTTCGGCAGCCTGGTGAACGGCTTCAGCTGGCAGGCCTTCCTGCTGGATCCGCTGACCTTCATCCTGTGGTTCGCGGTGGCCGCGGCGCTGCTTTTCTGGGGGCGCGGGGCCTATTGCGGCTGGCTTTGCCCCTTTGGCGCCCTGCAAGAGCTGACCAACCAGGTCGCGCGCAAGCTGCGCATCCCGCAATGGACGCTGCCCTGGGGGCTGCATGAGCGGCTGTGGCCGGTCAAATACATGATCTTCCTAGGCCTTTTCGGCGTCTCGCTGATGAGCGTGGAGCAGGCCGAGCATCTGGCCGAGGTCGAGCCCTTCAAGACCGCGATCATCTTGAAATTCATCCGCGCCTGGCCCTTCGTGGCCTATGCGGCGGCGCTGCTGATCGCGGGGCTCTTCGTCGAGCGGTTCTATTGCCGCTATCTGTGCCCGCTTGGCGCGGCGCTGGCGATCCCGGCCCGGATGCGCATGTTCGACTGGCTCAAGCGCTATCACGAATGCGGCAATCCCTGCCAGACCTGCGCCCGGCAATGTCCGGTCCAGTCGATCCATCCGACGGGCGAGATCAACCCCAACGAATGCATCAACTGCCTGCATTGCCAGGTGCTCTACCAGTCCGAAACCACCTGCCCGGTGGTCATCAAGAAGTTGAAGCGGCGCGAGGCCGTGGCCGCCGGCAGCATGCCCAAGCTGGGCCAGCCACCGGCCGGCCATCCCAACGCCGCCCGCAAGATTGAAGCTTAACCAGAAGGAGTTCGATCATGGAATCGAAACAGGAAAAGGGTCTCAGCCGCCGCGCGCTTTTGGGCGCGACAGCCGGGGGCGCGGCCGTGGCCGGCGCGTTCGGCGGACGGCTGGCGCTGGGGCCGGCGGCGCTCGGCCTGGGCACGGCGGGGGTTGCGACCGTCGCCGGCAGCGGTGCGGCGCTGGCCGCCAGCGGCGACGGCTCGGTCGCGCCGGGGCAACTGGACGACTACTACGGCTTCTGGTCTTCGGGCCAGAGCGGCGAGATGCGCATCCTCGGCATTCCCTCGATGCGCGAGCTGATGCGGGTTCCGGTCTTCAACCGCTGCTCGGCCACCGGCTGGGGCCAGACCAACGAATCGCTGCGCATCCATGAGCGCACCATGAGCGAGCGGACGAAGAAGTTCCTTGCCGCCAATGGCAAGCGCATCCACGACAACGGCGACCTGCACCACGTCCACATGTCCTTTACCGAGGGCAAGTATGACGGCCGCTTCCTGTTCATGAACGACAAGGCCAATACCCGCGTGGCGCGGGTGCGCTGCGACGTGATGAAATGCGACGCCATCCTGGAGATCCCCAACGCCAAGGGCATCCACGGCCTGCGGCCGCAGAAATGGCCGCGCAGCAACTATGTCTTCTGCAATGGCGAGGACGAGACGCCGCTGGTCAACGACGGCACCAACATGGAGGACGTGGCGAATTACGTGAACGTCTTCACCGCCGTCGATGCCGACAAGTGGGAGGTCGCCTGGCAGGTGCTCGTCTCGGGCAACCTGGACAACTGCGATGCCGATTACGAGGGCAAATGGGCCTTTTCGACCTCCTACAACTCGGAAAAGGGGATGACCCTGCCCGAGATGACGGCGGCCGAGATGGACCATATCGTCGTCTTCAACATCGCCGAGATCGAAAAGGCCATCGCTGCCGGCGACTATCAGGAACTGAACGGCGTCAAGGTCGTGGATGGCCGGAAAGAGGCAAGCAGCCTGTTCACCCGCTATATCCCCATCGCCAACAACCCGCATGGCTGCAACATGGCGCCGGACAAGAAGCACCTGTGCGTCGCGGGCAAGCTGTCGCCCACGGTGACGGTGCTGGACGTGACCCGGTTCGACGCGGTGTTCTATGAGAATGCCGATCCGCGCAGCGCCGTGGTGGCCGAGCCGGAACTGGGCCTTGGCCCGCTGCACACCGCCTTCGACGGGCGCGGCAACGCCTATACCTCGCTGTTCCTCGACAGCCAGGTGGTCAAGTGGAACATCGAGGACGCCATCCGCGCCTATGCCGGCGAGAAGGTCGACCCGATCAAGGACAAGCTGGACGTGCATTACCAGCCCGGCCACCTCAAGACCGTGATGGGCGAGACGCTGGATGCCACCAACGACTGGCTGGTCTGCCTGTCCAAGTTCTCGAAGGACCGCTTCCTGAACGTCGGGCCGTTGAAGCCGGAGAACGACCAGCTGATCGACATCTCGGGCGACAAGATGGTGCTGGTCCATGACGGCCCCACCTTTGCCGAGCCGCACGACGCCATCGCCGTGCATCCCTCGATCCTGTCCGACATCAAGTCGGTCTGGGACCGCAACGACCCGATGTGGGCCGAGACCCGCGCTCAGGCCGAGGCCGATGGCGTCGATATCGACAACTGGACCGAAGAGGTGATCCGCGACGGCAACAAGGTGCGGGTCTACATGTCCAGCGTGGCGCCGAGCTTCTCGATCGAGAGCTTTACCGTCAAGGAGGGCGACGAGGTCACGGTGATCGTCACCAACCTGGACGAGATCGACGATCTGACGCATGGCTTCACCATGGGCAACTACGGCGTCGCCATGGAGATCGGGCCGCAGATGACCAGCTCGGTCACCTTCGTCGCCGCCAATCCCGGGGTCTATTGGTATTATTGCCAATGGTTCTGCCATGCGCTGCACATGGAAATGCGCGGCCGCATGCTGGTCGAGCCGAAGGAGGCCTGAGTCCCATGCGCAGCCTGCTGACCCCTGTCCTCGCCCTGCTGCTTGCCTGGCCCGCGCTTGCGGCCGAGCATGCCGTGGCGCCGGGCGAGGGCAGCCTTGCCGATGCCATCGCCGGGGCTGCCCCCGGCGATGTGCTGCGGCTTCGGGACGGGGTCCATGCCGGCCCCGTCACCATCGACCGGCCGCTGACCATCACCGGCACCCGCGCCGCCGTCGTGGACGGGCAGGGCCAGGGCACGGTCGTCACCGTCGCCGCGCCGGACGTGACGCTGCGCGGCTTTTCCGTCACCGGCTCGGGCATGGCGAACAAGGATCTCGATGCCGGGGTCAAGATCGTCAAGGGCGCCGACCGGGCGCAGGTGCGGGGGTTGCGGCTGACCGAGAACATGCACGGCATCGACGTGCATGGCGGGCGCGACGCCCAGGTCGTCGACAACGAGATCATCGGCACCCGCGATCCGCGCATGAACGAACGCGGCAACGGCATCTATGTCTGGAACAGCCCCGGCACGCTGGTCCAGGGCAATTCCGTCCGCTATGGCCGCGACGGCATCTTCTCGAATGCCAGCGCCGACAGCTTTTATCGCGACAACCTGTTTCGCGACCTGCGCTTTGCCGTGCATTTCATGTATACCCGCAATACCGAGGTGTCGGGCAATGTCAGCATCGGCAACCATCTGGGCTTTGCCATCATGTTCTCGGACCGGGCGGTGATCCGCGACAACCGCAGTCTGGGCGACCGCGAGCACGGGTTGATGCTGAACTATGCCAACAATGCCGACGTGACCGGCAACCTGATCCGCGGCGGCACCAAGAAATGCCTGTTCATCTATAATGCGCACAAGAACCTGATCTGGGACAACCGTTTCCAGGATTGCGGCATCGGCATCCATTTCACCGCCGGGTCCGAGCGCAACGTACTCAGCGGCAACGCCTTCATCGGCAATCGCGAGCAGGTGAAATACGTGGGCACCCGCCATATCGAATGGAGCCACGAGGGGCGCGGCAACTTCTGGTCCGACCATCCGGGCTTCGACCTGAACGGCGACGGCATCGCCGACGGCGTCTATCGCCCCAACGACCTGATGGACCATATCCTGTGGTCGCAGCCGGCCGCCGCACTGCTGACCGGCTCCCCCGCCGTGCAGCTGATCCGCTGGAGCCAGCAAAGCTTTCCCGCCACCCTGCCGGGCGGCGTCCAGGACAGCGCGCCCCTGATGCGGCCCCTGACCATCCCCGTCCCGCCCGAGATCGAGGCTTACGAAGCCGAGGCTGCCGGGCGTTGGGCAAAAGGAAATTACGATGACATCGACCCTGACGATCTCGCGTCTCACTAAGCGCTTCCAGGGCGTCGAGGCACTGGCCGAGGTCTCGCTGGACCTCGGGCCGGGCATGCGCGTCGCGCTGCTGGGCCATAACGGCGCGGGCAAATCCACGATGATGAAGATCATCCTGGGCCTGATCCCCTTCGATGCCGGCGAGGTGCGCGTCTGCGGCGCGGCGCCCGGCTCGTCCCAGGCCCGCATGCAGGTGGCCTATCTGCCGGAAAACGCCGCCTTCCATCCCGCCCTGACCGGAGAGGAGCAGATCCGCCATTACCTGTCGCTGCGCGGCGAAAGCCCGCGCCGGGCCATGGAACTGCTGGAGCGGGTCGGGCTGGCCAAGGCCGCGCGCCGCCGCATCGGCACCTATTCCAAGGGGATGCGCCAGCGCGTCGGCCTGGCCCAGACCCTGATCGGGCGACCGCGGCTGCTGGTGCTGGACGAGCCGACCTCGGGGCTGGACCCGGTGTCGCGGCGCGATTTCTATGCGCTGCTGGACGGGCTGGCGGCCGAGGGGGCGGCGATCCTCTTGTCCTCGCATGTGCTGACCGAGGTCGAGGCCCGCACCGACCGCATCCTGATCCTGTCGCAGGGCCGGCTGGTGGCCGAGGGCACGCTGGCCGAGCTGCGCCGCCGCGCGGCATTGCCGGTCGGGCTGACCGTGACGCCCGCCGACGGCGCGGCCGGGGCGCTGGCCGCCGCATTGCCGCAGGCGCGGCTGGCGGGCGACGGCATGCTGCACCTGGCCTGCGCGCAGGACGAAAAGCTGGGCCTGCTGGCCCGCATCGCCGGGCTGGGCGCGCAGGTCGCCGATCTGGACGTGATCCCGCCCAGCCTGGAAGATATCTACAGCCATTTCAGCCGGAGGGACGGGCAATGATCCGCCGCATCCTTTCCACCGCGGCGCTGGAGTTCCGCATCGCGCTGCGCAACCGCTGGGTGGCCATCGCCACCTGCCTGATGGTGGTCTTTGCGCTGGTGCTGGCGGCGGCAGGCGCCGCGCCCACCGGCGATATCGGCGCCGACCGGCTGTCGGTCGTCGTGGCCTCGCTGACCTCGCTGGCCGTCTATCTGGTGCCGCTGTTGGCGCTGCTGATGAGCTTCGACGCCGTCGCCGGCGAGGTCGAGCGCGGCACGCTGCCCCTGCTTCTGACCTATCCCGTCGCACGGGCCGAGGTTCTGGCGGGCAAGCTGGTCGCGCATATGGCGATCCTGGCGCTGGCGGTCGGCGCGGGCTACGGCGCCGCCGCGCTGGCGGCGGTCTGGACCGATCCGGCCTCGACGGCCGGGCTGCCGGCGCTGTGGCGGCTGATGTGGAGCTCCACCCTGCTGGGCGCGACCTTCCTGGGCGCGGGCTATGCGCTTTCCAGCCTCGCGCGGCGGCCTTCGGGCGCGGCGGGGCTGGCGGTCGGGCTGTGGCTGGGGCTGGTGGTGCTTTACGACCTGGGCCTGCTGGCGCTGATCGTCGCCGATGGCGGCGGCGGCTTCACCACCGAGGTGCTGCCGGTCGCGCTGCTTGCGAACCCTGCCGACGCCTTCCGCCTGTTCAACCTCTCGGCCGCCCAGGCCACCGCTGCCGCTGCCGGCGTGGGCGGGGCCGCCGCGACCATCCCGCTTTGGCAATCGGCGCTGTCGGTCCTGGTCTGGCCGCTGGCCGCGCTTGGCCTTGCCATCGCCGCATTCCGAAAGGTCACGCCATGAGACATGCGTTGCTGCTGGTGCTGCTGCTGGGCCTTGCCGCCTGCCGCGAGGAGGTGGCGCAGGATACGGCGCCGGTCGAGATGAACGCCCAGGCACTCGGCCATTTCTGCCAGATGAACCTGCTGGAGCATCCCGGCCCCAAGGCCCAGGTGCATCTGGAGGGGATGCCCGGCACGCCCCTGTTCTTCAGCCAGGTTCGCGACGCCATCGCCTATGCCCGGATGCCGGAGCAAAGCCATCCGATCCTGGCGATCCAGGTCAACGACATGGGCAAGCCGGGCGCCACCTGGGACGATCCCGGGCAGGGCAACTGGATCGACGCCGCGGACGCCTTTTTCGTCATGGGCTCGGCCCAGGCCGGGGGCATGGGGGCGCCCGAGGCGGTGCCATTTTCCAGCCGCGAGGCCGCCGAAACCTTTGTCGCCGCGCAGGGCGGGCAGGTGATGCGGCTGGACGCGATCCCCGACGAAATGGTGCTCGCGCCCGAGGAAACCGTGCCCGACAGCAGCACCGAGGCCGATTTCCTGAACCGCCTGCGCGCGCTGAGCCAACCCAAGGAGCCCGCGACATGAGCCTGTCCCGCCGTCGCTTTCTGACCATCACCGCCGCCGTCGCGCTGCTGCCCGCGGGGCTGCGCGCCCAGCCCGGCAGGCATTGGGTCGGGCAGGCGCTTGGCGCCCGCGCCTCGATCCGCATCGACCACCCCGAGGCCGGGGCGATCACCGCCCGCTGCCTGGCCGAGATCGACCGGCTGGAAAACATCCTCAGCCTCTATCGCCCCGGCAGCGCGCTTGCGCGCCTGAACCGCGACGGCGTGCTGGATGCGCCGCCCTTTGAATTGCTCGACTGCCTGTCGCTGGCCGGCGCCGTGCATCGCGCCAGCGGCGGGCTGTTCGACCCGACCGTGCAGCCGCTCTGGTCGCTCTGGGCCGAGGCCGCCGTGAATGGCCGCCGTCCCACGCCCGAGGAGCGGCGCGATGCGCTGGCGCGGACGGGCTGGGATCGGGTGCGACTGGACGCGGCGCGCATCACGCTGGAGCCGGGGATGGCCCTGACGCTGAACGGCATCGGGCAGGGCTATGTCGCCGACCGTGTCGCCGCGCTGCTTGAGGCCGAGGGGCTGGGCGACATTCTGATCGATACCGGCGAATTGCGGGCCCTGGGCGGCCGGCCCGATGGGCGCGACTGGCCGGTCCGGCTGGCCGAGGGCGGCGCGGTGGGCCTGCGCGCCCGGGCGCTGGCGACGTCCGCGCCGCTGGGCACCAGCTTCGACGAGGCGGGCCGCGACGGCCATATCCTCGACCCGCTGAGCGGTGCGCCGGCCCGCCCGGTCTGGCGCGCGGTCAGCATCTCGGCCCCCGGCGCGGGTCTGGCCGATGCGCTGTCCACGGCGGCCTGCCTGACCGCGGACCTGCAGGAGATCCGTGCGCTGCTGGACAAGTTCGACGGCACCAGGCTGGAAGCCGCGCAGCGCCAGGCATAGCCACAGGCCCGCCGGGCCTTGATGCCGCCGCGCATGGCTGCGTGGCGGCTTTCGCATGTCCTGCGCCCGCCTGGGGCCGGAATTCTGGCGAGGTTGTGAATATTTTACAAAAACAGCGATCTTATCGTCAATTTATTTACAAAAAAATCTTTGAAAAAAAATGATTTACTGGAAATGAAAAGTTTGATTAACATTCGTCGCAATCGGTTTTCCGATGTCCGTTGCGGCACCTTGAGGAGGGTGTGGGCGTCCCGAACCGACCCCTGTCGCGAGTAGAGGAGGCGCGCATGACCATTGAAACTTCTGGGAAACATCCGATTCCGCCGGGTTTTGGGGATGCCCTGGTCCAGCCTGGCGATTACGCCCGCATGTATGCCGAATCGATCTCGGACCCTGACGGGTTCTGGGGCCGC
>NZ_JASSPE010000030.1:0-36020 GCF_030234105.1 Paracoccus sp. SSJ | reverse complement strand
GATCCACATCCGCGTCGCCCTGATGAACCGCTTCAACGCCCTCGGCACCGCCGAGATCGAACGCGTGGCCTGACCTCAGCTGGGGAAAGGGCCATCATGTCCTGAAGCCGACTTCTGCAACAATGCCATCCTGATGCGCGAATTGCTGAGGATCTCAGACCATGTGGGCTGCATCTCGCGCCTGCAGGTCGCCGCCGAGATCGAACTCGGCGCGCTTTGCCTTCTGGACCTGAAACTGCCGGAAACCATACGCTCTATCGGACTGAGCCAGCGCCGAGATTGGTTGCCCACACGCGCTCAGGCGGAGTTCCTCGCCGAACTCCGTGCTGTCATCGCGGAACGGTCACAATCATGATATGTACCACGCATATTTACAGGATACTGAAGGTGCATCAGCCTCGCGTTCAAACGCAGAAAACATTCATCATCTCAAGGAAGTTCCAGCGCAAGCCGTTGCGACTGCTTGATCGGAATACCCCGTTGAGGGCGATGGTCTTTTCTGGGATGAAGATGGTCAACAGCATCAATGCGCAGGATAGATGGACATGATTTCATCCGGCGTTTTCCATGCCTTCCGCCTGAAGCCGGGTGAAAACCTGACCGCCGGACTGCGCGCGGCGTTCGATGCATCGGGGACACGGGCGATGGCGCTCGTGACCTGCGTCGGCAGCCTGACCGATGTCCGCATCCGCCATGCCAACAGCCCCGAGGCAACGGCCTATTCCGGCCATTTCGAGATCACCTCCCTCGTCGGCACCATCGACGCGGCGGGAGAGCATCTGCACCTGACCATCTCGGACGGCGAAGGGCGCTGCTTCGGAGGACACCTGATGCCCGAGGGATCGGCCATCTACACCACCGCCGAGATCGTGGTCCTGGCCCTGCCCGAGCTTGCCTTCAACCGCCTGCCCTGTCCCCTGTCCGGCTATGCCGAACTTGTCGTGACGCAAGATGCATGATGGGCAGCAATCAAGGAACATCCCGATGAATCCAGTGTTTTCCACCCGCATGCTGGTCCTGATGGCGGTCGGCATCGCGGTGAACATGGCCCTTGGCCAGATCGCCCAGGCGGTCAAGCTGCCGATCTTCCTCGATGCCCTGGGGACGATGGTGGTCGCGGTCATGGCCGGGCCGCTGGCAGGGCTGATCACCGGCGTCGCCACCAACCTGATCTGGGGCCTGATCCTGTCGCCGACCGCGGCCGCCTTCGCCCCGGTCGCGGGCGTCATCGGCCTGGCCGCCGGGCTGCTGGCGCGAGCGGGCATGTTCCGCGGCCCGGTCCAGGCAGCGATCTCGGGCGTCGTCATCGCCGTTGCGCTGTCGCTGGTCGCCGTGCCGATCCGGGTCTGGCTGTTCGGCGGCGTGACCGGCAGCGGCGCGGATTTCATCACCGCATGGATGCTGCAAACCGGGCGCGACCTGTTCGGCGCGACCCTCGTCACCGTGATCACCTCGAACCTTGCCGACAAGGTGGTGACCGCTCTGCTGGCCTGGGCGATCCTGCGCGGCCTGCCCTTGCGCATGGCCGGGGACTGGCCATTCCTGCGCCACAGCCGCGCCTGAACCTGCATGGCCGCCGTGCCGGGCCCGCCGAGGCGGCTGCATCCCGTGACCCAGCTGGCGCTCTGCCTGCCGGTCCTGGCGCTGCTGCCCGTGGGAGGACCGGCCGCCCTGGCATTCGCGACCCTCGCCTGCCTTGCCATCGCGGCGGCCTCGGGGCTGGGCTGCTTCGTGCTGCGCCGCATGGCGCTGCTGCTTCTGTCCGTGGCCCTGGCGCTGGCTCTGGTGCATGGCCTGCTGATCGCGCGGGGGCCGGCGACCGTCCTTGGCCCCGTCGCCATCTATCCCGCCGGCCTTGCCCATGCGGGCACGATCCTGCTGCGCCTTGCCGCGCTGCTGGCGGCGGGACTGATGATCGTCGGCTCGACCGCGCCCGGCGAACTGGCCGACGGGCTGGAGGACAAGGGCCTGCCCTCTGGCATCGCCTATCTGCTGACCGCGCCCCTGAGCCTGGCCCAGGGGTTGGCGCTGGAAGGGGCGGCGCTGCGCGATGCGCTGCAACTGCGCGGGTTGCCGCTGAGCGGATCACCACGGCAACGCCTGCGCGCGATCTCGCATATCGCCATCGCGCTGATCCGCCTGCAACTGGTCGAGGCAGCCCCGCGCGCGCAGATGCTGGAGGCACGGGGCTTTCGCAGCCAGCCCTGCCGCACGTTGCTGGCGCCCCCGCCCGACACGCCGGGCCAATACCGGCTGCGGCTGGCCTCGGCGCTGCTGGCCACCTGCATCCTGATCCTGGGGATGTCGGCATGAGCCTGTCTTTGCGGGGCCTGCGCTTTTCCTGGCCGGGCGGGCCAGCCGTCCTCGACGGGCTGGACCTCGACCTTCCGCCCGGTGGCCGGGTCGCGGTGATCGCCGGCAACGGGGCGGGCAAGTCCACGCTGGCCCGCTGTGCCGCGGGCCTTGCCGGCAGCGAGGCCGTGCTGTGGCGGGGGCGGCCACTGTCTGCCCTGGCCGGGACCGAACGCGTGGCGACCGTTCAACTGGTCGGGCAAAGGCCGGACCTGCAACTGTCGGGCCGGGCGGCCACAGTCCGGGCCGAGATCGCCTTCGGGCCGGAAAACCTTGGCCTGCCCCGCAGCCTGATCCTGGACCGGGTCGAGGCGGCCATGGAAGCGATGGGGCTGACGGCCCTGGCCCTGCGCGATCCAAGGCGGCTGTCGGGCGGCGAGACGCAGCGGCTGGCCATCGCCGGTGCGCTGGCGATGCGGCCCGCCCTGCTGATCCTGGACGAGCCGCTGACCGATCTGGACCACGAGGCGCGCGAGGGGCTGACCCAGCGGCTGACCCGGCTTGCGCCCGACATGTCGGTGCTTGCGCTGGACGTCGGCGCGGAGGCCTGGCGCGCACAGGGTTTCCAGCCGATGCAGCTGCGCGACGGCAGGCTGCACCCGTTCCAGGATATGCCGCAACCCTCGCCACCCGCCGCCCGCCCTGCGACAAGCGGGGACATGATCACGATCCGCGACCTGGACTTCGCCCACGACCCGGCGAGGCCGTTGTTTCGGGGGCTGGAGCTGGATCTGCCGCAAGGGGCGGCCGTCGCGATCACCGGACCCAATGGCGCGGGCAAGACGACGCTGATGCGGCTGATCGCCGGCCTGGAGCGGCCTTCGAAGGGCCGGATCACGGTCGCGGGCGTGCAGGTCAGCCGGGCGAAGCCGAAGGAACTGGCGGCGGTTCTGGGAATGGTGCTCCAGAATTCCGACCGACAGTTTCTTGCCGCCACGCTGCTGGACGAGGCGATGATGGCCCCCCGCCTTCATCGCCTGCCCGATCCGCCTGGGCTGGCCCTGCGGGCGCTGGCCGCACTGGGGCTGGAGGCTCTGGCCCTCGCCCATCCGCTGGACCAGCACAACGGCGCGCGCAGGCTGACTGCCGTGGCCGCCGCCCTTGCCCATCGCCCGCGCCTGCTGATCCTCGACGAAACCCAACGCGGCCTCGATCCCCGTCATCAGCGCCGGCTTGAGCGCGCGATCACCGAGTTCACGCAATCCGGCGGAACGGTGCTGTTCGTCTGCCATGACGAGGGATTCGTGAGGCGCAACGCCAGCCACCGGCTGGCGGTATCGGGTGGTCAGATCGGTCTTGGCCGGCTGCTGAAATAACCTTGACTGCGGAATGTTTTTCTACGGTGCTTTCGGGGAGAGCGTGGATATTCACCACATCTTCCCGCAGGACTGGTGTACAAGGCGCAGGGCATCAAGCCTGCCGTGTTCAATTCTATCATCAACAAGACCCCGCTGTCGTATCGCACCAGCAGGATCGTCGGTGGCGTTGCGCCAAGCGAGTATCTGGCGAAGCTGGAAAGCAGAAACAGCTCCACCCCACCAATCTCTAGCAAGAATCTGGATAGCTATCTGCGATCACGCCTCATCAATCCCACTCTCCTCCGTGCCGACAAGTTCGAGGAGTTCATGGAAGGTGGACAAAAGCGCCTGCTTGGTCTGATCGAACAGGCGATGGGCAAGGCTGCCTATAGCGGCAATGTCCCCGAAGAAGGCGAGGACACAAAAACAATCGAAGATGAATCCGAAGTCGCTTTACTCCTTCGCGTCGGCTGACAACAAAAGCCCCGGGCTTTCGCGTCCGGAGCTTTTGTGAATGCTAAACTCATGCGTAAGCCTTTGTTATATATTGATTATTAGAGAGTTATGACAGCGGTGGTTGCGGGGCTGGCAGCACCTGCTGTCCTAAGATCTGTTCTCCCCTGTTCCATCGCAGCACCGAGGAAGTCGATCGACACGCCGCTTAGCTCCGCATAAACCTCCCCGCATTTCTCGCCGGACGCGACGTCCACCTCACCGATGAGGGTGCATAGCGCCTTGGCGAAGCGCACGATATCATGGCTGCAGTTGCCCGCTCATATTCGGATGAACTTCCGGCACATCGGCGGACGTCTCGGCCACGGCAGCAAGCGAGCCGGCTTATCCTTTGATATAGACGGTATGGGTCACGGTAAACTCATACAATCCATGCTTGCCGTCCGCCCCGCCGATGCCGGATTTGCGACGGCCGGCGTGGAAGCCCTGCATTGCCTCGAAATTCTCACGGTTGATATAAGTCTCGCCAAACTTCAACTCGCGCGCCGCTTTCATCGCGGCATTCAGATCGCGGGTATAGATGGACGAGGTCAGGCCATATTCGCTGTCATTGGCCAATGCGATGGCTTCGTCGAGACTGTCGACCGGTTGAACCGGCAGAACCGGACCAAAGGTCTCGCGGCGCATGATGTCCATTTCGGCATTCACCCCGGTAATCAACGTCGGCTCGTAATGGAACCCCTCGGGCAGGTCGGCGAGCTTGCCGCCTGTTACCACGGTCGCCCCCTGCTCGCATGCCCGGTCGACGGCGCCCGCCACCTTGTCCAGACCGGCCCGATTGATCAGAGGGCCCATGTCCAGATCATCCGTGACCGAAGGATCGCCATAGCGCGTTTCCTGAAACAAGGCCGCGAGCTTCTCGACCAGCGCATGGTGGACGGACCGTTCGACATAGACCCGCTCGGCACAATTGCAGACTTGCCCGGTGTTGATCACGCGCGAGGCATGAATCGCCTGCGCGGCCAGGTCGAGATCGGCGTCCTTCAGCACGATGGCCGGAGCCTTGCCGCCCAGTTCCAGGTTGACCTTGGTCAGGTTTCGGCCCGCCGCCTGCATGATATGCGCACCCGTGCCGACGCTGCCGGTAAAGGTGATCAGATCGATGCCGGGATGGGTCACCAATGCCTCGCCGGTTGTCGCGCCACGGCCGCCGATCAGGTTGAAAACCCCCTTCGGCAAGTCCGTTTCCGCCAGCAGTTCGGCGAATAGATAAGCGTTCAGCGGGGTTTCCTCGCTGGGTTTGATGACGATGGTATTGCCAGTCACCAGTGCGGGCGCCATCTTGCGGGCGATCAGGAAGAACGGGAAGTTCCAGGGCAGTATGCCCGCGACCACGCCGATGGGCTTGCGCAACAGCAACATGGTTTCATTCGGGCGATCGCTGGTCAGCACCTCACCCTCGATCCGGCGGGCCCATTCGGCCATGTAGTCGATGTAATCGGCGGTGAAATCGACCTCGACCTGGGCCAGGCCGCGCACTTTGCCCTGCTCCTTGACGATGACGTCGGCCAACTCCAGGCGATGCTCGCGCAGCTTGGCCGAGACCTGGCGCAGATACCCCGCGCGCTCGATGGCGGGCAGCCTTTCCCAGCCGGCCTGCGCATGGCGGGCGGCCTTCACGGCAGCATCGACCTGGTCCGGCCCCGTGTCGGGGATTCGGCCCAGAAGCCTGCCGTTGGCGGGGTTCAGCACCTCGATTACTCCGGTGCCGCTCTCCACGAACGCGCCGTCGATATAGTTGCGGTAGTCCTGCGGCTCACCCTGGAAAGCCTTGGCGGGAATGCGGGTCATATCGGGTTCCTCCTCCGAAGTCATGAAACGGGTCAGGTAGCCGTCGCGCCATAGCGCGGGCGCAGGCGGCTGATGTCGAACACCTTGGCATCGACGCGGGTAGGCTCGCCGGTGATCAGGTCGGCCATCAACTGGCCCGCACCGGGGCCGATGCCGAAGCCGTGTCCCGAAAAGCCCGAGGCGACGTGCAGGCCGGGGACGGTATGGACGGGGCTGATGACCGGGATCGCGTCCGGCGTCGCGTCCATGACGCCCGCCCATTCGCGGCGGACGCGGGCACTCGCGAAGCGCGGAAAGGCACGACCGAGATTCTTCAGCGCCTTGCGGGTAAAGCCGGGCACGGCAGGCGGGTCCATGACCCGGCAGGCCTCGAACGGGGTAGCCTCATCCGCTCGCCAGGATCGCCGGATCATCGCTTCCTGCAGGAAGATCCCGTTCAGGCGCAGGCTCAACTCGCGCCAGGTGGTCAGGAAGGTCGGGAAGAACTCGGTCAGCAACCGGAAATGATCCGGCGTCAGGGGGGCAAGGTTCTTGTTCCTGACCGCCACGGTAAACCCGCCATCCAGCCGCTTGCGATAGGCAAAGTCCCCTGCCCCGACCGGCATGTCCGTCAGCCCTTCGATCCCGTCTACGCAGGCCACCGGGCCGATCACCTTCAGTTGCGGAAAATCCAGCCCCATGTTGCCAAGAAACAGCCGCGACCAGATCCCCCCGGCGACGACCGCCGCCTGGCAACGGATCGTGCCGCGTTCGGTCACCACGGCGCTGACCCGCCCGGCCGAGGTCTCGACCGTCCGCACCGCGCAGCCGGTCAGGATATGGGCGCCCTTTTCGCGTGCGGCCTCGGCGATGGCGGGAACTGCGATCCACGGTTCGGCCCGCCCGTCCGAGGCAGTATGCAGCACGCCCAGGATACCGCCATTGTTGCCCGGCAGCTTTTCGGCGATCTCGGCCTGCGACAGCATCCGCGCGTCCAGCCCGTGGCGGCGGCCGATCTCTTCCCAGGCCAGCCAGCCTTTCAGGTCGCGACGATTATAAGACAGGTAGCTGATGCCGGTGCGGCGCCAGCCGGTGTCGCGCCCGATGCGTTCGTTCATCTGCGACCACATCTCGACCGAATGCATACACAGGGGCAATTCGCGTTCATCCCGGCCCATCTGCCGCGTCCAGCCCCAGTTGCGGCTGGACTGTTCACCCGCGATCACGCCCTTTTCGCAAAGCGCGACCGAGATCCCGCGTTCGGCCAGTTCCAACGCGGTGGTGACTCCGATGATGCCCCCGCCGACGATCACCACATCGACCGCAGCAGGAAGGGTATCGTCACCTGGAAAGGGGGCGACGGGAATGGAAAGCGTGGACATGGATGTTGGCTCGCATCGTCAGAATGGGGACTGGCGTCATTGCCAGTCTTCCCCGGAATCGAGGACAAAATGATCGTCCGAGATTTCAAGATAGCGCCGGGCGGGGCGACGATAGTCCGGCGGGCGGACGGGGCTGCGCAGTTCGGTGACTACAGCTGCACCGCGCTGGTGACGCCGGGCCGGATCGGGCACCGGAACCGCACCCAGCAACCGCCGCGTATAGGGATGGCGCGGATTCTCGAAAATGGCCGCGCGCGGGCCGATCTCGACGATCTCGCCCAGATACATCACCGCGATCCGGTGGCTGATGCGTTCGACCACCGCCATGTCATGGCTGATGAACACGAAGCCCAGCCCCATTTCCTGTTGCAGGTCCATCATCAGGTTGACGACCTGCGTCTTCATCGTCACGTCCAGCGCCGAAACCGCCTCATCGGCCACGATGACCTTGGGCTTCATCACCAGGGCCCGCGCGACGCAGATGCGCTGACGCTGGCCTCCCGAGAACTCATGCGGATAGCGCCCGGCCATTTCCGGCTGCAACCCGACGCGGGTCAGCAGCGATGCGGCAATCTCGCGTTGCTCGGTCGCGCTCGCCTTGCCGTGGATGCGCAACGGCTCGGTTATCGCCTCTCCGATGCGCAGGCGGGGGTTCAGGCTGGCATAAGGATCCTGGAAGATCATCTGGATGTCATGGGCGCGTTCGACCGCCGGGATGGCGCCCAACTCGCGCCCGGCCAGCACGACCCGGCCTTCGTCGCGGTCGTGCAGCCCGGTGATCAGCTTGCCGGTGGTCGATTTCCCGCAACCGGATTCGCCGACGATGGACAGCGTCTCTCCCTGTCGCAGGGTAAAGCTGACGCCTTCGACCGCATGAACGCGGGCGATGGTGCGCTTCAGAAGCTTGCTCTGGATGGCAAAGCGCTTGGAAAGGTCGCTGACCTGCAACAGATAGGGCGGCCCCTCGCGCAGCGTGTTGGGACGACGCTCGGGCTCACGCAGCTTGCCGCTGGCGATGTCGAAGACCGGATAGGGCGTCGGCATCGCATTGCCGGTCATCGAGCCCAGACGGGGCACGGCAGAAAGCAGCGCACCGGTATAAGCCTTGGCAGGGTGGCGGAAAATCTGCTCGGTCGTGCCGGATTCGATTACGTCGCCGTGATACATGACCAACGTGCGGTCCGAGACCTCGGC
Source organism: Paracoccus sp. SSJ (assembly GCF_030234105.1). NCBI lineage: Bacteria > Pseudomonadati > Pseudomonadota > Alphaproteobacteria > Rhodobacterales > Paracoccaceae > Paracoccus > Paracoccus sp. SSJ. Next base: position 27,511 of record NZ_JASSPE010000030.1, on the reverse strand, counting down.
CACGACGCCCATGTCATGGGTGATGAAGATCACTCCCATGCCGCTTTCGGCCTGCAGCTCCTTGATCAGGTCCAGGACCTGCGCCTGGATCGTCACGTCCAGTGCCGTCGTCGGTTCATCGGCGATCAGCAGATCGGGCTGGCAAGCCAGGGCGGCCGCGATCATGACCCGCTGCCTCATGCCGCCGGAAAACTGGTGCGGGAAATCGTCGTAGCGGCTTTTTGCCGAGGGAATGCGCACGCGATCCATCATCGCCAGCGCCTCGGCGCGGGCCTCGGCCTTGCCGATACGACGATGCGTCAGGATCGATTCGGCGATCTGCGCGCCGATGGTCATCACCGGGTTCAACGAGGTCATCGGCTCCTGGAAGATCATCGAGATCCGGTCGCCCCGGATGCGCTCCATCTGGCGTTCGTCCAATTGCAGCAGGTCGATGCCCCGGAACAGCGCCTGCCCCGAGATGCGCGAATTGTCGCGCGGCAGCAGCTGCATCAGCGCCATCGAGGTCACGCTTTTGCCCGAGCCGGATTCACCGACGATGGCCAGCGTCTCGCCCCCGCTGACCGAGAAGCCGACATCGCGGACAACATCGTTCCATTGGCCGCCGCGGCGAAAGCCCACGGTCAGGCCCTGGACCTGCAGCAGCGGATGTTCTGCGGATTGCGTCACCGTCATGTTCTCCCGATCGCGGCTCATGCGCCCGATTCCCGTCTGGGATCGAAGAGCTGCCGCAGGTGGTCGCAAAAAGCGTTCAGGACCAGCACCAGCACGACCAGCGACAGGCAGGGCGCCAGCAGCAGCCATGGTTCCTGCGCGAATGTCGAGCGTGCGGTGCCGATCATCATGCCCAGGGACGGCTGTGGCGGCAGCACGCCCAGGCCCAGGAACGACAGGCCGGATTCCAGGATCACCGACATCACCACGACGAAGCTGAACTGCACGAACAGCGGTCCGACGATATTGGGCAGGATCGTGCGAAAGATGATGCGGGTCGCCGATGCACCCATCAGGCGCGTGGCATCGACGTAATCCTGCCCGCGCACGGTCATCACGCTGGCATGGGCCACGCGGGTGAAGCTGGGCACGAAGACCAGGGCCAGCACCGGCACCAGCGTGGACGGGCCGGCACCGTAAAGCGTCGCGGCCAGCATCGCCAGCAGCAGCGGCGGAAAGCACAGGATCACATCCATCACGCGCATCGACAGCGCCTCGGAAAAGCCGCGGACATACCCCGCGACCACGCCGACCGAGACACCGATCACCGCCGAGATCATCGCCGCGCCTCCCGAGATCAGGATGGCCGAGCGCAGCGCGTGGACCAGCCGCGACAGCAGGTCGCGCCCGTACTCGTCCTGTCCCAGCGGATGCGCTGCCGAGGGTCCGCCAAACCGCGCCGCCACGTCCATGGCCAGAGGATCGGCCAGAGGCAGCAGCGGCCCGATAAAGGCTATGGCCAGGATCAGCGCCAGCAGGATGCCCGATGGACTTTGGAAAGCCTGTTTCATTTGCGCACCCTCGGGTCGGTGATGCCGTAGATGATGTCGACCAGCAGGTTCAGCCCGATATAGAAGGCCGAGACGACGACCAGCACGCCAGTGACCACCGGGTAGTCGCGCGCGTTCACGCCCGCGACCAGCATTCCGGACAGGCCGGGCCAGTTGAACACGGTCTCGACCAGCACCGTGCCGGCCAGGAGGCCGCCCAGTTGCAGCGCGAACACGGTGATGACCGGCATCAGCGCATTGCGCAGGGCATGGCGGATGATCACCCGGCGGGCGGGAACCCCCTTGGCCCGCGCCGTGCGGATGAAATCCAGCGGCAGCACGTCCAGCATCGACGCCCTGGTGATGCGAAAGACGATGGCGGACAGGCCGATGGCGATGGTCGCGGCCGGCAGGACCAGCAGTTGCAGATGCTTGCCCGGATCGCGCGAAAACGGCACGAAGCCTCCCGCCGGCAGCCAACCCAGGACCTGGGCGAACAGGACCACGAGCAGCGTGCCCAGCACGAAGACCGGCACCGACTGCGCCGTCCCTGCCACCACCGCCGCACCCCGCGAGAAGCGGCCCCTGGGGCGCAGCGCCGACAGCACCCCCGCCGGAATGCCGATCAGGAGGCTGAGGATGCCCGCCGCCGCGATCAGTTCCAGCGTGCGCGGCAGGCGGCGCATCACCTCCTGGCCGACCGAGCTGCCATCGACCATCGAGGCGCCCAGATCGCCTCTCAGAATCCCCATGACGTTGTGGGAATACTGCTCGGGCAGCGGGCGATCGAGGCCGAGCTGCTCGCGCAGCATCTGCACCATCAGGGGATCGGGCGAACCGCCGTCCTGCGCCAGAAGCAGTTCGGCCGGATCGCCCGGCACGAAATGGATGGACAGGAAGACCAAGGAAACAACCACCCAAAGCATGACGAGGCTTTGGGCCAATCGTCGGACAAACCACCCCATCAGGTCGCCTTTCGTCTGGTTATCGGACGCTGGACCGTTCAGCCCAGCTTCAGCTTGTCGAACAGCACCGAGGAGAATGGAGACAGTTGGTCGGGCAACATGGCGAGATCCTGCACGCTCGCCTTGGCGGCGAAACCCGTCGCGCGATAGCACAGGCCGCAGAAGGTGGTCGCCTCCAGCACCATCTGGTCGGCCCGGCGATAGATATCCACGCGCTTGGCTTCATCCATCTCGCTGCGCCCCTGCGCCAATGCCTCGCTGAGGCCCTCGACCTCGAAATTGCGGCTGCGCAGGTAAGTGGGCGACAGCGAGGGATCGACCAGCGTCGTGACCGCATCGGGGTCGAGGTTGTCCAGCCCGATGCCCTGCACCGCGAAATCGCCCGCGCCCTGGTTGCCAAGGTTCACCCGCGTCGCCCAATCGGGCATTGTCAGGTTGACGGTGATGCCGATCTCGGCCAGTTGCGCCTGCACCAGCACCGCCGTGTCGCGATGCATCGAATATTGCGACGTCGAAAGAAGCGAGACGGTCAAGCCGTTCTCGTGGCCGGCCTCTTTCAGCAACGCCTTGGCGCGTTCGGGGTCATAGCCCCAGAAGGCGGCCTGGTCGTCATGGCGGTAGGGGCTGCCGGCGGCGCGCGGCAGGCCCGTCATCTCGGCGCCGAAGCCGAAGAAGATCGACTTGACGAACTCGTCGCGGCGCAGGCCGAAGGCCACCGCCTGCCGCAGGCGCGGATCGGCAAAGACGCCGCCGCCGTTGAAGCTGAGATACATGAAGGCGCCCGCATCGACCTTGTGCAAAGCCAACGCCGGATCGGCCTCGATCGCGGCCATGGCCGACCAGGGCACATAGTCGATCATGTCCACATCGCCCGCGTTCAGCGCCGCTACCCTGGCGCTTTCATCGACATAGGGCGTGATGGTGATGCCGGCCAGGGTGGGCAGGCCGGGCTTGAAGTAATGCTCGTTCGGCTCCAACTCGATCGAGACGCCCTTTTCCGCATAGGCGATGCGATAGGGACCGGCGCCGATCCCCTGATCCTCGGCATCGGTCGAACCGGCCTTGAGGATCGAGAGGAACGGAAACGTCATCAGCGCCGGCAGCGTGGCCAGCGGTTCATCCGTGGTCAGGCGGAAATTGCGCTCGTCTATGACCTCGAAGCCGGTGACGGGGCGCAGGGCGTCGAACATATAGGCGCCCGAACCGTCTGCCTGGATCTGCTGGAAGGTCCATTCCACATCCTGCGCCGTGACCGGGCTGCCGTCGTGGAAATGCGATTCGCGCAGGGTAAAGCGCCATGTCTCGGGGGTCTCGTTTTCCCAGCTTTCGGCCAGTTCGCCCACCACCTGCCCCTGCTCGTCGTAGTTGATTAGGGTGCGATTGATCAGCGAACACAGCAGATGCCCCGAATAGCCGACATTCACCCAAGGACGCAGATGTGGCGGATAGGTCGAAAGCCCGACCCGCAGGGTCTGCCCCCCTTGCGCCTGGGCGAAACGCCCGCCAAGCGCCAGCACCGCGCCCGACATCGTGGCGATCTTCAACAAGTTCCGTCTGTTCAATTGCATGACCTTGCTTCCCTGCTGTCGCCCCTGTGCCAGGGCGGTTTTCCAAGGCCCCTTCGACAGGTCCGCATGGGAGGTGCCGCCGGGCTTTCACTGGTGGAAGGGTAGCGATTCATTTTTTCCTCGGTCAAGTATATTCCATTTATCAGATGACAATTTATAATGTATTCTTATTAAAGGAATAATGCACATCGCACTGCTCATCTTTTGGGCAGATTCCTGGGCTTCATACTCTTTTAATTCTTATAATCAGAATATATTATAGTTTTTATACCTGATTCAAGAATATGATTGACCATGGGAGCGCTCTGTCCTGATATGGCTCCATGTCAAACCAGGGCAGACGGGCCGGCGCCGAGGGGCTGCCGCGCCTGAACGCCTAGCAACGAATGCAGGAAAAAAAACCCATGACTTGGCGTATCGGCGTGGATTCGGGCGGCACCTTCACGGATGTCTGCCTCTTCGATGACACCTCGGGCGAGGTAACGATCTGGAAAGTCTCATCGACCCCCGACGATCCGTCGCGCGGCATTACGCAAGGGGTAGCCGAAGGGCTGGAACAGGTTTCTGCCAGCGCCGAGACCATCAGCTTCCTGGGACATGGCACGACCGTTGCCACCAATGCGCTGATCCAGGGCCGCGGGGTCAAGACCGGCCTCATCACCACCGACGGCTTCCGCGACTTGCTGGAAATCGGCCGCCAGAAACGGCCCGACCTTTATGACCTGCAAGCCGACAAGCCCGAAACCCTGGTCACGCGCGACCTGAGTCTGGGCGTGGCCGAGCGCGTGCGCGCCGACGGCTCGGTCGAAGAGGCGCTGGACGAAGGCGCCTTCCGCGAAGCGGTGCGGGAACTGAAGGCACAGGGGGTCAAATCGGTCGCGGTCAGTTTCCTCTACAGCTTTCTCAACGACGCGCATGAGCGCCGTGCGGCCAAGATCATCGCCGAGGAGTTCCCTGACGCCTTCACCGCGATCTCCTCCGATATCGCGCCCGAGTTCCGCGAATACGAGCGCCTGTCCACCACGGTCGTCAACGCCTATCTGGGCCCGGTGATGCAGGGCTATGTCCGCGCGCTGAAGAAGAAGCTGACCGATCTGGGCCTGAAGGTCGCGCCGCAACTGACGCAGTCGAACGGCGGCGTGATCGCCTTCGACACGGCGGCGGAAATGCCGGTGCGCACAGTGCTTTCCGGTCCCTCGACCGGCGTGGTCGCCGCGCAGGCCATCGGGCGGATGACCGGCATCGACAACCTGATCACCTTCGACATGGGCGGCACCAGTTCCGACGTCGCGCTGCTCTCGGGCGGCGAATGCCGCGTGGTCAACGAGGCCGTGGTCCATGGCTATCCCCTGAAGGTGCCGATGCTGGACATCCATACGGTGGGCGCAGGCGGCGGCTCGATCGCCTATGTCGACAACGGCGGGCTGCTGAAGGTCGGACCGAGAAGCGCGGGCGCCAATCCCGGCCCGGCCTGCTATGGGCTAGGCAATGACGAACCCACCGTCACCGACGCCAATGTGGTCTTGCAGACGCAGAACCCCGAATATCTGCTGAACGGGCGGATGAAGATCGACCGCACCCTGTCCGCGGCCGCGATCCAGAAGCTGGCCGACAGGCTGGGCATGGAGATGCTGGAGACCGCAAACGGCATCCTCGACATCGTCGTCGCCAACATGGCCAAGGCGATCCGGGTGATCTCGGTCCAGCGGGGACATGATCCGCGCGACTATACGCTGGTCGCTTTCGGCGGGGCGGGGCCGGTCCAGGCCGCGCGCCTGGCGCGCGAACTGGGCATGAGCCGGGTACTGATCCCGCGCACGCCGGGCGTGCTATGCGCGCTGGGGCTGCTGATGACCGACCTGCGCAGCGACTTCTCGGCAACCAGCCTGATGCGACTGGACCAGGCGACGCCCGAACAGGTCCAGGCGATCTTCGACGACCTGCGCGCCCGCGCCCGCGCCTGGTTCGAGGCCGAAGGCATCGCGCATCCCGCCCGTGTCCTGAATCTTGCCGTCGACGTGCGCTATGCCGGACAGAACTATGAAATCGCCGTGGCTCTTCCCAACGGCCCCGTCGACGCCGCAACCTTCGACACCATCCGCGAGGGTTTCCTGGCCGCGCATCGCCAGCTCTACGGTTTCGTGGCCGAGGGCGAGCCGATGCAGCTTGTCACTTTCCGCGCCGCCGCCAGCGGGCTGGTGCAAAAGGCCGATTTCGTGCCCCAGCCGCTGGAAGGCGACGATGCCCGCGCGGCCGTCACCGGCTCGCGGCCCGTCTGGATGCTCGAGGCGCGCGATTTCGTCGAGACCACTCTTTACGACCGCGCATTGCTGAAGCCGGGCAATGTCGTCCGCGGCCCGGCGATCATCGACCAGATGGATTCCACCAGCGTCGTTCCCCCCGGCATGGCCGCGACGGTCGATCCCTATCTGAACCTCATCCTGGAGGCAGCCAAGTGAACATGATCCCCCAAGTGAAACTGAACCCGATCACCGTCGAGGTCATCGGTTCGGCCTTCGCCTCGACGGTCGAGGAAATGGGCGAGGCGCTGGTGCGCGCCTCTTATTCCACCAATATCAAGGAGCGTCGCGACTGTTCGACAGCACTGTTCGACGCCGAGGGTCGGATGCTGTGCCAGGCCGAGCATATCCCCATGCATCTGGGCAGCTTCATCGGCTTCGTCCCCTATGTCCTGCGCCATTTCGGGCAAGACGGGATCCAGCCGGGCGACGTGTTCATGGGCAACGACGCCTATGAAGGAGGAGGCACCCACCTGCCCGACATCGTCCTGGCCGAGCCGGTCTTCGTCGAGGGCAAGCTGGTCGCCTGGGCGATCAACACCGCGCATCATTCGGATTTCGCGGATCGCGGCCATGCACATATCTATCAGGAAGGGCTACGCATTCCGCCCGTGAAACTGTACCGGCGGGGCGAGCTGCAAGAGGACATACAGCGCCTGTTCCTGCTGAACTGCCAGGTTCCGGCAGAGCGCATCTCGGACCTGCGGGCACAGTTGGCCGCAAACCGGCTGGGCAATATTCGCATGACCGAGCTTTGCGGCAAATACGGGCTGGACACCGTGCTGGCCGCAGGTTCCGAATTGATGGACTACGCCGAGCGCAAGATGCGCGCCGGCATCAGCGCGATCCCCGACGGGCGCTATGCCTTCTCGGACGTCTTCGACAGCGAATCGCTGGAGACGCCATTGGAAATGTCTGTGACCATCGAGGTCAGGGGCGACGAGATCGCGCTGGATTTCACCAGCCCGCCGCAGGTCCGCGCCGGCCTGAACGTCGTCTATACCGCACTGCTGGCGACGGTCTATTACGCGGTCAAGACCGTCGTGGACCCGACGGTCCTGCCGAATGCGGGCCTGGCCCGGCCGATCACCGTCACGGCCCGCGAAGGCACGATGCTGCGCTGCGCCCATCCGGCGGCTGTCGATGGCCGCATCACCGCCTGCCAGCGGGTCGTAGACCTGATCCACGGCGCACTGGCCCCGGTCGTGCCCCACCGTGTCACCGCAGCCTCGAACGGCTCGGTCGCGGTCGCCAGCTTCGACGGGCGGCGCGAGGATGGCTCGCTGTGGGTCTATCTGGAAACGATCGGCGGCGGGTTCGGCGCGCGCCACAACAAGGACGGACTGGACGGCGTGCATGTGCACATGACCAACACCTCGAACCTGCCGGTCGAGGCGCTCGAGAACGAATATCCCATCACGCTCCGGCGCTATGAACTGGTGGACGGCTCGGGCGGGAACGGGCAATTCGTCGGCGGCATGGGCCTGCGCCGCGTCTATCGCGCCGAAAAGCCCTGCCGCGTGCAGGTGATGGGCGCACGCCTGACCTCGCAGCCCTGGGGGCTGGACGGCGGAAATCCGGGCGCCAGCGGCTACTTCACCCTGAACGGCGCGCGCAGCGGGTTCGAGCGCGCGTCCGTGGACCTGGCGCCGGGCGACATCCTCGAGATCGTGACCCCCGGCGCGGGAGGCTATGGCGACCCGGCCCTGCGTGATGCGACATCCCGCGTGCGGGACTTGCGGGAAAAACGCTTTGCATAGAGGCGCAATGCTTGACTTGCCCGCCGTTCCGGCCAAACCCGGATGGCGGGCAGACCTCAGCTGGAGCGACATTTGGCCAGACAATCCTCTTCGAATGCCGGGCGGGCGGCGGAAATCCTGATCCTGCTGGGACAGGCCGACCGCAAGGGCATGGCGCTGGCGGCCCTGGCAGCCGCCACGGGCGAGGCGAAATCCTCGGTCCACCGGACACTGGTGGCATTGGCCGAATACGGGCTGGTCGTGCAAAACGGCAATCGCGGCAATTACATGCTGGGTCCGGCCACCTATGCGCTGGCTCATCGCAGCCTTGGCGTGAACGAGATCGTCGCCACATATCGCCCGGCCCTCATCGACATCACCGGGCGCACCCAATTCTCGACCTATCTCATGGTGCGTTCAGGGCTGGATACGATCTGCCTGGATTACCAGATGGGTCAGATCGTCGCGCAACCCTATGTCTCGGGCATCGGCGGGCGGATCCCGATGGGGGTCGGCATCTCGGGTGTCTGCATTCTCGGCATGATGGACGCACGCAGCCGCGACCGCTGCCTGGACCTGCTGGAGGATCGCCTGGCCCAATGGGATCTGACCCGGCCGCAAATCGAAGCGGAAATAGCCGAGTTTCAGCGCCTGGGCTTCATGCGGGGCATCCGCCGCAGCGCGGGCATCGAAAGCCTGACGCTGACCGTGCCGATCAACAATGACCACCTGCGCGGGATGGAGACCGCGATTTCGCTTCTGGCACCGCTGAACGTCCTTGACGCCGCTGGCGAGCGGGCGGCGATCGCCGTCATGCGCGACGCCATCTCGACGGCCGAGCGACATGCCAGTTCCCCGACCCGCAGCGACGATATGTCTGGCAGATGACCCGAATGGAAGAAAGCATGACGCGAACCGTGATGATTTCCGGCGCCTCGCGCGGGATTGGCGCCGCGATTGCGCAACGGATGCAGGCGGCGGGCTGGAATGTCAGCCTCGGCCTGCGCCGTCCCGAGACGGCAGGCCCTGACACGCCGCAGCGCCTTGCCTGCCGCTATGACGCGCTGGAGCCGGATTCGGAGCGCGCCTGGATCCGCGCAACCATCGCCCGGTTCGGCCGGCTGGATGGGCTGGTGCTGAGCGCCGGCATCCACAGCCGCGCCACCGTGCTGGAGGCCGCCGACGAGGAATTCGATCAGTTGATCGCAGTGAACGTGAAATCGCCGATGCGGCTGGCCCGGCTTGCATGGCCGCATCTTGAAGCCCTGCCGGACGGCAAGCCGCATCCTGGCCGGATCGTGCTGATGTCCTCGCTGTCGGGCAAGCGGGTGAAATCGGCAGGTTCGGGCCTTTACGGCATTTCCAAGTTCGCGCTGATGGGGCTGGCGCAGGGCCTGCGACAATGCGGGCGCGACAATCGCGTGCGCACCACCGCGATCTGTCCCAGCTTTGTCGCGACGGACATGGCGGCAGGCGTCGTCCAGGACATGTCCGAACTGACCCGGCCCGAAGACATCGCCGCCATCGTGGAAACCGTCCTGGGCCTGCCTCCCACCGCCTCGGTCGCCGACATTCCCGTCCACTGGTCGGTCGAGGATTGCTATTGAGGAACATGGCCATGCGATCATCACCGCTGATCTTTGCCGCCGAGGCGCTGGCGGCGCCGGAAGGAACCGTCTTCGTCGACACCCGCCCCAGGGAGGATTGGGCAAAGGCGACGATTCCCGGCGCCACCTGCCTGAACGTCTACGACTATTTCATCGCCCACAGCGACGAGAGGGGCATTGCCGCGATGGTGGCCGGCGCCCGCGCGGCGTTCCGGCAGCTTGGCCTCGACCGGGCGCCGCTGGTCGTTTTCTTCGAAGAGCAAACGGGGATGCGGTCGCCGCGCGGGCTGTGGTTCCATGAGCTTTGCGGCTTCGACGGCGGCCGCATTCTCGACGGCGGGCTGGCTGCCTGGCGCGCGGCGGGCGGTGGGACCGCCGCCGGAGCCGGTGCGACCGGCAGGATCGGCGACGGCGATCCAGCACAGGCAGGCGCCTTTCGCAGCGAACTGGTCGCAGCCACCGAGGAATTGCTGGAGCCGGGTGCGCCGGAGTTGCATGTCCTGGACGCACGCCGCCCAGCCGAATGGGACGGAAGCTATGTCCACGCCTGCTGCGCCCGCGCGGGCCGCATCCCCGGCGCGGACCTGCTGTTCTATGAAGACCTGTTGCAGGACGGCCGCTATCGCAGCCCCGACGAGATCCGCCGCATCGCCGCGGCGGCGGGCTTTGGGCCGGGCCAGCGCATCGTCACCTATTGCCACCGGGGCGCACGGGCGGCGACCACGCTTTACGGGCTGCGCTCGGCCGGCTTCGACAATGTCGCCATCCATCCCGGCAGTTGGCACGAATGGGCAGGCGAGCCCGACCTGCCCGCCGTCGAAGGAACCGGCGCCTTCGTCCACCGCTGAGGCGTGGAAACACGAGAGGCGCCGGAAATGCGGCGCCCCCTCCCCGTCACGATGGCCGGGTCACAGCTTCGCAAGCTGCTCGGCATGGGGATAAAGCGCCGGCGAGCCGCCCGTGTGCAGGAACAGCACCCGCGCCCCCTTCGGAATCGTGCCGTCCTCGACCAGCCCCAGAAGGCCCGCCATGCCCTTGCCGGTATAGACCGGGTCCAGCAGCAGCCCCTCTTGCATGGCCAGCCGCTTGATCGCGGCATTGCCCGCCTCGGAGGGCACGGCATAGGCCTCGCCGAAATAGCCGGTCTCGACATGGATCTCCTCGGGCCGCCACACCCGGTCCAGCCCAACCAGCCTGGCCCCCTCGGTCGCCATCGGCGCGATGCGGTCGGGAAAGGGGACGGCCGAGCCCGAAACAGCGATGCCGATTGCCTTGGTGCCGGGCCAGTATTGCGTCAGGCCGATCTCGATCCCGGCCAGCGTGCCGCCGGACCCGACGGCAGTGACGATGACATCCGGCGCAGGCAGGGCAAGGGCGGCGAATTGCTCGGCCAACTCGCGCACCGCGCTGGCATAACCCAGCGCGCCAAGCGGCGTCGCCCCGCCGACCGGCATGATATAGGGTTCCTGCCCCCGTTCGCGCGCACGGTCGGCATGGGCCTGCATCCGCGGCCCGATCAGGTCGAAATAGGCGTCGGGGTCCAGAAACTCGATCTCGGCCCCGAACAGCCGATCGAGCAACAGGTTCCCCTGAAAGCCGGACGGTTCATTGCCGCGCAGCACCAGGACCGGGTGCATGCCGAAATGCCGCGCCGCCGCCGCCGTCATGCGGGCGTGGTTCGACTGGTGCCCGCCCGTGGTGATCAGCACCTTCACCCCCCGCGCCACGGCATCGGCCATCAGGTATTCCAGCTTGCGCACCTTGTTCCCGCCGCCGCCGAAGCCGGTGTAATCGTCGCGCTTGACGAACAGCTCGATCCCCAGATCCGCGCCCAGCCGCATCAGCCGCTCCACAGGCGTCGGTGCGAATGCAAGCGGGATCTTCGGGACATCTCCAAGTTTCATCGTGCCATCTTCCTGTGCAGATTGCGTCCTCTTGCGGGGACATGGGCAAGGCAATGCGCCCTGGATGGGAAAAACCTTGCATTGCCTCGGTTATGAATGAAGATATATCATATATTGATATTGGCAAGCCGCTCCGGCCATCGCGTGCATCTCGGCGCGCATCGCCGCGGGGCACAGCCAGAAGACGCGAGGAGTGCCGATGACAGACCCCGTGCTTTCCGTCGCCGACCTGCGTGTGGCGTTTCGCGGCCGTCGCGGCTGGACAGAGGTCGTGCATGGCCTGGATTTCGACATCGCCCCCGGCGAAACGGTGGCGCTGGTCGGCGAAAGCGGCTCGGGCAAAAGCGTGACCTCGCTGGCGGTGATGCGGTTGCTGGACCCGGCCGCCAGCAGGATCACCGGCTCGGTCCGGCTGGAGGGGCGCGACCTGCTGTCCCTTTCCGAAGGCGCGATGCGCCGCATCCGGGGAGACCGGGTCGCGATGATCTTCCAGGAACCGATGACCTCGCTGAATCCGTCGATGAAGATCGGCGAGCAGATCGCCGAGGTTCTGACGACCCATCGCGGCATGGACCGGCAGAAGGCCATGGCGGAAACCGTTCGACTGCTGGAGCGGGTGCGCATCCCGGCGGCCAAGCGGCGAATGCTGGAATATCCGCACCAGTCCTCGGGCGGGATGCGGCAGCGCTTCATGATCGCCATGGCCCTGGCCTGCCGGCCGCGCCTGCTGATCGCGGACGAGCCGACCACCGCGCTGGACGTGACGGTGCAGGCGCAAATCCTGGAGCTGATCCGCGAATTGCAGGCCGAGGAGCAGATGGCGGTGCTGTTCATCACCCATGACATGGGCGTCGTGGCCGAGGTGGCGGATCGCACGCTGGTCATGCTGCGCGGCGATGCGGTCGAACAGGGGCTGACCGCCGCAATCTTTGCCCATCCGCAGCAGCCTTATACCCGCGCGCTTCTGGCAGCCGTGCCCCGGCTCGGCTCGATGGCCGGAACCGGCCGGCCGGCGCGATTCCCGCTGGTCGATGCGGCAACCGGCGCGGCCAGTCCCGGAACCGAATTGCCCGACACCCTGCGCGGCACGGCGCCGCTGCTCGAGGTGCGCGGGCTGACCACCCGCTATGATGCCGGCACGGACCTCCTGGGCCGGACGCAGGCGCGCGTTCATGCGGTCGAGAACGTCTCTTTCGACATCCGCCAGGGAGAGACGCTGGCCCTGGTGGGCGAATCCGGTTGCGGCAAATCCTCGACCGGGCGCTCGATCCTGCGGCTGACGCAGCCCTTCTCGGGCTCGGTAAGACTGGACGGGACCGAGCTGCTGGAGCTTGGCCGCCCGGCCCTGCGCCGAATGCGGCGGCAGATGCAGATGATCTTCCAGGATCCCTTCGCCAGCCTCGATCCCCGTCGCCGGGTCGGCGATGCCATTGCCGAGCCGATGGTGACGCATGGCCTGGCGCGAGGATCGGAACTGAAGGACAGGGTCGCGGACCTGCTGGCGCAGGTCGGGCTTTCCCCCGACATGGCGCGGCGTTTCCCGAACGAGTTCTCGGGCGGGCAACGACAGCGCATCTGCATCGCCCGCGCCCTTGGCATCGCGCCGAAGCTGATCGTCGCGGACGAGGCGGTGTCCGCGCTGGACGTGACCGTCAAGGCGCAGGTGGTGAACCTGATGCTGGATCTTCAGGCCGAGCTTGGCCTGTCCTATCTGTTCATCAGCCATGACATGGCGGTGGTCGAACGGATCAGCCACCGCGTCGGCGTGATGTATCTGGGCGAGATCGTCGAGATCGGCCCTCGCGAGGCGATCTTTGGAGCCCCCGCGCATCCCTATACCCAGCGACTGCTCCAGGCGATCCCGGTACCCGACCCCGCCCTCCGCGGCAACCGACCTGCCGGAGAGTTGCGCGAGTTGAAAAGCCCCTTGCATCCGGTGGGTTATCAGCCCCCGGCCCGCGAATGGCGCGAGGTCTCGCCCGGCCATCTGGTGCAGGTTGCCGGCCCGGAATGGCAGGCCGCCTGAGCGGGATCAACCGGGCAGGCGCGTGCCGATCCCCTGCCCCGACGCGGCGCGCAGCAGCCGCGCCGCCAGCGCGATGTCGAAGATGTTCAGCCCGAAGCTCGAGAAATAAACCGACTCGCCCGGGGCGGGCCGCCAGCCGTCGCAAAGGATGGCCGGCAGGTCGGCCGCGACCTGTGCGGGATCGAAAAGCCCCGCCCGATACATCTGGAACAGGCTCTTGGCACTGGTCCGGGCGAACTCGCCCCACAGGTCGCAAGTCACCCGGTCGAAGGCGGCGATGCCTGCGAAGCTCATCTCGTGAAAGCCTATCTGAAGGACCAGCCGGCCGCCGGTCGCCGCTTCGGGACCAAGGAAGGGCTGAGGCGCGGAACTGCACATCAGCACCGCCTCGGCATTCGCGATGGCCTGCTCGGGACCTGGATGGACGGTGATCCCCGGTCCCAGCCGCTCGACCTCGCGACCCGAGCGGCTCCAGACCGCGATCCGCTCAAGGTCCGGGAACAGGGCGCGCAGCATGGCGAGATGCGCCCGCGCCTGCGCACCCGCGCCCAGCAAGGCGATCCGCCGCAGACCGGGCCGCAATGCGCGCAGCACATGGGCCGAAACGGCGGCCGTCCGCACCCGCGTCAGCAGCGCCGCTTCCACCATGCCCAAGGGCCGGGCGGTGGCCAGATCCTCGATCAACGTGGTCGACGTGATGGCCTCGCCGTCCTCGGGTGGCGCGGGCCGATGCACGGTCCATTTGATCCCGGCGGCGGCAAAGCGGCCCCCAAGCCGGGCCGGAAGCCCGTATGCCTTGGCGCGCGGATCATCGCCAAGCGGCAGCACGGATTCGGCAACCATCTCCGCATCGCCCCGACGCAACAGCCGCACGGCCTCGGCCACATCGTCCAGCGCGGCCTGCCAGTCCAGCGCGCCGGCGCGAAGCAGATCCTCGCGTCCCAGCCAGATCATGCCGCCATCCCTTGGATCCATGCCGAGACCGAGGCGATGAAACGGCCAAACCCCTCGATATGCAGGAACTCGTTGACGCCATGCGCATTGCCGCCCCGCCCCGAGCCACCGATCAGGAAGCTTTCGGTATGGCGGCCGAAGGCATAGGCCGGCGCGGCGCCGATCGCCCAGGGCCAGACCTGCGGCGCCGGACCACCGGCATAGGCATCGTGCAGGGCTCGGACACCGGCAGCGGACTCTAGAACCCGCGCGCCCAGATAGCTGTCATCGACGCACAGCGCAGCCCCGGCAAAGGCAGGCTCGGCGGCTAGCAGGTCGCGGATGCCCGCGACAAGTGCATCCGGTGCAAGGCTGGGCGGGGCGCGCAGATCGAACGCGGCCGTGGCCGCCGCGGGGATGACTGCGTCGCCGGCTACGGGATCGGTCGCCAAGGTGGCGATGTTGAAGGAAGCCGTGGTCAGGACATGGCGCAACAAAGCCTCGGGATCGAGGCAGCCGTATCGGGGCCGGGCGAAACAGGCTGCATGCCGGAAGCGCAGTTCGGCCGCAGGATCGAAATCCCGCGCCAGCGCCGCGACCACGCGCGCCGCATCGGCATCCAGATCTATCTGCGCAAGCTCTCCGGTCTCGGGTCCGCCGATCCTTGCCAGCACATCGACCAGAACCCGTGCGGGATTGGCGATCCATGGCGCATTCGAGGAATGGATGGCCCGCGCAGGGCCGCCCCAGCCCCCCGCAGCCACCTCCAGCCTGCCCTTGGCCATGCCGGAAAACCCCAGGTACAGCCGGGGCGGCCCGCCGCCATATTCGCAGAAGGACGGGAACAACGCCCCCACCGAAGGTCGTAGCGGGCAGTCCGGCGCCGCCAGCCAGCGGCGCAACGCGGGCGAGGCGCGCTCTTCCTGCCCGTCCAGCAGGATTTCGACATTGACGCGCAGCCGGCCGGAGCGCTTCAGGTCGCGCAGTGCGATCAGCATGCCGGCCAGCGGCCCCTTGTTGTTCTCGGCCCCCCGCGCGACGAAGGCACGGCCGATACCGGGCATATCCGCGATGCCGCCCGCCCAGGGGTCGTGCAGCCAGCCCTCGGGCGTGGCGGGCATGACGTCATACATGTTGTAAAGCAGCACCGTGCGGGCCGAGCCGCTGTCGATCCGCGCATGGATCACCGGTGCCGGCTCGGTCTCGGACGGGGAAGAGGTCAGCAGCGCCGCGCCCAGTTCGCCGGACAGCCAGGATCGCAACTCGCGGGCCTGCCGCATCTGGCTGGCGGGATCGCCGGCGTGCGATGGGATCGCGCACCAGCGCGCCGTCAGGGCAAGGGCATCATCCAGCGCGCTCACAGCCGGATCCGGGGGTTGAGCCAGGTATAGGCGATATCGACCAGGAAATTGGCTATGACGAAAACGGCGGCGGTGAACAGCACCACCGCCTGCACGACGGGGAAATCGCGGTTCTGGATCGCCTCGACCGCCAGCCTTCCGATGCCCGGCCAGGCAAAGACGATCTCGGTCACCAGCGCCCCGCCCAGAAGCGCCGCGAAATACATGCCCTGCACGGTGATCACCGGGATCATGGCATTGCGCAACCCGTGCCGCACGACGATCCGCCACTGGCTAAGCCCCTTGGCGCGGGCGGTTCGGATATAGTTCTGGCCCAGCACCTCGATCAGCGAGGCGCGGACCAACCGGGTCATGGCCGACACATAATAGGCTCCCAGCGCGATGGACGGCATGACCAGATGCTGCCAGCCCCCCATCCCCGACGAGGGCAGCCACCGCAGGCGCAGCGAGAAGAGCAGGATCATCAGCAGCGCAAGCCAGAAGACCGGCACCGCCTGCCCCAGCAGGGCGATGACGCGGATGACGAAATCCAGCCCCGAATTCTTGCGCACGGCCGAGACGACCCCCAGCACCATGCCGATGGCCGAGGACCAGATGAGCGCCGAAAGGGCCAAAAGCGCGGTCGCCGGCAGGCGCTCCCACAAGAGATCGGTCGCCGGCCGCTGATAGCGCAGCGACAGGCCCAGATCGCCTTGAAGCAGGTTGCCGAGAAAACGCAGATACTGCAGCCAGATCGGATCGTCGAAGCCCATGGCCCGGCGAAACGCTTCGATCTCGGCTTGGCTGGCGTCGGGCGACATCATCAGCGCGGCGGGATCGCCGGTCAGGAACAGCGCGAAAAAGACCAGCGCCGACACGCCCAGCATCACCGCCAACCCCTGAAGCGCACGCGAAAGCAGAAAGCGCAGACCCTTCATGGCAGTTACGACATCTTCATATCGGCCCGGCGGACCAGCCAGTCGCCAAGCAGGTTGCAGCCGACCACCACCGCCCCGATCATCAGGCCAGGATACAGCACCAGCCAGTCGGCAATCAGGATGAAGGATCGCCCCTCGCCGATCAGGTTGCCAAGCGTCGGCCAGGGCGGCTGCACGCCGAGGCCCAGAAAGCCCACCGAGGCCTCAAGGATGATGAGGCGCGGCAGGTCCAGCGTCAGCAGCACGGTCAGCGGGGCAACGATATTGGGCAGGACATGGCGGAGGATGATCGTGCCGTCGCTCTGGCCGATGGCGCGGGCGGCCTCGACATATTCCAGTTCGCGCACCGCCAGGGTCTGCCCCCGCGCGACGCGCGCGAATACCGCCCAACCCGTCAGCCCCAGGATCGCCACCAGGTTGGCGATGCTTGGCCCAAGGATCGCCACGAACAGCAGGATCAGAAGGATGAAGGGAATCGCCAGCTGGATGTCCACCAGCCGCATGATCAGCACGTCCACCCAGCCGCCGAAATAACCCGCAACCATGCCCAGGATCGTGCCCAGAACGACCGAGATCGCGGCCGAGGCCAGCACGATCCCCAGCGAGATCAGCGTGCCCAAGCCCAGCCGGGCCAACAGATCCCGGCCAAGCTGGTCGGTGCCAAGCGGATGCAGCCCCGCCTCGGTCATCGTCATCGGAGGCTTGAAGGTGGCGGTCAGGGTGCCGCGCAGCGGGTCCAGGGGCCAGAACAGCGGCACGAGGATGCTGACCGTCACGACCGCGACGATCAAAAGCACCGCAAACACGGCATCCTCGTTTCCCCGCAGCCTTGCCCCGGTCCACATCCCGTCAGTCCTTCGTGATGTCGAACAGGACGATGCGGGCATCCGGGCGGCCCTCGAAATGCACGTCCGACGCACGGCCCAGCAGTGCGTCCTCGCGGTAAAGCGAGATCAGCGGCACTTCCCTCGCGGCAAGTTCCTGCACCTCGTGCAGCACTTTTTCGCGCGCGGCAGGATCGACGACCTGCCGGCTTTCGTCCAAGAGCCGGTCCAGCTCAGGCAAGGCCGCGCCGGAATAGGGCTCGCCCGAGCGCATGATGGCATAGATCGCTGCATCGGCATCCAGCGTCTGCGTCGAGCCCCAGCCCAGCATGTAGATCGGGCCGTCGAAGGGCTGCTTCTGCGTATAGACCGACCATTCCAGCACCTGCTGGTTCACCTTGACGCCGACATCGCCAAGCTGCTGGGCAATGGCCTGCGCCACCTCGTTGTTCTTCATATAACGGGTTGAGGATTGCATGGTGATCTCGAAACCGTCGGGAAGGCCCGCTTCGGCCAGCAGCTTGCGCGAAAGCTCGGGGTCGTAGGCCGGGACCGGCAGGTCAAGATAGCCGAAATCGCTTTTGCCGACCTGACCTCCGACCGGAGTTGCCATACCTTGCAGCAGGTTGTCGGTGATCCCCTGGCGGTCGATCGCGTGATTCAGCGCCTGACGCACCTTCACGTCATCCAGTGGCTCCTTGTCCATGCGCAAGCCAAGATAGATCGTCAGGCCGCCATCCTTGACCTGAACAAGCTCCACATCGGGAGAAGCGGTCAGCATCGGCGCCAGATCCACCGGCACGTCCTCGATCAGGTCCACCTCGCCGGTGACGAGCGCGGTGATGCGGGCGGTGCTATCGGGAATCGGGCGCCAGGTCACTTCGTCCAGCGCCGGCTTGCCGCGCCAGTAGTTCTCGTTGGCCGCCAGCACCACCCGCTCATCGGGCACGAATTCCTCGAACCGGTAGGCGCCGGTTCCCACCGGCTGCGAGGCGAACTTGGCATCGCCCATCTCCGCTACGTATTTCGGCGGCACGATGTAGGCGGGATAGCGGCTCATCCGGGTCGGCAGCAGGGGATCGGGCGCCGACGTCGTGATGCGCACGGTCAGCGGGTCCACCACCTCGACCGACGCGACGGTGCGGATATAGGATATCGCCGGCGAGTTCGCCGCAGGGTCCAGCACGCGGTCGAGGGTGAACTTGACCGCCTCGGCATCGAAGGGCTCGCCATTGTGGAAGGTGACGCCTTCCCGCAGCTTGAATTCCCAGGTCAGATCATCGACAGCGCGCCATTCGGTGGCCAGGCCGGGGACAAGGTTCATCTGCTTGTCGCGCATGACCAGCGTGTCGAAGATGTTGTCCACGATGGTCGCGGCCTCGCGCATGAAGCCTGGGTCCATCGCATTGGTCGAGACGGCCCGGCCGATGACCAGTTCCGTGTCCTGTGCAAGAGCGGGGATCGCAGGGATCGCGAGCGCGACCCCGAGTGTCAGAGCGGAAAGAAGACGCATCAGTTTTCTCCTGTTGGTGGGCCACCCCTTGCCTGACCATCATTCCGGCGGAATCGCCTTTGCGCAAGTGAAAATATATCATATATTGTCATTCGGCATGCGACTTCTGCGCTTGTGCTGATAGGATGTGCATTGTGTCACGCGAGGAATGGCATTGGATTTTGAAGCATTTGAACAGGTGCCCCGCCGCAGCCTGGTTTCGCATGTCGAGGCGCAGATCCGCGACGCATTGGTCGAAGGCAGGCTCGCACCCGGCACGCGGCTTGTGACGAAGGAACTGGCCGACAGGCTGGGAACGTCGATCACCCCCGCGCGCGAAGCGCTTGTGCGTTTTGCGGCTTCGGGCATTCTTGCGGCCGAGCCGGCGTCCTCCTTCCGGGTTCCAGAACTGACCGAGGAGCGGCACGAGGAAATCAGGCTGATCCGCAAGCGTGTCGAGGGGCTGGCAGCCGAAATGGCAACGCAGCGAATCGCCGATGAGGGCATCGCCCGGCTCGAAGCACAGATCGCCGCCTATACCGACTTGCGTCACGCACCGGATCTGCATCTGGCCCTGAAAGCCAACAAGGAGTTGCGCTTCACCCTTTACGCGGCTGCCGGGATGCCAGTGCTGCTTCAACTCATCGAGACACTCTGGCTACGAGCCGGGCCTGGTTTTGCCTATCTGCCCCGCAGTATCGGCGCCGCCGGCGAGGATCACCAGAATTACACCCATCTTGTCCAGGCCCTTCGCGCACGCGATTCCCTCGCGGCCAGCGCTGCCATCATGCGGGCGATCGACGATGGGGCCGATCAAGTGCTGTCTGCGTTGCGCCGCCGACAGGAAGCATAAGCATTGGCGAACGCGCTCCGCCTGTGCGGATGAATAGTGTGGCGCGCCATTGCGCGATGCCCCAAGCTTGCAGGGCCAGTTCCATCACGTTGCCGGGGCGAAGGCAATTAAAGCCGGCCCGTCGCAACGAGTGTGCGGTCATTCCGAAAGACGGGATAGGGGGCAAGTCTGCGATGGTGATGGTGTCGCCGCAAGGTGCCGCCAGTGGCCAGACGAAGCAGGCAACCAATAGAAAAACCTCCCTAAGATTTTGTTATATTTGAATTATGAGTGATTTATGACAGCAGTGGTTGCGGGGCACGCTTCCAGAAATACTTGCCTTTGCATCAAGGTGGCTTGCAGGTGGTGAGGGTCCAGACTCATTGAGTTTCACAGCCAGAACAAGACGGTTGCGGCTAGCATGATCGCAGAGCGGCCGAACATGATCTCGATGCGGTTGCGCCTTTTTGTAGCGCCTCTTGTCGTATTTCACCACCTTCTTGCGAGACTTCCGGCCCGGGATGCAGACCTTTATCCCCTTGTCTTTCAACGCCTCTCTGAACCAATCGGCATCATAGCCCCTGTCGGCCAGCAGCCAACCCGCTTTCGGCAGGCTGCCCAACAGCGCCGCCGCGCCGGTGTAATCGCTGACCTGGCCGGCCGACATGAAGAACCCGATCGGGCGCCCCTTGGCATCGGCGACGGCGTGCAGCTTGGTGTTCATGCCGCCTTTGGTGCGCCCGATCTGGCGCCCGCGCCCCCCCTTTTTCACGCACAGGCTCGACGCCGTGCGATGTGCCTTGAGATAGGTCGCGTCGATCATGATCGTCTTGTGTTCGGCACTCTCGGCGGCCAGGCCGACCATGATCCGGGCGAAGACCCCGTGTTCGTAGCTGCACTCGGACCGGTGGCATTTGCCACTCACCTCCAGCGCTTCCAACGGTTGTAGAGGGTCTTGGCCGGGCCGTATTCCTTCGGCGCGTCACACCACCGCAAGCCATTGCGATTGAGGAAGATTATCCCGCTCAGCACACGCTGGTCATCCACGCGCGGCTTGCCGTGGCTCTTGGGAAAGAAGGGCCGTAGCCGCTCCATCTGCGCCTCGCTCAGCCAGAAAAGATTGCTCATCGATCAGCTCTCCTTGCGGAGCCTGAATCACGCCAAAGGCCTGAAATCAATGGGTCTGGAGCCTAGTTGACAAGACATCGGGCCGGGTATTTCAGCCACGCGGATTGCGGCTTGCATTGCGACCCAGCCGGATGTTCATGCGCCCGTGCCTTCCAGCCGCGATTGCGACAGTTTCAGCAGCCCCTTCTGCAGCAGGATGAACACCAGCAGCAGCACGCCGATGACGATCTTCGTCCACCAGCTCGACAGCGTGCCGTCGAAGACGATGTAGGTCTGGATCAGCCCCATGGTCAGCACGCCGACCAGCGTGCCGAACATGTAGCCCGCGCCTCCGGTCAGCAATGTGCCGCCGATCACCACCGCCGCGATGGCGGTCAGTTCGGTCCCCACCGTCGCCAGCGAATAGCCCGAGCCGGTATAGATCGAGAACACGATGCCCGAGAGCCCGGCCATCAGCCCCGAAAAGGCATAGACCAGCATCGTCGTGCGGCCCTGCCGCACGCCCATCAGCCGCGCCGTCGCCTCGCCGCCGCCAAGCGCATAGACGGAGGCGCCGAAGCGGGTCTTGTGGGCGACGACCATGCCCGCCAGCACCGTCAGCAGCATGACCACCCCGATCAGCGTCAGCCGGCCCTTGCCGGGCATCAGCCAATAGGCCGATTGCAGGGTCTTGTAGAAGGGATGCGCGATCGGCACCGAGTCGATCGACAGCATATAGGCGGCGCCGCGCGCCAGGAACATGCCGGGCAGCGTGACGATGAAGGCGGGCATGGCCAGCCGGTCGATCAGGAAGCCCATGGCCGCGCCGAAGGCGGTGGTCAGCGCCAGTAGCAGGGCGAAGACGACCAGCGGGTGCAGCGACGTCTCGCGCAGGATCACGGCGATGAAGACGCCGGAAAAGGCGATGACGCTGCCCACCGACAGGTCGATGCCGCCCGACAGGATCACCAGTGTCATGCCGACCGCGACGATGCCCAGATAGGCGTTGTCGGTCAGCAGGTTGCCCACCACCCGCGTGGACAGGATGTTGGGGAATTGCAGCCAGCACAGCAGATAGGCCAGCAGGAAGATCACGACGGTCGCGTAAAGCGGCAGGGCGCGGGTGTTCATTTCGCGGCTCCTCGGTGCAGCGCGGCCTCGCGGCTGGCGCGGTGGCTGTCGCGCCACAGCCGCCATTCCGCGGCGATGCGTGGCGATTGCAGCACCAGGATGACCAGCACCAGCCCGGCCTTGATGACCAGGTTGTATTCGGACGGGAACCCGGCCAGCAGGATGCCGGTGTCGATGGTCTGGATGATCAGCGCCCCGATCAGCGAGGCGATGATGGAGAACCGCCCGCCCAGCAGGGAATTGCCGCCGATCACCACGGCCAGGATGGCGTCAAGCTCCAGCCACAGCCCGGCATTGTTGGCGTCCGCGCCGCGGATGTCGGCGGTGACGACGATCCCGGCCAGCGCCGCACAGAGCCCCGAGACGACATAGACCGCGATCAGCAGCACGGTGGCGTTCACCCCGGCAAGGGCGCTGGCGCGGCGGTTGATGCCGATGGATTCGACCAGCAGGCCAAGCGCGGTGCGCCGCATCAGCGCCGCCATGCCCAGACCGCAGGCCAGCCACAGCCAGGCCGGCACCGGCAGGCCCAAGAGGCTGCCCGAGCCGAAGAAGGCGAAGCCCGCGTCGTTGAAGGTCAGGATGCGGCCCTCGGTGATCAGCTGGGCGATGCCGCGCCCCATGGTCATCAGGATCAGCGTGGCGACGAAGGGCTGGATGCCGACCACGGCGACCAGCAGCCCGTTCCACAACCCGGCGAGCGCGCCGGCGACCAGCGCCAAGAGCAGCGCGGGCACCAGCCCCCAGCCGCCGGCCACGGCCGAGGCGGCGACCGCGCCGCAGATCGCCATGGTGGTGCCGACCGACAGGTCGATGCCGCGCGTGGCGATGACCAGCGTCATGCCCACCGCCAGCAGCGCCACCGGCGCGCCGCGCTTCAGCACGTCGATCATCGGCCCGACCAGCCGGTCGCCGCTGATGCCGATCTTCAGGAAACCCGGATAGAACACCGTCACCAACGCCACCAGCAGCGCCAGCGCGACCAGTTGCGGGGCGATGCGCTTCAGCAGGGTCATGCCGCCACCTCCCCGCCGGCAATGGCGCGCATGATCTCGGCCCCGGTCAGGCGCGGGCCCGAAAGCTCCGCGACATGGCGGCGGTCGCGCAGCACGATCACCCGGTCGGCGCTGGCGACCAGCTCGTCGATCTCGCTCGAGACCAGCAGGATCGACATGCCGGCCTGGGTCAGTTCGCGGATCAGGCGCAGGATCTCGGCATGGGCGCCGACATCGATGCCGCGCGTCGGCTCGTCCAGGATCAGGAAACGCGGGTTCATCGCCAGCCAGCGGGCAAGGATGGCCTTCTGCTGGTTGCCGCCGGACAGCTCGCCGATAGGCTTTTCCCGGCCCGAGGTGCGGATGTCGAGCCGCTTGATATAGTCGTCGGCGATGCGGTTCTGCTCGGCGCGCGGAATCGGCCGCGCCCAGCCGCGCCGAGCCTGCAGGCCCAGGATGATGTTCTCGCGGATCGACAGTTCGGCGACGATGCCGTCGGTCTTGCGCTCTTCGGGGACGAAGCCGAACCCTTCGGCGATGGCGGCGCGCGGGCTGGACAGGTCCAGCCGGGACTGCGCGTCGCTGGCCTCGCCCGATTGCGCGGGACGCACGCCGAACATCATCTCGGCGCTTTCGGTCCGGCCCGAGCCCAGCAGGCCCGCCAGCCCCACCACCTCGCCCTGCCCCACGGTCAGGTCGAAGGGCTCGACCACGCCGCGCCGGCCGAAGCCGCGGAATTCCAGCAAGGGAGGACGGGCGGCGGCGGTCCGGGCGGCCTGCTCGGCCACCTCATGCTCCAGCGCGCGGCCCAGCATGTGCTCGATCAGCTTCACCCGGTCCAGCTCGGCGGTGCGCTCGGTGACGATCTTGCGACCGTTCCGCAGCACGGTCACGCGGTCGGTCAGGTCGAACACCTGGTCGAGGAAATGCGACACGAAGACGATGCCCAGGCCGCGGGTGCGCAGCCCCCGCACCACGTCGAAGACCATGCGCACCTCGGCCGCGTCCAGGCTCGCCGTCGGCTCGTCCAGGATCAGCACCTTGCCCGACAGCGCCACGGCGCGGGCGATGGCGACGATCTGCTGGATGGCGACGGAATAGCTGCCCAGGTCGCGGTCCACGTCGATGTCGAGCCCGTAGGGCCGCAGCGTCTCGCGCGCTTCGGCCCGCATGGCGCGGCTGTCGATCAGCCCCCAGCGGCGCGGCTCGCGGCCGAACATCAGGTTCTGCGCCACGGTCAGATTGGGCAGCAGGTTCACCTCTTGATAGACGGTGCCGATGCCCTGCTCCTGCGCCTCGACGGTCGATTGCGGGTCGATCTGCGCCCCGTCCAGCGTGATGGTGCCGCCGTCGCGGTGATAGGCGCCGGTCAGGCATTTGATCAGCGTGGACTTGCCGGCGCCATTTTCGCCCAGCAGGGCGTGGACCTCGCCCGCCGCCAGATCGAAATCGACGGCGTCAAGCGCCTTGGTGCCGGGGAATGTCTTGGTCAGAGACCGGATGGTCAGCAGCATCGCGCCCCTCCTCATGTCGGTGGCCTGATCTGCCGGGCCGCGGTCGGGGCGGCCCGGCAGCGCGGTGTCAGTAGCCCAGACCCTTGCGGCGTTCGTATTCGCCGGCAGGATCGTGGGCCTGGGTGAACAGCTTCGACTCGGTCTGCAGGAACTTCGCGGGCTCGGTGCCGTCCTTCCAATAGGCGGCAAGCGCGTCGAAGGCCGGGCCGGCCATGTTCGGCGTGAGCTCGACGGTGGCGTTCGCCTCGCCGTTGGCCATGGCCTGGAACAGGTCCGGCACGCCGTCGATGGACACGACCAGGATGTCGGTGCCCGGCTTCAGCCCGGCCTCCTTGATGGCCTGGATGGCGCCGACCGCCATGTCGTCGTTATGGGCGTAAAGCGCGCAGATGTCCTTGCCGCCCTTCTCGGCCTGCAGGAAGCTTTCCATCACCTCCTTGCCCTGGGCGCGGGTGAAGTCGCCGGTCTGGCTGCGCACGATCTTCAGGTTGTCGTGGCCGGCCAGCGCATCCTCGAAGCCCTTCTTGCGGTCGATGGCGGGGCTGGAACCGGTGGTGCCCTGCAATTCGACCACGCGGCATTCCTTGTCGCCGACGGTATCGACCAGCCATTTGCCCGCGACCTCGCCCTCATGCACCAGGTTCGAGCCGACGGCGGTCAGGTAAAGATCGTCCGAGCTGTCCACCTGCCGGTCCAGCAGCACGACCGGGATCTCGGCCTCCTTGGCCTCTTGCAGCACGGCGTCCCAGCCGGTGGCGACGACCGGCGCCAGCAGGATCGCGTCCACGCCCTGCGCGATGAAGGAGCGGATCGCGGCGATCTGGTTTTCCTGCTTCTGCTGCGCGTCCGAGAATTGCAGCTTCAGGCCGCGTTCCTCGGCCTGGGTCTTGGTCAGCGTGGTCTCGGCCGCGCGCCAGCCGGATTCCGAGCCGATCTGGGAAAAGCCGACGGTTTCGCCCTCGGCCAGCGCGGCCGTGGCCGAGATCGCCAGCGCGGCAGCGGCGGCGGTGCTCATCAGGAATCTGGTCATGGTTTCCTCCCTCAATGACCGTTTTATGCGGGGCTGTCCTCTCAGCCCCGCAAGTCCTCCGGCAGCAGCGCGTCGGGCAGGTTCTGGAAACAGACCGGCCGCAGGAAGCGGCGGATCGCCAGGGTGCCGACGCTGGTGGCGCCGAAATTCGTCGATGCCGGGTAAGGGCCGCCATGCACCATGGCGTCGCAGACCTCGACCCCGGTGGGCCAGCCTTTGGCCAGCACCCGGCCGGCCTTGCGCTCCAGCACCGGCATCAGCCGCCGGGCCAGGCCCATGTCGCCCGCCTCCATCTGCAAGGTGGCGGTCAGCTGGCCGTCCAGCGCGCGGGCAAGGCCCAGCATCTCGTCCTCCGAACTGGTGGTGACGACAAGGCCGAGCGGGCCGAAGACCTCTTCCCCCAGGGCGTGGCTGTGCAGGAAGTCCCGCGCACTGGTCCGGTAGATGCCGGGCCGCGCATTGCGGCCCCGGCTGTCGCAGGCCAGCACCGGCGCGGCATGGGCGGCGACGCGGGCAGCGCCTTCGCGATAGGCGGCGGCGATGCCCTCGGTCAGCATGACCTGCGCCGGGGCATCGGCCAGCGCCGCGCTTGCGGCGGCGATAAAGGCCTCGGCGTCCCCGGCGCGCAGGATGACCAGTCCGGGATTGGTGCAGAACTGCCCCGCGCCCATGGTCAGGCTGGCGGTCCAGTCGCGCGCGATCTGCGCGCCGCGCGCCGCGAAGGCCTCGGGCAGCACGAAGCAGGGGTTGATGCTGCCAAGCTCGCCGAAGAAGGGGATCGGCTCGGGCCGCGCGGCGCAGAGATCATAAAGCGCCCGGCCGCCACGCAGGCTGCCGGTGAAGCCCACGGCGCGGATCAGCGGGTGCTGCACCAGCGCCGCGCCGACCTCGTGCCGGTCGCCGTGGATGAAGCCGAAGCTGCCGGCGGGCATGCCGGTTCTCTCGATCGCGGCAAGGATCGCCTCGGCCACGATCTCGCCGGTGCCGGGATGGGCGGGATGGCCCTTGACCACCACCGGGCAGCCCGCCGCCAGGGCCGAGGCGGTGTCGCCGCCCGCCGTCGAAAAGGCCAGCGGGAAGTTCGAGGCGCCGAACACCGCCACCGGCCCGATCGGGCGCTGGATCAGCCGCAGGTCGGGGCGCGGCAGCGGCTGGCGGTCGGGCAGCGCCGGATCGTGGCGGCGGTCGAGGTAGTCGCCCTTGCGGATATGGTCCGCGAACAGCCGCAGCTGGCCCACGGTGCGGCCGCGCTCGCCCTGCAGCCGGGCCTCGGGCAGGCCGGTTTCCTGCGTGCCGATGGCGGTGATCGCCTCGGCGCGGGCCTCGATCTCGTCGGCGATGGCGTCAAGGAAAGCCGCGCGTTCGGCCCGCGCGGTCCAGCCATAGGTCCAGAACGCCTCCTCGGCCGCGGCGCAGGCGCAGTCCACCAACTCAGCGATGCCGCTGGCGAAACCATGCGCCGGGCCATGCGCGGGGGCGGATCGGAAGGTGGCCTCACCCCCCACCCATTCGCCTGCGATCAGATGCTTGCCTTGCGGTGTCCAGTCCATCGGTCTTCCTTCAGAATTCGAATGCGTCCACGGTATTGCGGCTGCCGAGGGTGAAGGCGTCGGCGGTCAAGACCATGGGGGAGAGGTCCACCTCGGAGGCGCCCCTGCGCACCAGTTCCGCCATGCGCGCGTAAAGCGCCGGGTATTCGCCCATGATGCTCGCCTGCCCCCCGGCATCAGTGTCGTCGATCTCCAGCACATTGCCGCCCAGGCGCAGCGCCAGCTGGCCGGC
>NZ_JASSPE010000003.1:0-283380 GCF_030234105.1 Paracoccus sp. SSJ | reverse complement strand
AAAATGACGGCGATCCGAAAAGTTGGCCGATCCCCAACAGGATCGCGCCGGAAACGAGCAACGCCATCCCGCGCGCTACGCATCCCGCGATACCCCATTTGGCAACGAAGGACTTTGCGAAGCGGGTTGTCGTGACCATGACCAGCGCGACAGTCGCGAAGGCCAAGCTAAATCCGATCTCGGAATAGCCGGCTTGGCCTATGAGAACACGGGGGGCTGTCGAGAAGAAAACGAAGAATGTGCCCATGCCGGCACTAAATCCGACCGTGTAAACCCAAAAGGCCGGACTCGCGAAGATCGGCAAAACAGATCGTTGCGTTCTGGCCTGATCCAACGGTCGGGTTTCATGCCACCTGAAACTGGCGTTTAAGAGTGCGAGCGAAGCCAGTGCAGCCAGTGTGATGAAGATCGCCTGCCATCCCCAAAACTCGCCGATCAGCGCACCGGCTATAGGGCCGAGCGCAGGCACGAACGCCAGCATCGAACTGAAAAGGCCGTAGATGACGGCACCTTCGGGACGATTGGCATATACGTCGCGCACGGTCGCGAAGGTGGCCACCAGCATGGCCGATGCTCCAACAGCCTGAACCAGACGAAACGCAACAAAGGCTAATGCAGTTGAAGAACAAGCCGCTCCCAGAGACGCAGCAACGAAAGCCGTTGCGCCTACAAGCAGGATCGGCCGTCGCCCGACGCGATCGGAGAGTGGCCCAAAGATCACTTGGCCCACACCGAGCATCACCATGTAGAGGCTCAACGTGAGTTGGATTATGGATGGAGTCGTGTTCAGGACGCCCGGCATCGCCGGAACGACTGGAAGATAAATATCCATCGCCAGCGAGGCGAGGATGTCGAAGGGAGCCATAAGCAGCAAGGCTGCCGGCAGCGTATAGGCCCACGCGGGGCGTGTGGTGGTCATGACGAATCAACCGCTCGATTAAGGATACCGGGCAGCGTCTGCTCGTCAGCAATCAGATGGGATTGGTCTTACAGAGCGCCGCAACAACAATTCTGATGTTGCGGCTTACTTGTCTGCTGACTTGGAATTTCCCATGCTGATGGCTCCACGATTACGAAATTGAATAGCAGCTCTTATCGAATTAGTTGTTGCGTTGCAATGCGGTATCGTTGGCTCCTATAGCCCCAACCCCCGCTGCCGCCCTAACTGCCACGACACCGAACCGCCCTGCATGATACCCGCGACCTCGCGGCCGAGCTGGCGGTCGATGATCGGCCGCCACGGGACAAGGGTGAACTCGTGGCTCTTTTCCACGATGGCGAACTTGCCGCTCGTTAGCTGGACAGTCCCGGTGAACTTGCCGCTGACACTCTCACCATCCTTGGCGGCGCGGAACGGCAGCGCCTTGCCCTCGGCCATCTCCGCACCGGCGCGCGCAACTTCCCGCTCGCGCAGGGTGGCGAGAAGATTGCGCCGGTAGAAGATTCGGCCGTCCCTGTTGCGCGTGGCGTCGCGCTGTTCGATATGATGCTCGCGGCGCTGGTCCATGGCTTCGCGGACCTGTTGCCCGAAGCCGGTCGGCGCAAGGTCGGCCGTTTCGCCATGGACCAATCGCCGGTCCAGCCATGTCGCGCAGTCCGAACGTATCTGCCTTTGCAGATCAACCGGGGAAAGCACGCGAACGCTGGCCTGCCGGTCGCGGCCGGTATCGTAATCAGCCGCGCGGCTGACCAGATCATCTGGGATGCGCCATTGGTCGGCGTCGATGCGCTCGACGATGCCGGCCCGGCGCAGCGCCTCCAGCCGCCGGACATGGGCATCGATATAGCCCTCATCGTCGCCGCCGGGAACGCGGCCCTCGAATTTCGCCTGCTCCAGATGGCGGCTCGGCCGATAGATGCCGTCCTCGGCGATGGCGGTGATGGTGCGGTCGGACGGCCGGGGTGCCACCTCGGCCGGGCCGATCTGGATGACGCTGCCAATGCGGGCGTCCTCCAGCCGCTCGGGCGTGATGCCGGCGATGTGGTGCGTCCTACCGTCGATCCCGTCCACCACGATTGTCAGGTTCTCGCCCAACTCGTCGGACAGGTGCTTGTCCACGACGCGGCCGACGATAGGCGTCTCGGGCGCTCCGTCATGGATTTGGAAGCTCATGGGATCGCGTTCGCCTGCCTGCGGGCCGAGCGCCTTCTGCATGGTGCGGATAATGTCGCCACGCTCGCCTAGCTCGCGCAGGGCCGGTTCCATGTCCTTGCTCAATTCCCAAACGGCGGGCGCGTGCTCGGTCGCCAGCCCCATCTTCTCCAGCTTGGTAAGGCGGCGCAGGCGCAAGGTGCGCTCGAACTGCCGCCTCGGCTCTGCCAGTTCATGGCGCAGGTCGAGGAAACGGGCATCGGCTTCCTCGACCATGGCGCGGTCGATCCGGGTGAAACGGTCTTGGTCGATCTCGGCGGATAGCTTGCGGGCCTGCTCGATCTCGGTCACGGGGCCGAGTTCGAGACTGGCAAGCTCGCTGGCGCGTTCGCGCAGGCCGGCGGAAAGGTAGTCGCCGTTGATGACTAGATCCCCGCCCATATCGTCGCGGCCGTTGACGACGATATGCACATGGGGATGGCCGGTGTTGTAGTGATTGACGGCAACCCAATCGAGTTTGGTGCCAAGGTCAGCTTCCACCTGTTTCATGAAATCGCGGGTGTAGGCCGTGAGGTCCGACAGCTCCGCCCCCTCCTCGGGCGAGACGATGAATCTGAATTGGTGGCGGTCGTCCTTGCCGCGATCAAGGAAGGCGTCGCCATCGGCGCGGTCCTCGGTCGCCGAATAGAGCCGGCCCCGCTCGCCGTCGCGTGAGGTTCCGTCACGCTGGACATAGCGCAGATGTGCACGGGCACGGCCGCCCTTCAATGCGGCCCTGACGCTGCGCTGCTTGACGATGACGCGGCGGCTGCCCGGCTGGCGATGATGCCAGTTGCCCGAGATATTGCGGGCACGCACGAAGCTCGCGCCCCGGCCGCGCTTCACGCCCTTGCCGCTGGCGACCACGGCACGGGACCGGCCCGACGATGACGGGCGGGCGGATGACGGCATGGAAGGGTCGCGGGAGGCTGCCGCCTGATGCTGCCGGGTGATCTTCCTGACCTGCGTGAAAAAGCTCTTGGTCTTGCCAGCCTTCGGCGTGTCGGATCGGATGCGGCCGGGCTTCGGTCGGAAGCGGTTTTCGTCGTCGGCGCTCAAGGGCGCGACTCCAGCCCAAACCGCCGGAAAACCGCCGATCTGCGCCTATGGTGCCGCTTGAAACCCTGCAAAGCCAAGGCTTTGCGCAAAATCGCGGCACGCGGCCCCTCAAAACCATGGTGCCGGAACCGGCCACCTAACCAGTGTGCAGACAACAACAATTTCCAGAAGCGGCCCGACATGGTGCCGTCTTCTTTAATCTTGCCCTCCGCCCTTTCTGTCTTTTCTGCCCCTCCTGCCGGGAATCCTGCCGGGCGCAAACCTGCCCGACCAGATGCCGAAACCAGCGCCGCCGAGCGCGGGAACGCCGCCCTCATGGGGTTCTCCCATCGCTGGCGCTCGCCACGAAAATGCTGCCGTCCTGCGGCTCCGCACGGGCGCGGCCGTCGCCTGTTTGCACCTCGGACGGCGGCGCGGCGGCAGCTCGCGTGTCGTCCGGGCGCATGACGAATAGCGGTGCCTCGCGCCAGTCGGGCGGCGGTGCCGGTGGTTGCAACGGCGCATCCGATGGAGCCGCGCCGCCAAGGATCGGGGCGAGCGCGGCGACATAGGCGCGTGTCTCGGCGGGAAGCGGGCGGCCCGTCGTGCGGTGCTCGTCATAGCGGCCGGGGCCGGCGTTATAGGCCGCAAGCATCGCGCCGACATTGCCGTAGCGGTCAAACATCTCGCGCAGATAGGCCGTGCCTGCGAGGATGTTGTCGCGCGGGTCGTAGGGATCGCGGCCGAGGCCATGGCGGACGCGCAGGCCCGCCCATGTGTCGGGCATCACCTGCATCAATCCCATCGCTCCGGCCGACGATATGGCGCGCACATCGCCCGCGCTTTCGGCGCGCAGCACGGCACGAATCCAGTGCTCGGGGATGCCGAACCGCTGCGACGCCTCGACGATGTGCGCCGCATACGGATGGGCGGCGGCCGGGCGCTCGACCGATGCGGATTGCGCGACGGCGACGCCCGGTCCTATGCAGACGGAAAGCGCCCCCGCCAGCAGCAGGACGACATAATGCCATGCCGGCCTGTCTCCGCTTCGCCGCCAGCCTGCCAGCGTGCTCGCTGCGGTCAAGGGCAAGGCGCAAGCGCCGGCCGGGGGCCGCCCCTGACCTTCGCTGCGCGCGCCGGCCGTCTGGTCGCCGAGCGGGACGAAGGGATGAGACGGCTTTTCCGCGAACAAAGGGATGCCGATCTTTGACCGGATTGCGGGCCGAACGCGCGCGGCTGTCATTCCTCATCCTCGATCTTCCGGGCGTGCTTCCAACGCAGGGTCCAGACCGAAGGATCGTCGTTGGACTGGAACAGTTTGGCGCGGATCGGGGACGGGAAGATTGGCCCCTCCAATCGCATCGACACGAACTCGCCAGCGTTCTCGCTGGAGTCTTTCCATGCGGGGCCGGCGTCCGGGCCGTCCTCGCTGCCGAGGCGCACGCGATAGTCGGGTGCGTTCTTCACGTCGCTCGGCTTGGCCGGGACGATGAATAGCTGTTCTCTGAGGCCGAACGAATGAAGCTCCCCCGCATAGCCGGCTTCGGTGCGGGTGAAGGTGCCTATCTCTGCCATGGGAAATCTCCTGTGGTTGGTTTTCGGGGGGGGTGGTTTCAGTGCGTCGGCGCGCGCCACTCGTAGCGGCCGACGCCTTCCTCATCGGTCCAGAGCGGAACCGCTCGGCCGATGGCGGAAGCTGCGGGTATGGGTCCGAAATAACGGCCGTCGAGGCTGTCGCGGACTTCCCAATTCATGAGGAAAAGCTGGTCGCCGCCGATGACGCGGCAGCCCTGCCAGACGGGCAGATCGCGGCCGAGGCTGTCGCGCTCCAGCGCCTCGCCCATCTCGATCCCGTCAACCGTGATCGTGCGGCCGGCGCGGCAAACCCGCTGTCCGGGCAGGCCCAAGACGCGCTTCAAGAGCGGGACGCCTCGCGCGATATAGCCGCGCTCGACCATGAAGGCGGCGAGCGGTTCGGGCGGCATGATGGCGACCAGCTCGGGCACGTCGATCCGGTCTGCCGGCTCGACGGTGTAGAACCCGACTGGCGCGCTGGCGGTGGCGTTCCATATGAGTTTCGTCGGCGTCTCGACCGCGCTTGCGGCGGCGATGCCGAGCACCACCAGCGCCGTGATCGTAAGGGTGCGGCGGCGCGTCATGGGTCGATCCTTCGGCGATGAAGCCACGCGGCATGTCGCTCGGGCGTGTAGGCGTTCGCCTCCAGATTGGCGGTCAAACGGTTGTGGACGTGCCGCCAATGCTCCGGCGAAGCGTCGGCCGGATCGAGGCCGAGCGATTCCACGGCGTCGATAGCGGCAAGCGCGCGCTGCACCTTTGGCCAACCGTCGAGGCGCAACAGGATTTCGCCGCCGGGGCGCACGAACGGCAATGTCTGGAACGGCTCGCCGCGCCCGATGGCCCGCACAATGTCGATGCGGGAAACGACCGTGCCATGGTCGCCTTTCGCCCAACGGACGAAGGCAAAGACGCTGCCCGGCGCGAAGCCGACGACGCTGCGGCGGCGGTCGATGATCTGCTCGTAGCTCTTGCGGCCGAAGCGTATCCAGTGCTCGACCTTGCGTTTCTCGAAGGTCAGTTCGACCAATGTTGTGAAGGGCGCGAGGCCATCCGGCAGAGGACGGCCGTGCGCGCTGCGGTGGGCGCGACGGGTCATTGTTCGTCTCCGGTGATATGCTGGGGGCTGCGCGGGCGCAGCGCGTCGAGCGCGGCCGTCATGGCTCGCCCCTTCGGGCAGAACCGGCACCACGCTTCCCGTGCGCGCGCGTCAAAGAAAAAGAGTTAGATTCTCTGTTAGATAAGTTAGCGGTCGGATTCCGCTTTTCAGGCCAAAGCGTTAGCTGCGGTTCGTGCGCCTGATCTGCCGATAGTCGTGCGCCTGATGTGCCGATACCCCGTGCGCCTGATCTGCCGATGGCATTAACAGGGTTATCAACAGTGCCTGTTGACAGGTTTCCGGGGCGGATGCGCAGCAGCTCGCGGCCGTCTTCCCGCTCGATCTGGAGCAGGTAGCCGGGGAGCTGCTGGCGGGCCGCGATCCGGCGCAGGTCTAGCGCGAAGTCGGACGGCCGCGCGAGGCTGCCGGATTTCTGGTGAAGGTGCGCGACCTCAAAAACCCAGCCGTGGCGCTGGTGCCCGGCGTGCTTTCGGGCAACGCGGTAAAGCCATCGCTCGATGCCGCCAGTCAGCCGGAAATAGGCCGGGTCGATGGTCAGGACCAGCGAGCGGTCAATGACGCTGTTGTAGAACCATTCGGGCAGGACGAACTCCATACCCTCGACGCGGCCGGCGTGCGTCGTCATTTCCTCCCACTCGTTGATCCACGAGAATTGCCGGCGACGCCAATGCGGGCCGTTGCGGATGGTGGTGGCAATGACGGTCGATTGCAGCCGCGCCAGCGCGGCTTTCAGAAGCCGGTATTGGTGATTGCCGGTCGGCCGCCCAATGGCGCGCAGCAGATGGTAAGGCGTAAACCGGACAAAGCGCGACGTGGTGAGGCCGTTGTTCTCGGCCGCGACGATCTGCGAGGCCGCCCATATCAGCACATCGGCGTCCCATATGGTCGCCATCCCGTGCTCGGGCATCCCGAACACCTGCACCTCTATGTCGGCGGCCTTGTAGAGAATCGGCTTGGTGCGCGGGGTCTTCGCCAGCGAGAAGAACGGCCGTTCCATCAAGTCGCGCTGGTCGCGCGGCGGCGCGTCGCCCGTTGCGACCACGAAGGGGTCTAGGCGGCTGCGCTCGCTGTCCTCGGTCGGCTGCGCGGGGTCGTGATCGTCCTCGCGCAGCATCTAGCAGTCGCCCCGTTCTTCGGGCGTAAGCGGACGCGCAGGAAAGACGGTGCCGGCGGTTTTGTCGCGGGTGGATTTGCGCTCACCCGCCGCGCTCCAGTCTTCCAGATCGCGGACGGTGTAGAGGACGCGCCCGCCGACCTTGCGATAGGTCGGCCCGGTGCCATAGGTGCGATGCTTCTCAAGGGTGCGGATGGATATGCCGAGGAAGCGGGCGGCTTCCTTGGTGCGCAGCAGGCGCGGCGGCAGGCCCGCAAGCGGGTTGGGCATGGATCACCTCCAGTCGGGATTGGGCTGCCAGCGGCGGCAGCGGACTGTGGCGAACCATGGCGAGGGATCGGCGGCGCGTAGCGTGCCGCATTTGCGCCTATGCGCTGGCGGCACCCCCTCTCGGGGCGGTGCGCGGCCAATAGATGAGGGATTTCAGCGGCTCGTTGCCTGTCGCGCTGAATAGGCGAAGACATTCGCAAGCAGTTCGTCTAAGAATGTGAGTGGAGCAGACGCGCTGCTCTGGGGCGTCGAAACCCCTCACGAATGGCTGGTGCTGGCCAGAACGGCACCAACTCCTTGACCTATGGTCGGGGAGCCTGTGGCGTATACAACAGGCTTTCCGAGCTAAAGGCCATGGGGCCGTTTCGTGACGGTTTCGAACTCCCCGATCACCAAGAGTCAGAGAGAATCGTTTGCGGGGGCGCACCGCAGACAAAGCTCTCCCGGATACGGGGAATGACCATGCGGGTTCCCGTCGAACTCGATCCCGATGTGGATGACGAAGCACCAGCCGGCGACGCCATAACCGCCTATGACGAACGCCACTACGTCACCTATCTGCGTCTTCTCGATGCGAAGGCCGAGGGCGCAGACTGGAAGGAAGTCGCCCGGATCGTGCTGCACCGCGATCCGGCAGCCGAGGAACTTCGGACCTATCGTTGCTGGCAAAGTCATCTCGAACGCGCGCAATGGCTATCGCGTGAAGGCTATCGCAAGATTCTGGAGCAGGCGGCAGCCAACAAGGCGTGAGGACAACACTCGCACGATCAACGCTTGCCGGGCTTGATCGGGTAATGAAGCAGCAAGCGATAGCCGCCGCGCATCATCTTGATACCGTGCGCGAC
Organism: Paracoccus sp. SSJ; assembly: GCF_030234105.1. Classification (NCBI taxonomy): domain Bacteria; kingdom Pseudomonadati; phylum Pseudomonadota; class Alphaproteobacteria; order Rhodobacterales; family Paracoccaceae; genus Paracoccus; species Paracoccus sp. SSJ. The sequence continues at coordinate 275,287 of NZ_JASSPE010000003.1, read as the reverse complement.
CAGGCGGCGGGCCTTGTTCTTGCGCGGATCGTTCTCAAAGTCTTCCTTGGTGCCGCGAAAGCCGAGCAGGACTTCGGCGATGGTGCGATAGCTCTCTCCGCGCAGCCGGGCGTCGAGCGTGCGCAGGGACAGGATATGCCATTGACGTAGCTGCGTGGGAACGGCCCGGAAGTCGGGACCGGGCGCTCGGCCGTTGAGGGACCGCCAGAATCGACGGACAGCGTGAGCGCGCAGCTCCAGAAAGGAATCCATCGGCAGGGTGACGGCATAGTAGGCGGCGGCATCCGGCATCGCCTCTGGAAGCCAGAACTGATGTGCAACGCCATCCACCTGCCAGAGGCCATGCCAGCCATCGGCAGCGGGGCGCAGGTCTAGGCCGTCTAGGTGCGCCAGCGTCAATATTGGCTCGGTGTCGCCGTCCTTGTGATCTACAGGCGACAACATCACAGCTTGCGGTTGAAGGCGCGGGCTCCAGATCGGCGTTTGACAATCATGCGGCGCGTCTGGATCGCAGGGGAAATCGCAATCCCCAGCGATGCGCGAACTCTTCAAGGTCGCGGCCGGCCGATTGTCCATTAAATGCGATGGTCTGGAAGTCGTGACGATAATCGTCATTCCGGCGTAGGTATTCCCAAGCGAAACCAGCGGCAGGGATGTGCTTTGTGTGCCCGTATGCCGCCGGAGATCGCCAATCAATGCTGAGCATGGCGTCACCTCCCCAAGCCGGGATGCTGGGCAGCGCCCGGCAAAAAGAGGTTCAAGGATCACTGGAAATATAGAACCCACTCAAAGCAGATACCTTGAGCGGCTAACTCGATCATTTTTGGTATTCTTGGCTTGGCGACAGCCGGTAACTCCGGGACGCCTGCCCCTATCAGCACGGATGGGTAGCCTTGTTCTCATCTGCTGGAAAACACATGCACCTCACCGTGCGCAGTTTCGATGGTGAACAGGTCGCCGCCCATCTCAGCGTCGCGCGCCATCGCCTGCCAATCGACATAGTAGAGTAGCGCCTCGGGGATCGTGACGCTCTCGGTGGTCAATTCCTCCATGTAGTCGGCGAGGCTGGCGAACTGACCATGATAGCAATCCTGCAAGGCGGTTTCGGCTTGTTCCATGTCGCCGCTGAACTGCTCCAGCAGGCCCGCGCCAAGTGCGCCATGTTCTGCGATGAAAGCGCCCATGCGTGCTACGGTGTCGATGCCCGCATATTCGCTGATCGCGACACCCTCGAAGCCCTCATAATCATGGATGGCATATTCCTCCGCGTGCTCGATGGGGGACCGTGCGAGCATGGTCGCGATCTCGTCCCTGATTTCGTCCACGTCCTGATCCGCGTCGATCCACGCTCCATGCAAATAGCCGTTATTATAGGCGGCAAGGCAGGCAACATAGATGCGAGGATTGCTGTCGGCTGCGCTGGTCATGTCTCTGTTCCTTCGGGTTTGGGGTTCAGAGCAGCGAAGCGCCGCTCCTGACCCCTTGCCCGTCGGCGAGACCGGGGTAGTAAGGTGCCAGACAACCCTTTGGCACCGTGGAATAAATGGAGGGGACCCGCTTGCGGGGAGCGGGCCGTTTATGCCGCGAAAGGCCGGAGAGTTTTCTTGCGCCGCGCGAGGGCAGCGCCCTTAGAAATAGCTATCAGATGGGACGCGGCGAAAGCCGCGCCGGCCCGCAGGCGAACGCGCTCACAGATTGCGTGGTAGAGAGCTAGACGGCCGCTAGACGAATTCACGGTGTTTGCTGGCGGTAAGCATATCCTCAGGGCTGGTTTTTGTGTATCCGCCGGATACACTGCGAACTATGAAAAAAGACGCCGGTATGCGAATCAGGATCGAGCGCGAGCTGCGGGATGAATTCCTTGCAGCCTGTCAGGTTCTGGATCGGCCTGCCGCGCAGGTCATACGGGAGTTCATGCGCGATTTTGTCCGTAGGAACAGCGCGTCGTCGGACGCGCAACCCGCAACGAAACCGAACGTGACGACGCGCTGATGGAACACGCGCGAAAGCCAGTTCCGGCGCAGCAGGTGAATGCCCGAACAGGGGCTTGGGGGAAGACATGGCCGAACAGACGCTGCAATCGCTTTTGCAGACCTACCGTGATGCAGCGCGTACCGAGCGGGAAAAGGGAACGTATTTCGAGCGTTTCGCCATCGCCTACCTCACCCATGATCCGATCCAGCTTGAACAGTATGAGCAGGTCCAGACCTTCAAGGATTGGGCCGACGCTAACGGCTGGGATGCCCGCGACACCGGGATCGACCTTGTAGCCAAGCTTCGCGACGAAGACGGTTTCGCCGCGATCCAGTGCAAATTCTATGATGCCGCCTACCGCATCAGGAAAGAGGACATCGACAGCTTCATATCGGCATCGGGCAAGGCCCCGTTCAAGCGGCGCGTCATCATTGACAGCACCGAAAAGGCTTGGAGCGAAAACGCCGAAACCATGATCCGTGGGCAGGCCATCCCCGTCCTTCGGATCAACCTTTCCGAAATGCAGGAAAGTCCTATCCGTTGGGAAACCTTCGCCGCCAAGGGCGAAGTGGTGCTGGCCGACAAAAAGAAACTCCGCGAACACCAGCAGGACGCCTTGCGTGAGGTGCGCACCGGACTGGCCGAAGCCGATCGCGGTAAGCTCATCATGGCCTGCGGAACAGGCAAGACCTTCACTAGTCTCAAGATCGCCGAAGACCTTGCAGGGGAAGGAAAGCTTGTCCTGTTCCTTGTGCCGTCCCTTGCCCTGATGTCGCAGACGGTACGCGAATGGACGGCGGACACCGAAACCCCGTTGCGATCCTTTGCGGTATGTTCCGATACGCAGGTCGGCAAGCGTCGTCAGAGCAAGGATGACATTGCCGAAATCGACGTGCTGGACCTCGCATTCCCTGCCACGACCAACGCCGCCAAGCTTTCCGAAAGCGCGGGCGAGGCCGTGCCGGACAAGATGACCGTGGTGTTTGCGACCTACCAATCCATTCAGGTTGTCGCGGACGCACAGCAGAAGCACGGCCTGCCGGAATTCGACCTCATCGTTTGCGACGAGGCGCACCGCACCACGGGCGCAACTCTGGCGGGCGAGGACGAATCCAATTTCGTCAAAGTCCATTCCAACGACATTATTCGTGGCAAGAAGCGCCTCTATATGACGGCCACGCCGCGCATCTTCGGCGACAACGTGAAGAGCCGTGCCGATGAAGCGGACGCTGTTCTGGCTTCGATGGATGACGAGAAGCTGTTCGGAAAGACGCTCTTCTATCGCGGCTTCTCATGGGCGGTGCAGAACAACCTTCTGACCGACTACAAGGTTGTCGTGCTAGCGATGGATGAAGGACTTGTCAGTTCAGCGATCCAGAAGCGTCTTGGTGACGGCAGCTCCGAGCTTGTCCTTGATGACGCGACCAAGATCATCGGCTGCTACAAAGCTCTGACCAAAGCCGACATGAAAGCCGACCTTGCCACCGATCCACATCCCATGCGCCGCGCCTTGGCATTCTGCAAAGATATCCGCAGTTCCAAGCTGATCCGCGACGAGTTCAGCACGGTTGTTGATGAATATCTCGACTATACCGACGAAGACGACGCTGAAAACAGGTTGTCGTTGCGGTGCGAGATCGAACACGTTGACGGCACGTTCAATGCCAAGTCCCGTGGGGCGTTGCTTGATTGGTTGAAAGCCAATGCCGGTGACGATATCTGCCGTATCTTGACCAATGCGCGCTGCCTATCGGAAGGCGTGGACGTTCCCGCGCTCGACGCGATCATGTTTCTGCATCCGCGTAAGAGCCAGATCGATGTCGTGCAATCGGTCGGGCGCGTGATGCGCCGCGCCGAAGGCAAGAAGATGGGTTACGTGATCCTGCCCGTCGGCGTCCCCGCAGGCGTTCCACCGGAACAGGCATTGAACGACAACGAGAAGTATCGCGTTGTCTGGCAAATCCTCAACGCCTTGCGCGCCCATGACGATCGTTTCGATGCGACCATCAATAAGGCATCGCTGGGGCAGGATGTCAGCAATGCGATCGAGATCATCGGCGTCACCCGGAATGCCGAGTTGCAGGCCGTCACTGCCGTTGTTGAAGACCTGCCGACGCGCTCGAAACCCGAGCGGTCGGGTATCGGCACACCGGGGCGCGATCCGATCGTCACCGGCGAGGTGCAGGGCGAGCTTGCCTTCTCCGTTGACGAATTCTCGCGCGCTATCATGGCGAAGATCGTCAAGAAGTGCGGCACCCGTGATTATTGGGAAGATTGGGCGACCAACATCGCCGAAATCGCCAAGAACCATATCAGCCGCCTAAAAGGCATCCTTGCCGATCCGGATACCGAAGCCTGCCGTGCCTTCGACGAATTCCACGGCGAGCTGAAAGATGACCTGAATGACAGCATCACCGAAGATGATGCCGTCGAAATGCTCGCGCAGCACATCATCACCCGTCCGGTGTTCGAGGTGCTGTTTGAAGGCCATCAGTTCACCAGCGAGAACCCCGTCTCCCGCGCCATGCAGAGAGCACTGGACGTGCTGGACGAAGCCAATCTCGACAAGGAATCAAAAGATCTCGAAAAGTTCTATGCCAGTGTGCGGATGCGTGCATCAGGCATCACCGATCCGCAGGCCAAGCAGCGGCTTGTTGTCGAGCTTTACGAGAAGTTTTTTGCCAAAGCCTTCAAACGTACGACGGACAAGCTTGGCATCGTTTATACGCCGGTCGAAATCGTGGACTTCATCATCCATTCGGTGAACGAGGTTTTGCAGCAGGAATTTGGGCAGACGCTTGGTTCCGAAGGCGTCCACATCATCGACCCGTTCACGGGAACCGGCACTTTCATCACGCGGCTTTTGCAATCAGGCCTGATTGCCCCGGAGGAAATGGAACACAAGTTCCGGCATGAAATCCATGCCAACGAGATTGTTCTACTGGCGTACTATATCGCCGCCATCAACATCGAAGCCGTCTATCACGGCATCATGGGCGGTGATTATGTGCCATTTGAGGGTATTTGCCTCACCGACACCTTCCAGATGTACGAGAGCGACGACCTAGTATCGCGGTACATGCCGGACAACTCGGAACGACGGAAGCGGCAGAAGGCGTCCGATATTCGGGTAATCGTGGGTAATCCGCCGTATTCGATTGGTCAGGACAGCGAGAACGACAATGCTGCAAACATTGTCTATCCGAAGCTGGATGAGAGGATTCGCGAAACCTACGCGCATAGATCAAAGCGAAAACTGTCGCGTGCACTCTACGATAGCTATGTTAGAGCCTTTCGTTGGGCAAGCGATCGCATCGGTAATAGCGGTGTGCTGGCGTTCGTAAGCAGCGCGGGTTGGGTGGAAACCTCAACAGCAGATGGGATGCGCGAATGCCTGGCGGAAGACTTCAGTGATCTATACATCTTCCATCTACGGGGCAATCAGCGCACTTCTGGCGAGCTTTCTCGCAAGGAAGGGGGAAAGATTTTCGGCTCAGGCAGCCGAGCGCCGATTGCGATTTCGGTTCTCGTCAAGAATCCTGATGCAGCTGAGAAAGGGCACATTCATTTTCACGACATTGGCGACTATCTCGACCAGAAACAAAAGCTCGGGATCATCAGAGATTTCCATTCTATCAGTGGCATCTCCAAGATCGATGGATGGAGGGGCATCACGCCAGACAAGAACAATGACTGGCTAGACCAGACGGATGAGGCCTTTGAAACATTTCTTCCTATTGCTAGCAAAGATGAAGCCATTGGGCCGCAGGTTTTTAGCCTGCACTCTCTTGGCGTTGTTACTGCAAGGGATGCATGGGCGCTGAATTCTTCGCCCACGAAACTCCGCGATAACATGCAGAGGATGATCTCGGTTTATAATGAAGAGCGAGAACGCTTCGCGGCACTCAGCAAAACCTTCCCCAACGCCAAGGCAAGAAACGACTATGTCGATAGTTTTGTAACAGATGAAACAAAGCGCATCAGTTGGAGCCGCGCCCTAAAAGCATCCGTCGGCAAGCAGACCAAGATCAAATTTGATCCGAGCAAAATTCGTCGGTCCACTTACCGACCCTTCACGGCGCAATGGCTCTATTTTGACCGACAACTCAATGAAGTTGTCTATCAGATGCCGCGCGTATACCCGAACGAAGGTGTCGAAAACTTGTGCATTTGCGTGCCCGCAAGATGTAGCCCCGGTTTGTTTTCGGGGTTCATGGTGTCTGCGATACCTGACCTAAATCTTGCGCCAAACATGGGCGGCTATCAGTGCTTCCCCCTGTACCTCTACGAAGAAACCCAACCCGATGATGGCCTCTTCGCCGCATCGAGCGATCAGGACGGCGGCCTCACTCGCCGTGATGCGATCACCGATGAGGGCCTTGCCCATTTCCAAGCCGCCTATCCGGGGGAAGATATCAGTAAGGAAGACCTGTTCTATTACATCTACGGCCTGCTTCACTCACCCGATTATCGCGCGAGGTTCGCCAACAACCTCGCCAAGCAGCTCCCCCGCATCCCGGCGGTGAAAACCTTTGCTGACTTCCGCGCCTTCCGCGACGCTGGCCGCACCCTTGGCGATCTCCATGTCGGTTACGAACGCGTGGAGCCGTATCCAGTCACTTTCAAACAGGGAGACTTGCGGCTTGCTAACATCCCTGATCCAGAAGCGTTCTACCGCGTCACGAAGATGAAGTTCGGCGGTAGTGGGAAATCTAAGGATAAATCCGTCGTCATCTACAATGCCAACATCACCATGCAGGACATCCCGCTTGAGGCATATGAATATGTCGTCAACAGTAAGCCTGCCCTTGAATGGGTGATGGAGCGCCAATGCGTCAAGACAGATAAGGACAGCGGCATCGTCAACGACGCCAACCGCTATGCTATCGAAACGGTTGGCAATCCGGCCTATCCGCTGGAACTGTTTCAGCGTGTCATCACCGTCAGCTTGGAGACGATGAAAATCGTCCGCAGTCTTCCGGCGTTGGATATCGGCGAATGAGTATCTTTGTCATGTTGGGATCAATTCAAATGTAAGCAGCCGCAACTGGCTGCGTCGGGAGGGGCGCGGGGATGGTACAATCGAAATCAAGAAGGGATGGCGTGCTTGCCATCCTGCCGATCCATTTTGATTTACCGGCCCATGCCATACCCCTCAATACGTTTGTGCGCACCGCCGAACAGACGGAAGCCATCATCGCCTCTTTGAACAGAGAGTTGTTTGATGGAAAGCTGAAATACGAAATTCTGGTGCTTCCGCCGCAGGAAGGCTCCTTTAAAAGCAAGATCGGCGTCTATTTGTTCGGCGGATGGCTTGCCGTTTGGACGTTTACAGAAAGCGACATCGGTCAGGCTTTCATCCGTGGTCTGACATTGCAGGAGCCGGCACATTGGGCCGAGCAGGCCGGTTCGGCGATCAGGGAACAGATCGTTTCTGATGAGGATGACGAAGCCATCGAGGAAGCGGACGAAGAGCCAGAAGACGACGAAGCGAAATGCCTTGCCGCCGCTGAATTCCTTGTCGGAACAACAAAATCCTTTCTTCAAACAGATGTCGCCGAACTGGAATCGGTCGGGATAACCACGACGCGCTTCCGCGATGGATTCGCCGCACGGAACGAGTTTTACGAAGCTTGCGCCGCCACACCTGATATCCGTGCAGTTGGGTTCGAGGACGAGCCTGTTTTCCCGATCGACCGAAGCGACTTTGCACGCCTACAGGTTGTTCTCCCGCCGCTGAAAGACGAGAACGACGAGCCGTGGCAAACGGCCATTGTTGACCTCAAGGTCACGTCCCCGAATTGGGAAAGGGAAGATCGTCAGCGTGCTTGGAAGGCGAAGGACGCCAAGGGCCGCGAGCGGCTTTTCCGGATTGAAGATGAGCAGTTCTGGGGATTGGTAAAAGCCGAACGCCTCAACATCCACATCATGGACACGATCAAGGTGCAGTGGGCATTTCAGGGAAAAGTCAACTCACCCAAAAATATCAGGGTTTTGCGCGTTCTGGAGTTCAATAGCGATGCCTTATCGGAGCCGCTAGACGATAATGCTCTGTCTGCGGTTTTGGGTGCATTTAGCGAAATCGACACAGACCAGGGCGACCTTTTCGCGGGCAGAGGGGGTAGCGATGAGTAGTCGACATCTCCGCACGATCGTGAAGGGAGTCGGTCAGATCGAGATCGATGATCTCTATATCGGGCTCGACAAGTATGGCTGCCACTATGTCATTCCCGTTCAAGCCAAAGACGGAAAAGACCAGATCGGCGCTGTGCAAACAGGCCAGGATATTGCTTTCGGCGCTGAGAAGTTCCCAGACATGCGCTGCCGCCCTGTCGCTGCGCAGTTTATGAACGAGGGAGTCATTGCCCTTTTCGAGCTGACGCTCGACGACGGGCAAGTGAAGGGCGTGGAGGAGCGACACTACTGCTTGGTACCGGCAGATGAACTCGATAGAAAAGCAATTAGGGAGTACCGATAGACGATATGTGTGGAGGGGGCATGTCTGTTTGGGAAAAGCGTCGGAGCGATTGGGTACAGCAGCCAGAGGATCAACGAACGCCTTACGATGTGGATTACGCCCGCATTGTGCATTCCGGTTCTTTCCGACGCTTGCAGGGGAAGACGCAAGTCCTCAATCTCGGCGATAGCGACTTCTACCGAACGCGCCTGACGCATTCGTTAGAGGTAGCGCAGATTGCGAACAGTATCGTTCGTCAACTTTCGGCGCATACGGATCATCCCGTCCATCCTCATTTGCCGTCTACAAGTCTTATTCAGGCGGTTGGGTTCGCGCACGATCTAGGTCACCCGCCATTCGGCCATGGCGGCGAAGTCGCACTCAATTATTGCATGCGGGGTCATGGCGGATTCGAAGGAAACGGGCACACGCTTCGAATTCTTGCTCGTCTGGAGAATTTTTCGAAGTCGCATGGGACGGACGTTACACGTCGCACCCTTCTGGGTGTGCTTAAGTACCCTGCGAGCTACGATGAGGCAGCGAATCCGCTTCTCGTGCCGACGATGGCCAAGGAGCCTCAGTCGATCAGATTGATTGAGCGAAAATCGTCGAAGCCGCCCAAATGCTATCTGAACAGCGAGCGCGATGTGGTCGACTGGATACTCAGCCCGCTCGATCCGGCCGAACGAAAGCAGTTCATTTCTGTAAACCCCGTCGAGAAGAAGCACTCGAAGACGATGTTCAAGTCTTTCGATTGCAGCATCATGGATGTCGCGGACGACATCGCTTACGGCGTTCACGATCTGGAAGATGCAATCGCTATGGGTCTGATAACGGAGCGCGATTTCCGTTCCTCGGTGCCTGAGGAGAAGTGCGCCTCGTTTATCGAGATGCTAAAGCGGCGAAAACCCGATGGAAACCACAACAGTCTCTACGATTCGATCGTGTCGTCGCTATTCGGCAGCGGCAAAGAGCGCAAACACTACATCGGCAGGCTGGTGCATCACTTCATCACCGGCGTAGGGATCATACAGAACGTGGATTTCTTCGAGCCGCTCATCCGCTATAATGCGGTGCTAGCCGGGGGCGAGCGAGAATTTCTCGACGCTCTTCAAGATCTAATCGTGACGAAAGTGATCAAGAGCGCAGAAGTGCAGCACCTTGAGGTCAAGGGGCAAAAGATGGTGGTGTCCGTTTTCGAAGCGCTCGCTTGCGATCCCGAAGCGATGCTCCCTGCGGATGCCTTTGCGGCTTATAAGGCGACCGGAAACGACCTCCGGTCGATCTGCGACTACGTCGCCGGAATGACAGACGGCTTCCTCCTAAAAACATATGATCGTCTATTCAGCCCGCGCATGGGGTCCGTATTCGATAAAATATAAGCGAGTTCAGATAGCGCCTCGCCACGCGCCTATGGAGCAAAATACTCCATTGTGCTCCGATCTTTCGCAACGCGATATGATTACCGCTATTCTAGCGGCGGAGAGAGGATTTTTGGCGAGCGTCATTTGTTTATTACTCTGGGGTTGGGGGGCAGAAAATGCAGATTTCTAGGGTGGTCGTGCGCAACTATCGCGCGCTTGAGAATGTTGATGTAAGTGTCTGTGAGGACCTGTGTTGTGTTATTGGGGAAAACAACACCGGCAAGAGCGCCCTGCTCAGAGCGATACAAATTTGCCTCGATGTGTCTCTGCCGTCCAGCTACCGGGCGCTGATACGAGAGGATATTCATACGTCAGTTGACGTATCGCGCCCGAGCCGGCTCTGTTGCAAAAATCGTGAAGCTTGAGCATGCTTGGCGGAGATTGGACGGACGGAACGATGACGGATTTCAAGTGGCGCCATTTCCAGGGTGATGTGATCCTGTGGGCGGTGCGCTGGTATTGTCGCTATCCGATCAGCTATCGCGACCTTGAGGAAATGCTGGCGGAACGCGGCATTTCGGTCGACCATACGACGATCTATCGCTGGGTCCAGTGCTACGCCCCGGAGATGGAGAAGCGGCTGCGCTGGTTCTGGCGGCGTGGCTTTGATCCGAGCTGGCGCCTGGATGAAACCTACGTCAAGGTGCGGGGCAAGTGGACCTACCTGTACCGGGCAGTCGACAAGCGGGGCGACACGATCGATTTCTACCTGTCGCCGACCCGCAGCGCCAAGGCAGCGAAGCGGTTCCTGGGCAAGGCCCTGCGAGGCCTGAAGCACTGGGAAAAGCCTGCCACGCTCAATACCGACAAAGCGCCGAGCTATGGTGCAGCGATCACCGAATTGAAGCGCGAAGGAAAGCTGGACCGGGAGACGGCCCACCGGCAGGTGAAGTATCTCAATAACGTGATCGAGGCCGATCACGGAAAGCTCAAGATACTGATCAAGCCGGTGCGCGGTTTCAAATCGATCCCCACGGCCTATGCCACGATCAAGGGATTCGAAGTCATGCGAGCCCTGCGCAAAGGACAGGCTCGCCCCTGGTGCCTGCAGCCCGGCATCAGGGGCGAGGTGCGCCTTGTGGAGAGAGCTTTTGGCATTGGGCCCTCGGCGCTGACGGAGGCCATGGGCATGCTCAACCACCATTTCGCAGCAGCCGCCTGATCGGCGCAGAGCGACAGCCTACCTCTGACTGCCGCCAATCTTTGCAACAGAGCCGTCGCAAGTATTCTATTTCATGCAACTAAAACACGCGACAAAAAACGCCAGGGAAAGGGCAGGGTGGTGTCGTTTTCAGAAGACGGCTGCACTGAACGTCAGAAGCCGACTGCACTATAGCAGCGGAGGGGTTGGATCCATCAGGCAACGACGGGCTGCTGCCGGCCATCAGCGGACGCAGGGAGGACTTTCCGCAACCGGCCGTTCGATGCGGCACCGATGGCCTTCGCGCAGGGGTAGTGAATCCGCCAGGATTGACTTGCGCTGCCCTACCTCTCACTAGTGAGGGGCGGCAGCGCATCAAGCGGTGAGCGCACTCCGGCACCGCCAACTTTCAGCACATGCGTGTAAATCATCGTCGTAGAGACGTCGGAATGGCCGAGCAGATCCTGCACGGTTCGAATGTCGTAACCGCTGCGGAGCAAGGCCGTCGCGAACGAGTGGCGGAGGGTGTGCGGTGTGGCGGGCTTCGTGATGCCTGCTTGTTCTACGGCACGTTTGAAGGCGCGCTGAAAGGTCTGGTCATACATGTGATGGCGACGCACGACACCGCTCCGTGGATCGGTCGAATGCGTGTGCTGCGCAAAAACCCAGAACCACGGCCAGGAATGCCCGGCGCGCGGATACTTCCGCTCAAGGGCGTCGGGAAGCGCAACGCCGCTGCGGCCCTCGGCCTGGTCCTTCAGCCACCATGCCCGTGCACGCGACAGCTGCTCGCGCAGGCTGGGTGCCAAGCTCTCGGGTAACATCAAGGCCCGATCCTTGGAGCCCTTGCCCTCCCGCACGATGATCGTGCCGTGATCGAAATCCAGATCCTTGACCCGCAGTTGCAAACCCTCACTGATCCGCATGCCCGTTCCATACAGAAGCTGGGCGAACAAACGATGCTCGCCTTCCAGAAAACCGAGGATGCGAACCACTTCATCCGGGGTCAGCACCACCGGCAAGCGCCGCGACGGCCGAGGTCTTCCGATCTCCTGAAGCCAGGGCAGATCCGTGCACAGCACCTTGCCGTAGAAGAACAGCAAGGCCGCCAATGCCTGACGATGCGTGGAGACCGAAACCTTGCGCTCGTTCGCCAGCCAGGACAGAAATGCCTCGACTTCGCTGCTGCCCAAGGTTGCCGGGTGACGCACACCGTGGAAACGGATGAAGGCACGAACCCAGTGGACATAAGCCTGTTCGGTTCGTAAGCTGTAATGCAAGTAGCGTATGCGCTCACGCAACTGGTCCAGAACCTTGACCGAACGCAGCGGTGGTAACGGCGCAGTGGCGGTTTTCATGGCTTGTTATGACTGTTTTTTTGTACAGTCTATGCCTCGGGCATCCAAGCAGCAAGCGCGTTACGCCGTGGGTCGATGTTTGATGTTATGGAGCAGCAACGATGTTACGCAGCAGGGCAGTCGCCCTAAAACAAAGTTAAACATCATGAGGGAAGCGGTGATCGCCGAAGTATCGACTCAACTATCAGAGGTAGTTGGCGTCATCGAGCGCCATCTCGAACCGACGTTGCTGGCCGTACATTTGTACGGCTCCGCAGTGGATGGCGGCCTGAAGCCACACAGTGATATTGATTTGCTGGTTACGGTGACCGTAAGGCTTGATGAAACAACGCGGCGAGCTTTGATCAACGACCTTTTGGAAACTTCGGCTTCCCCTGGAGAGAGCGAGATTCTCCGCGCTGTAGAAGTCACCATTGTTGTGCACGACGACATCATTCCGTGGCGTTATCCAGCTAAGCGCGAACTGCAATTTGGAGAATGGCAGCGCAATGACATTCTTGCAGGTATCTTCGAGCCAGCCACGATCGACATTGATCTGGCTATCTTGCTGACAAAAGCAAGAGAACATAGCGTTGCCTTGGTAGGTCCAGCGGCGGAGGAACTCTTTGATCCGGTTCCTGAACAGGATCTATTTGAGGCGCTAAATGAAACCTTAACGCTATGGAACTCGCCGCCCGACTGGGCTGGCGATGAGCGAAATGTAGTGCTTACGTTGTCCCGCATTTGGTACAGCGCAGTAACCGGCAAAATCGCGCCGAAGGATGTCGCTGCCGACTGGGCAATGGAGCGCCTGCCGGCCCAGTATCAGCCCGTCATACTTGAAGCTAGACAGGCTTATCTTGGACAAGAAGAAGATCGCTTGGCCTCCCGCGCAGATCAGTTGGAAGAATTTGTTCACTACGTGAAAGGCGAGATCACCAAGGTAGTCGGCAAATAATGTCTAACAATTCGTTCAAGCCGACGCCGCTTCGCGGCGCGGCTTAACTCAAGCGTTAGATGCACTAAGCACATAATTGCTCACAGCCAAACTATCAGGTCAAGTCTGCTTTTATTATTTTTAAGCGTGCATAATAAGCCCTACACAAATTGGGAGATATATCATGAAAGGCTGGCTTTTTCTTGTTATCGCAATAGTTGGCGAAGTAATCGCAACATCCGCATTAAAATCTAGCGAGGGCTTTACTAAGCTTGCCCCTTCCGCCGTTGTCATAATCGGTTATGGCATCGCATTTTATTTTCTTTCTCTGGTTCTGAAATCCATCCCTGTCGGTGTTGCTTATGCAGTCTGGTCGGGACTCGGCGTCGTCATAATTACAGCCATTGCCTGGTTGCTTCATGGGCAAAAGCTTGATGCGTGGGGCTTTGTAGGTATGGGGCTCATAATTGCTGCCTTTTTGCTCGCCCGATCCCCATCGTGGAAGTCGCTGCGGAGGCCGACGCCATGGTGACGGTGTTCGGCATTCTGAATCTCACCGAGGACTCCTTCTTCGATGAGAGCCGGCGGCTAGACCCCGCCGGCGCTGTCACCGCGGCGATCGAAATGCTGCGAGTCGGATCAGACGTCGTGGATGTCGGACCGGCCGCCAGCCATCCGGACGCGAGGCCTGTATCGCCGGCCGATGAGATCAGACGTATTGCGCCGCTCTTAGACGCCCTGTCCGATCAGATGCACCGTGTTTCAATCGACAGCTTCCAACCGGAAACCCAGCGCTATGCGCTCAAGCGCGGCGTGGGCTACCTGAACGATATCCAAGGATTTCCTGACCCTGCGCTCTATCCCGATATTGCTGAGGCGGACTGCAGGCTGGTGGTTATGCACTCAGCGCAGCGGGATGGCATCGCCACCCGCACCGGTCACCTTCGACCCGAAGACGCGCTCGACGAGATTGTGCGGTTCTTCGAGGCGCGGGTTTCCGCCTTGCGACGGAGCGGGGTCGCTGCCGACCGGCTCATCCTCGATCCGGGGATGGGATTTTTCTTGAGCCCCGCACCGGAAACATCGCTGCACGTGCTGTCGAACCTTCAAAAGCTGAAGTCGGCGTTGGGGCTTCCGCTATTGGTCTCGGTGTCGCGGAAATCCTTCTTGGGCGCCACCGTTGGCCTTCCTGTAAAGGATCTGGGTCCAGCGAGCCTTGCGGCGGAACTTCACGCGATCGGCAATGGCGCTGACTACGTCCGCACCCACGCGCCTGGAGATCTGCGAAGCGCAATCACCTTCTCGGAAACCCTCGCGAAATTTCGCAGTCGCGACGCCAGAGACCGAGGGTTAGATCATGCCTAGCATTCACCTTCCGGCCGCCCGCTAGCGGACCCTGGTCAGGTTCCGCGAAGGTGGGCGCAGACATGCTGGGCTCGTCAGGATCAAACTGCACTATGAGGCGGCGGTTCATACCGCGCCAGGGGAGCGAATGGACAGCGAGGAGCCTCCGAACGTTCGGGTCGCCTGCTCGGGTGATATCGACGAGGTTGTGCGGCTGATGCACGACGCTGCGGCGTGGATGTCCGCCAAGGGAACGCCCGCCTGGGACGTCGCGCGGATCGACCGGACATTCGCGGAGACCTTCGTCCTGAGATCCGAGCTCCTAGTCGCGAGTTGCAGCGACGGCATCGTCGGCTGTTGCACCTTGTCGGCCGAGGATCCCGAGTTCTGGCCCGACGCCCTCAAGGGGGAGGCCGCATATCTGCACAAGCTCGCGGTGCGACGGACACATGCGGGCCGGGGTGTCAGCTCCGCGCTGATCGAGGCTTGCCGCCATGCCGCGCGAACGCAGGGGTGCGCCAAGCTGCGGCTCGACTGCCACCCGAACCTGCGTGGCCTATACGAGCGGCTCGGATTCACCCACGTCGACACTTTCAATCCCGGCTGGGATCCAACCTTCATCGCAGAACGCCTAGAACTCGAAATCTAACGTCCGTTCGGGCATCGAGGTCCATGTCGGGGTGGGACGGGCCCGTGGCTTCAAGATCACTTGCAGTCCGACCGCGATGTCTTGGTTGCGCGAGAGGTTGTCGATATCCTCCACTTCCATCATCAACCCTGGATAATGCCGCCGCCGTCATCGCCGCCGACGCCCGTGCCGGGCTTTTCGGGCCTGTCAGGCTTGCTCGGCCTTCAGCCTGCCTGGGCGAGATCTCCGGCGGACGGATTAACGGCGGAGCTTCGCCGCCTTTCGTGCGTGTGAAGGCCGAAGATAGTTCTCTCAAAAACATCCGTTTATGAGAGATACCAAATGTCATTTTCAGAAGACGACTGCACCAGTTGATTGGGCGTAATGGCTGTTGTGCAGCCAGCTCCTGACAGTTCAATATCAGAAGTGATCTGCACCAATCTCGACTATGCTCAATACTCGTGTGGGCTCTGTTGCAAAAATCGTGAAGCTTGAGCATGCTTGGCGGAGATTGGACGGACGGAACGATGACGGATTTCAAGTGGCGCCATTTCCAGGGTGATGTGATCCTGTGGGCGGTGCGCTGGTATTGTCGCTATCCGATCAGCTATCGCGACCTTGAGGAAATGCTGGCGGAACGCGGCATTTCGGTCGACCATACGACGATCTATCGCTGGGTCCAGTGCTACGCCCCGGAGATGGAGAAGCGGCTGCGCTGGTTCTGGCGGCGTGGCTTTGATCCGAGCTGGCGCCTGGATGAAACCTACGTCAAGGTGCGGGGCAAGTGGACCTACCTGTACCGGGCAGTCGACAAGCGGGGCGACACGATCGATTTCTACCTGTCGCCGACCCGCAGCGCCAAGGCAGCGAAGCGGTTCCTGGGCAAGGCCCTGCGAGGCCTGAAGCACTGGGAAAAGCCTGCCACGCTCAATACCGACAAAGCGCCGAGCTATGGTGCAGCGATCACCGAATTGAAGCGCGAAGGAAAGCTGGACCGGGAGACGGCCCACCGGCAGGTGAAGTATCTCAATAACGTGATCGAGGCCGATCACGGAAAGCTCAAGATACTGATCAAGCCGGTGCGCGGTTTCAAATCGATCCCCACGGCCTATGCCACGATCAAGGGATTCGAAGTCATGCGAGCCCTGCGCAAAGGACAGGCTCGCCCCTGGTGCCTGCAGCCCGGCATCAGGGGCGAGGTGCGCCTTGTGGAGAGAGCTTTTGGCATTGGGCCCTCGGCGCTGACGGAGGCCATGGGCATGCTCAACCACCATTTCGCAGCAGCCGCCTGATCGGCGCAGAGCGACAGCCTACCTCTGACTGCCGCCAATCTTTGCAACAGAGCCCCCGAGCCAGGTGCTTATTGGGGTCGAGCTCACGGACTTTCAGGGCAAGGTCAACGAAGAAGCGCTCGTCAGCACATGGAAGATAGGGCCTGATAAAGCGCGTATCTTCTATCGATTCCGTCCTAAGCCGAGCATTCGAGAACGACTGAATAACGAGGAGCTCAAGCCCGGCGATCTCACGGTTGAGGATTATTCCTGGGACCTACGGGGGGGCGGTGATCCCGCGTTGGACCTGGCGACAATCGAGTGGAACGACGAGGATGTAGGTGAACCGGTCAGGTTTGCCGACCTTCAATCCTACCTCGTGGTGTCGCTTGCGGCGCTGCGCGATGTTGAAGCCGATCTTCGAAATGCTCGCGTTTCCCCGCTCGTGCGGTTGATCGAAGCCTTCGATGTTCCTCCTGCTGAGCAGCAGGCGCTCATCAAGATACTCGATGATGCGAACAAGCAGATCGAGGCCGCGAAAACGATTTCCGATGTTGCGGAGGCCGTCGATAAATCCTTCAAGACGGTGTCCGGTCCCGCCTTCGAAATGGATGTCGGATTGGGGCTGGCCTCGGCCACATTTCAGTCGATTATCCGCAATCTCAAAGTGCTTCTGTCCGATGCGACGTTGATGAAATTCGAGCCCGCTCGCAACGGGCTCGGCATGAACAACATTTTGTACATCGCGATTCTCGTTGAATATCTTCAAAAGCGCATCGCACGTGCTTCTTCCGCTGGGCAGTTGCTCCTCATCGAAGAGCCCGAAGCACACCTGCATCCTCAACTTCAAATCGCGCTGCTCATCGCCCTGCGTCAGTTCGGTATCCAAGTGATCCTCACGACGCACAGTCCGCAAGTGACCTCACAAGCGCCTTTCAAGACGTTCGTTTCGCTTACACGCAGGGACGACTCCAAAGTGGCTGCTGCTGCGCTCGCCAAAAACGATGCGCTTTCGAAAGACGACATCGCCGATCTTGAGCGCTACCTCGATGCAACCAAGAGCAATCTTCTATTTGCACGCCGTGTCATGCTGGTAGAGGGCCCCGCAGAAATCTTCCTTATTCCCGCGATGGTGGAAGCGGTGAAGGGTATCTCGCTCGAGCGTTCCGGCATCTCAGTGATCGCTATCTACGGCGTTCATTTTGGCGTCTATGCGAAGCTCTTCCGCGCAGGCTCTCTCGAAAAGCGCTGCGCCATCGTAGCTGATGCCGATCTTGCCCCTTCGGATGCCGACGACAGCTTCGACATCGATGAAGATGCAGCGGATCTCGCTGCGCTTAGAGGGCTATACGTTGAGGTGTTCGCAGGCGCGACGACCTTCGAGCGCGAGCTCGTATCGGAAGATACCTTGCCGATGTTCATCGCAGCTCTCAAAGACCTCGGGGCAACGCGCACTGTGAAATCGCTAGAGGAAGCTTATGCCGAGCTCTCTAATGACATTTTTGGCGATGCAGACACTGATCAAATATTGGCGGACGCTGGCGGTATAGTCCTTGCCGCCGCAAAGCGTTTCGGGAAGGCTCGATTTGCGCAAGTCGCCGCCCGGCATGCCGACAAATGCAATGGTCTGCCAGACTACATCGACCAAGCGATCGATTGGCTAAGCCAATGATCAGCCTCACCGCGGAGCAGCGCGCCCCCGTTATCGAAGACGGAAACATCTATCTTTCCGCTTGCCCTGGTAGCGGAAAGACCCGCGTGATCACTGCCAAGCTTCTGCTGCTTGCGGAAGGGCAAGTGGGCTCGCCACGTTCTATCGCTTGCATCACTTACACAAATGCCGCCGTCGATGAGATCGAGGCCCGCCTCAAGCAAATGGGGAGCCGCTCGATTATCGATTGCACCGAAGTCAGCACGATTCACTCATTCTGTCTTCAATATATCTTGCGGCCATATCGGTGGCTGGCGAAGGATGTTCCGGCAAGGTTCAGGATACTAACGCGCGAGTCGCCTGACTTCGAGCGGTTGGTGACAGCCGTCGAAGATGAAATCGGGCGCACCATCGGCCGCACCACGTTCGACGACTATGCCTCAATATCCATGGGATTGGATGGTGAGCCGTACGGTCCGGGCATTGAGCGTGGCATCGTAACGGCCCCACTTGCCAAGCGGCTCTGGCAGTTCATGCTAGCGGGAGGCTTCATCGATTTCTCGATGATCCTTTACTACTCTTATCAGATTCTTCAGCAACACCCGTTCGTCGCGACCGGCGTGGCATCCAAGTTCAAGTGGTTTCTGGTCGACGAATTCCAGGACACAACGGCCGTACAGATCGAGATTTTTAAGGCGATCTTCACGCACAAGCAGAGCGGTTTCTTTCTTGTGGGAGATGAAAATCAATCGATCTATGGCTTTGCGGGGGCTAGGCCTGCATTGGCGCAGGATTTCGCCACTCACATCGAAGCCTCGCTCGACTACGCCCTCTCGGGGAATTTCCGCTCAGGTCCGAGGATCGTCGATGTTGCCGAGACGTTGATCGCGCGAACGCCAAGGATGACGAGCGTTGGTAAGGCAGCGGCATTCACCGAAGCGCCGATCTACGTGCATGTGAACGATCCCAAAGTCGCCATCACCGACTATTTTCTGCCCTGGGTTGAGGCCCAAAATATTCCGCTTGGCAAATGCGCAATTCTTGCGCCCTGGTGGACGCACCTTGTCCCTATCGCGCGACACCTCCGCGCCCTTGGCGTGCCGGTCTTTGGACCAGGTGCGCGGCCGTATCAGCGCAAGCGAACATTTGCAGCCATGGCTGAACAACTTGGTGCTTGTGTCGAGCAGGAACACCTTCTCGGTCTACCTGGCGTGGAGAAGGCGATCTTCGGCATCTTGCAAGAGGTGCTCGGGATCACGCGTTTCGATGTCTTCTCGTACGAGGGACGGCGGACGGCGCTGTCGCTGGTCTATGAAGCCAAGAAGATTGCAGACTGGAAGCCTGGCGGGCTTGCGTGGTTAAGGGCTTGCTCGGCCGAGAGCGCCGAGATTCTCGCGCGCGATGGCTGGCTGCCGGAGGCCGACAAGTGGCTGTTGCGTCAGTCGGTAAATGAGATGGAAGCAGACATGGTTAGACGCAATGTCGATGTCGCAAACCTTGAGATTGCCGATCTGGGTTTATTCGCTAATCCGGATCGAGCCATAAAACTCATCTCCTTGCACAATTCCAAGGGGCGTGAGTTTGACGCGGCAGCCTTAGTTTGCATGAATGAAGGAAGCGTCCCGCATTTCAGCGCCAGGACGCAGAGCGAATTCGATGAGGCGCGGCGCCTGATGTACGTCGGAATCTCGCGGGCTAAGAAGCTGCTGCTTATTGCCTCTCACCAAATGGACTACAGAGACCGGCCATCACGTTTCATAGCGGAGTGTGGCGTCGCACGTACGAACTAACGAGGTTGTCACAGGCGCTGTGGGCTAGAGAGCTACGGCGGAACCTGGGTGATGACGGTTTGAGAAAGGCAGCGTATCGGGGCGGGTAGCCGGACGTGCCCACAAAGTGCGTTCCTCTGCGCTGTGATGGTCACCGTCGAGACACAGCGGCGAAGCGCGGGATTCGAACCAATCTAAAGGAGGGCTATAGCGTAGACATAGTTATCATCTTCGCCCGGTACGGCGCGCCATTTTCCCCTTTGTTACCCTTTCTTACCGCGGCGATCCGTTGCCGCGCATCGCGAAGGAATGAAGCCCCGCTCATGGCAGGGGCGGGGCTTGGGTTCGGCTGCGAAGGTTATCCCGCAGCCTTCGGGTGACTGAACCGGGCACCGGCCCATGCGGCCTCATGTGGGAACGGCCGCGGCAGAGCGGAATGGCGGGATCATCCGTGACGCGGCGTCAACGACGGATTTTCGCACTGGCTTTCGGAGCATGGAAAACCCGGCACTCGCGGGTGCGAATGCCGGGTGCGTAAAGATTCAGAAAAGGCTCAGGCCAGTTCCAGATTCAGGCTTTTCTCGAAGGCGCTGCGATAAAGCTGCGACAATTCGGCCAGCGGTGCGGCATCGCCGCCAAAGGCCACCGCTTCGCCGCCAAACCGGCCCACGCGCGCCAGCGGCACGCCCGCCGCCTGGGCCGCCTCGACCAGTTGCGCGGCATTCTCCTCGGAGCAGGCCACCAGATAGCGCGCCTGGTCCTCGCCGAAAAGCTGGGCGATCTCGGCGCTGTCCAGCGTGACGCCCAGTCCCGCCGCCTCGGCCAGTTCGAAGGCGGCAAGCGCCAGCCCGCCATCCGACAGGTCGGTTGCGACTGAGACCAGCTTGCCATGCGCGCGCAGGAACTCGCCGTTGCGACGCTCGGCGGTCAGGTCGACATGCGGCGCATCGCCCGCCTCGATGCCGAAAGCCTCGGCGGCCAGCGCCGACTGGCCCAGATGGCCGCGGGTTTCGCCGATGACCAGCGCAAGATCGCCCTCGGCCGGCAGGCCGGCGATCAGATCGTCCAGATCGGCGATCAGCCCGACGCCGCCGATGGTGGGCGTGGGCAGGATGCCCTTGCCGTCGGTCTCGTTGTAAAGCGAGACGTTGCCCGAGACGATGGGGAAATCCAGCGCCGCGCAAGCCTCGCCGATGCCCTTGATGGCGCCGACCAGCTGGCCCATGATCTCGGGCTTTTCCGGGTTGCCGAAGTTCAGGTTGTCCGTGGTGGCCAGCGGCAGGGCGCCGCAGGCGGTCAGGTTGCGATAGGCCTCGGCCACCGCCTGCTTGCCGCCCTCATAGGGGTTCGCCTTGACGTAGCGGGGGGTCACGTCGCTGGTGAAGGCCAGTGCCTTTTGGGTGCCATGCACGCGCACCACGCCGGCGCCAAGGCCGGGACGGCGGACGGTGTCGGCGCCGACCTGGGTGTCGTATTGCTCCCAGACCCAGCCCTTATGGGCATGGTTCGGGCTGCCGATCAGCGATTTCAGCGCCGCGATGGGGGCGATGGCGGGCAGGGCGGGCATCTCGGCCGCAGCCGGCGTCGGGGTCCACGGGCGGTCGTATTCCGGCGCGCTGGAGCTGAGCTTGGACAGCGGCAGGTCGGCCTTGACCTCGTTGCCGTGGACGATCAGGAAACGGTCCTCGGCGATGGTCTCGCCGACGATGGCGAAGTCCAGATCCCATTTCTCGAAGATCGCCCGCGCCTCGGCCTCTTTTTCGGGCTTCAGCACCATGAGCATGCGTTCCTGCGACTCGGAAAGCATCATCTCATAGGCGGTCATGTTGGTTTCGCGCTGCGGCACGGCGTCCAGCACCAGCTTGATGCCCAAGCCACCCTTGTCGCCCATCTCGACCGCCGAGCAGGTCAGGCCGGCCGCACCCATGTCCTGGATCGAGATGACGGAATCCGTCTGCATCAGTTCCAGGCAGGCTTCCAGCAGGCATTTCTCGGTAAAAGGGTCGCCGACCTGCACGGTGGGGCGCTTTTCCTCGATGGTGTCGTCGAACTCGGCCGAGGCCATGGTGGCGCCGCCGACGCCGTCGCGGCCGGTCTTGGCACCCAGATAGACCACCGGCATGCCGACGCCCGAGGCGGCGGAATAGAAGATCTTGTCGCTGTCCGCGAGACCCGCCGCAAAGGCGTTCACCAGGCAGTTGCCGTCATAGCTGCGATGAAAGCGCACCTCGCCGCCCACGTTCGGCACGCCGAAGGCATTGCCATAGGCGCCGATCCCCTCGACCACGCCCTTGACCAGATGCGCGGTCTTGGGATGCTCGGGCCGGCCGAAGGACAGCGCATCCATGGCGGCGATGGGGCGGGCGCCCATGGTAAAGACATCGCGCAGGATGCCGCCGACGCCGGTCGCGGCGCCCTGGTGCGGCTCGATATAGCTGGGGTGGTTGTGGCTTTCCATCTTGAAGACCACGGCCTGGCCGTCGCCGATGTCGACGACGCCCGCATTCTCGCCCGGGCCGCAGATCACCTGCGGGCCCGTGGTCGGCAGGGTGCGCAGCCATTTCTTGGACGACTTGTAGGAGCAGTGCTCGTTCCACATGGCCGAAAAGATGCCGAGTTCGGTAAAGCTCGGCTCGCGCCCGATGATCTCGAGGATGCGCTGGTATTCGTCGGGCTTGAGCCCGTGCGCGGCGATCAGTTCCTCGGTGATCTGCGGTTCGTTCATGTCTGGCGCCCTTTTCCCCGGATTTGCGGCCTTTTAAGCGGCGGCGAAGGGTTAGGAAAGAGGCCGCGCGCGGCGGAGGGGAAAACCCGGGCCGCAATGGGTAAAAAAAAGCCGGGCACGAAGCCCGGCTCAAGTCCAACAGGGAGGTGAAGGTGATGAGAGTTTCCTCAAACCATCGCCTTCGAGACTGGAAATATGTGCAGTCGGCGAACGGTTCAAGGACCATTTCCGCGTTGCAGCACATGGCCGATATGCGTTGTGCGAATGCCTCGGGCAGAGGCCGGCGGCATCTGCCCGTTTGGCGCTCACTTCGCGGAGGGGTCGGTAACCTGTTCCTCGGTCTGCTGGCGGCGCAGCGACTGGATTTCCTCGAGCACGAAATCGCGGAATGCGGCAACGCGGCGCGAGGCGCGCAATTCCTCTGGGAAGGCCAGGAAGACCGGCACCTCGCCCGACTGAATATCGGGCAGGACGCGGGTCAGGCTGGGGAAATCCGCCGACAGGTAATCCGGCAGCACGCCGATCCCGACATGGTTCAGCACGCCTTGCAGCACGCCGAAATAGTTGTTCACCATCAGGGTCGAACTGATGTTGCGCCCCAGCAGCATCTGCGACAGCACGGCACCCGAACTGACCTGCGGTGTCTGCGGGTTCTGGCAGATCAGCCGGTGCGGCCCCAGATCCTCGAGCGTCTGCGGCATGCCGGCCTTGGCCAGATATTCCGGCGTTGCGTAAAGCCGCATGCGGATGTTGAGCAACCGGCGACGGATCAGGTCCTGCTGGTTCGGCTCTTTCATGCGGATGGCGACATCGGCCTCGCGCATGGGCAGGTCCAGCACGCGCTCTTCCAGCATCAGGTCGATCTTGAGGTCCGGATAGCGGTCGTAAAGCTTGGCCAGCCGCGGCACCAGCCACATGGTGCCGAAGCCGGTGGTCGTGGTGACCTTGAGCTCGCCGAAGACGCTTTCCTCGCTGTCGCGGATGCGGGCGGCGGTCGTGTCGAGCTTGCGGACCATGGACGAGGTTGCCTCGAACAGCAACTCGCCCTGCTCGGTCAGGATCAGCCCGCGGGCATGGCGGTGAAAAAGGGTGGTGCCCAGCGAATCCTCCAGCGCGCGGATCTGGCGGCTGACGGCGGACTGGGACAGGTGCAAAACATCGCCCGCGTGGGTCAGGCTGCCCGCGTCGGCGACGGCGTGAAATATTCTTAACTTATCCCAATCCATAACAGTGCTTTCTTGCGGCATCAGCCATGCAATCCGTGCAACCCTTATCACAGAAGGTTAGCGGAACAAGCCTGCAAAGCGCCACGAATTCCTTTATCCGTCAGTATGGCTTACCTACAACGCCCACCGAGCGGGCATCGGGTGAACGCAGGCTGAACAAGGGTGCAGGAATCCGACCTTGCGGGCCGATTCGGCAGGGCAGGGCATCACGCGGTTTTGAGCGGCGCGCAGGCGCGGCCGATGCCGTGACGAGCAGGCGCGGGATACGCTCGGGCACCGGACGCGGCCGTCACGCGACCTTCTGCCGCAAGCCGCACCGATCACGACCGCGCCGGAACGCGGCCATGCCCTGATCAGGCAGGAATCCCCGGGAAACCCGTCCCATGCGGGCCCGCGCCCCCTGTCGCTGCAACGCGTCCGATCCACGTCTGGCCAGGTGACATAAATCATGGCGTTCCGGTCCGGTGCATCCTAAAAAGACCTGTCGCGAGCAGGAGGCAAGTCATGGCGGTGGGCGTATTCGATTCGGGTCTGGGCGGACTGACGGTTCTGTCTGCGATCGCCGCGCGCATGCCCGACCTGCCCCTGGTCTATCTGGGCGACAATGCCCATACCCCCTACGGCGTGCGCGACGCCGACGACATCTTCGATCTGACCTGCGCCGGGGTCGAGCGGCTTTGGGCCGAGGGTTGCGATCTGGTGATCCTCGCCTGCAACACCGCCTCGGCCGCCGCGCTCAAGCGCATGCAGGAAACCTGGCTGCCCGCTGACAAGCGCGTTCTGGGGGTCTTCGTGCCGATGATCGAAGCGCTGACCGAACGGCGCTGGGGCGACAATTCGCCGCCGCGCGAGGTGGCGGTAAAGCATGTGGCGCTGTTCGCCACGCCCGCGACCGTCGCCAGCCGCGCCTTCCAGCGGGAACTGGCCTTTCGCGCCATCGGCGTCGATGTCGAGGCCCAGCCTTGCGGCGGCGTCGTCGATGCCATCGAGATGGGCGACGAGATCCTGGCCGAGGCGCTGGTGACATCCCATGTCGAGGCCCTGCTGCGCCGCATGCCGCATCCCGAAGCGGCGATCCTGGGCTGCACCCATTACCCGCTGGTGCAGGCCGCCTTCCAGAAGGCGCTGGGGTCGCAGGTCACGGTCTATTCCCAGCCCAACCTCGTGGCGGAAAGCCTTGAGGACTATCTTGGGCGCCATCCCGAAATGCTGGGCGCGGGCAATGTCTCGCGCTTCCTGACCACCGGCGATCCCGAGCGGGTCTCGGGCAAGGCCACTCAATTCCTCCGCCATCCGATCAGGTTCGAAAGCGCCTGAAGCAGGAAAGCTTGCATCATGAAGTCTTTGAAGAAAAAGCGCCGTATCCAGATCCTCGTCGCCGCTGCCGTGGCCCTTGTCCTGGCCGTCGGGCTGATCGGCTATGGATTTCGCGACGGCATCAACCTGTATCGCTCGCCCAGCCAGATGGCCGAGAACCCGCCCGAGGCCGGCGAGGTCTTTCGCCTTGGCGGGCTGGTCGAGGATGGCAGCCTGGTGCGCGGCGCCAGCGAGACGGTGACTTTTCGCGTGACCGACGGCGGCGCCACCGTCCCGGTGCGCTTTACCGGCGTGCTGCCCGACCTTTTCTCCGAGGGCCAGGGCATGATCGGCACCGGGCGGATGGAGGGCGAAACCTTCGTTGCCTCCGAGATCCTGGCCAAGCACGACGAGAATTACATGCCGCGCGAGGTCATGGATTCGCTCAAGGAGCAGGGCGTCTATCAGGAGCCGAATTCCTGACGCAACGCACGCCCGGTTAACGGCCGGTTAACCGGATTTCTCCAGCCTCGGTCCGCTTCAGGATTGGAGGCTGGAATGAAGACAGTGACGCAGATCGCGGCCGAGATCGTCGCGCGTGAGGGGGGCTACGTCAACGACCCCGACGACCCGGGCGGGGCAACGAATTACGGCGTGACGCTGGCGACCTTGCAGCGGCTGGGCATCGACAAGACCGGCGACGGGCGCGTCGATGTGGCGGATGTCAGGGCGCTGACCCGCGCCGACGCCGAGCGCATCTTCGTCGAGCATTACTTTCGCCGGCCGCGCCTGGCGGAACTGCCCGCCTCGGTGCAGGCCTCGGTCTTCGACATGTATGTCAACGCCGGCAGCAATGCGGTGAAGATCCTGCAACGGCTGGTGACGCGGATGGGCTTTGCCGCGGCCGACGACGGCCTGGTCGGGCCGCGCACCATCCTGGCGGCGCGGCAGGCCGACGCGGCGGCGCCGGGCTATTTCGCCGACGCCTACGGGATCGCACGGCGCAACTACTATTATTCGCTGGGCAATGCGCGGCCGGCCAGCCGCAAATACGCCCGCACGCAATCGGGGGGCAAGGGCGGCTGGATCCTGCGGGCCGAGGAGTTCATCTCGGCCAGATATCACCTCACGTTGGCCGAGCACCGGGCAAGGGTGGCGAAATGGGGCTGATGGACCGCTTTCTGGGTGCCGGCGCCGCCGTCACCACCGTCGCCCATGCCGCGACCGGCATGGCCGAGCTGTTCCGCGAGAACGCGACGCGGCGCATGGAACTGGACGAAGAGGCCCATGCCCGCACCGTCGCCCAGCTTTCCGGCGAGTTCGCCGCCCGGCCATGCGGCTGGTTCGACGGCATGATGAACGGGCTGAACCGCCTGCCGCGTCCGCTGATGACGTTGGGGACGGTGGGGCTGTTCGCCTATGCCATGGCCGACCCCGAGGGCTTCGGGTTGCGGATGCAGAACCTGGACCTCGTGCCCGAGCCGCTCTGGTGGCTGCTGGGCGCCATCATCAGCTTTTATTTCGGCGCGCGCGAGGCGCATTACTTTCGCCGCCGACCCATTCCACCCGGCCCCTCGCGGATCGCGGAAGCGGATCCCGGGCAAGCGGCACCCTTCGCGCCGATGACGGCAGAACCCTTCGAGGACAACGCCGCCTTGCGGGATTGGGCTGCGGCAAAGGCTGCGCGCTAGCAATGCTGTGACAATCTGGCAGGCGCGGGGGGCTGGCTTGCCGCCCGCGCCGCGGTTATCCTGCGGGGCAGCCACCCGGAGGGAGCCCATGATCGCTGAACTTGGCCATTTCGCACTGATCCTTGCCTTTGCCGTGGCCATCTTCCAGATGATCGTGCCGATGATTGGCGCCGGCAAGGGCTGGGGCGGCTGGATCGACTCCGCGCGCCCCGCCGCGCTGGCGCAATTCGGGCTGGTCGGCATTTCCTTCGTCGCGCTGACCATGGCCTTCGTGACCTCGGACTTCTCGGTCGCGCTGGTCTACCAGAACTCGCATACCGCCAAGCCGATGATCTACAAGATCAGCGGCGTCTGGGGCAACCACGAGGGCTCGATGCTGCTCTGGGTGCTGATCGTGGCGCTGTTCGGCGCGATGGCGGCGATATTCGACGCGAACCTGCCGCCCAAGCTGCGGGCGCGGGTTCTGGCGGTGCAGGGCTCGATCGGCGCGGCGTTCCTGGGCTTCATCCTGTTCACCTCGAACCCCTTCCTGCGCATGGCGAGCCCGCCTTTCGACGGGCGCGACCTGAACCCGCTCTTGCAGGACCCGGGCCTCGCCTTCCATCCGCCCTTCCTCTACCTCGGCTATGTCGGGCTCAGCATGGCCTTCAGCTTTGCCGTGGCCGCGCTGATCGAAGGGCGGGTCGACGCCGCCTGGGCGCGCTGGGTCAGGCCATGGACGCTGGCGGCCTGGGTCTTCCTGACCATCGGCATCGCGCTGGGTTCGTGGTGGGCCTATTACGAGCTAGGCTGGGGCGGCTTCTGGTTCTGGGATCCGGTGGAAAACGCCAGCTTCATGCCCTGGCTGATCGCCGCCGCGCTCCTGCATTCCGCCATCGTGGTGGAAAAGCGCGAGGTGCTGAAAAGCTGGACCATCCTGCTGGCGATCATGGCTTTCGGCTTTTCGCTGATCGGCACCTTCATCGTGCGCTCGGGGGTCATCACCTCGGTCCACAGCTTTGCCAGCGACCCCAAGCGCGGGGTGTTCATCCTGGCGATCCTGGCGTTCTTCGTCGGCGGCGCGCTGCTGCTTTACACCTTCCGCGCCGCCTCGATGCAGGCGCGAGGCGCCTTCACCCCGGTCTCGCGCGAGGGGGCGCTGGTGCTCAACAACATCCTGCTGGCGGTCTCGACCTTCGTGGTCTTCATCGGCACCGTCTGGCCCCTGGTGGCCGAGATGCTGTGGGACCGCAGGCTGTCGGTGGGCGCCCCCTTCTTCGAGCAGGCCTTCACGCCCTTCATGGTGGCGCTGGCGATCATCCTGCCCGTGGGCGCGATCCTGCCGTGGAAGCGCGGCAAGCTCAAACGCGCGCTGTATCCGCTGCGCGGCGCGCTGGTCTTTGCCGGGGCGGTGATGGCGCTGGTCTTTGCCGTCTCGACCGGCCATTCGGCGCTGGCGGTGATCGGCGCCGGGCTGGGTGCCTGGCTGGTTGCGGGCGCGGTCGTGGACCTGTGGCTGCGCACCGGCAACTCCGGCCTGTCCCGCCTGCGCCGGCTGCCGCGCGCCGATTGGGGCAAGGCCGTAGCCCATGCCGGGCTGGGCGTCACCTTCATCGGCATCAGCCTGCTGATGGCCTGGCAGGTCGAGGACATCCGCGTGGCCCGCATCGGCGAGACCTTCACCGTCGCCGGCTACGACATCACCCTGGAAAGCGTGGAAGAGCGCCCCGGCCCGAACTACAACTCGATCACGGCCGCGATGACGGTGGATCGCAACGGGCAGCAGGTTGCGCTGCTGCATCCCGAAAAGCGGGTCTATCCGGTGCAATCCATGCCCACGACCGAGGCGGCGATCCAGAGCGGCCCGTTCCGCGACCTCTACCTGGTCATCGGCGACGAACAGCAGGGCGGCGGCTGGGCGGTGCGCGTCTATATCAAGCCCTTCGCCAGCTGGATCTGGCTGGGCTCGGCGCTGATGGCGCTTGGCGGCTTCATCAGCCTGTCGGACCGGCGCTATCGCGTCGCCGCCGGCGCCCGCCATGCCCGCACCGCACCCCAACCGGCGGAGTAGCCCATGCGCGCGCTGATCCTTTGCCTGTCGCTGCTGCTTGCGCTGCCCGCCTTCGCCGTCCAGCCCGACGAGGTGCTGTCCGATCCGGCGCTGGAGGCGCGGGCGCGCGAGATTTCCAAGACCCTGCGCTGCCCGGTCTGCCAGGGCGAAACCATCGACGAATCGAATGCCGCGATCAGCCGCGACCTGCGGCTCTACCTGCGCGAGCGCCTGGTTGCCGGCGACAGCGATACCGAGGCGGTGCAGGCCATCGCCGACCGTTTCGGCGAATATGTCCTGTTCGAGCCCCCGGCGCGCGGCGCGAACTGGCTGCTCTACCTGGCCGGGCCGGTCATGGCGTTGCTGGCGCTGCTGGTGGGCTGGCGCTTCGTCCGCTCGCGCAACCTGGCCGAAGAGGGGCCGGCCAAGCTCAGCGACGAGGAAAAGGCCAGGCTGGAAAGGATCCTGCGCGACTGACGCAGGGTCGGGGCTTTCCTGTCCCGCAGCACCCCGGCAGGATGGCCGAAAGCAGGGGAAGAGGCAGGGATGAGCTTTCAGACCATCGAATTCACGCATCGGGACGGCATCGCAAGGCTGGCTCTGAACCGGCCCGACGTGGTCAACGCGCTCAATCGCACCATGCGCGCCGAGATCGTCGCGGCACTGACGAACTTGCCGCAGGAGACGCGCTGCGTGGTGCTGACCGGCAACGGGCGCGGCTTTTGCTCGGGCCAGGATCTGACCGATGCCGGCGGCGGGTTCGACGTCGAGACCATCCTGCGCGAGGAATACGAGCCGATGCTGGCCGCCATCGCCGAGGCGCCGGTGCCGGTGATCGCCGCGGTGAACGGCATCGCGGCCGGGGCGGGGGCCAATCTGGCGCTGGCCGCCGATGTGGTCATCGCTACGGAAAGCGCCAGCTTCGTGCAGGCTTTCAGCCGGATCGGGCTGATCCCGGATGCGGGGGGGACGTTCATCGTGCCGCGTTCGGTCGGCGTGCCGCGTGCCATGGGGATGATGCTGTTCGCCGACCGCATCCCCGCGGCCCGGGCGGCGGAATGGGGGCTGATCTGGGAGGCGGTGCCGGACGCGGAGTTCGAGACCGTCGTGGCCGCGCGGGCCAAGGCCCTGGCCGAGGGGCCGACGGCGGCTTTCCTGGCGATCCGGCAGGCTTTGCGCGCCTCGGGCAACAACGACATGGCCGGGCAATTGCGGCTGGAGGCCCGGCTGCAAGGCGAGATGGCCCGGACCGAGGATTTCGCCGAAGGTGTCGCGGCCTTCCTGGAAAAGCGCGCGCCCCGGTTCAAGGGACGCTGATCCGGCGCGCCGTGATCGGCCGCGCCGCTCTGGCCTAGCCGATGCGCAGGAAGCGTGGGGTCGCCAGCCGGTTGTCGAAGAAAGGCACGGATTGCGGCAGCGCCAGCGGCCCGTCCCCGGCCGCCGCCAGCAGGCTTGCCACTTCGGCCAGCGCCACCTCGGTGATGAAGGGCAGGTCCAGCGCCCGAGCCTCGGTCAGCGGCACCCAATGCAGATGCGAAAGCTCGTCGCAGGCGGCGCTGAAATCGTTGCGGTCGCCATGCAGCCGCTCGGCATCCAGAAGCAGGAAACGCGCATCGAAACGGCGCGGCCGGCCGGGCGGGGTGATGGCGCGGAACATGTAGATCAGCGCCGAGGGATCGGGCGCCAACCCGGCGCCGGCGTAATGGTCCCAGCCCTCGGGCGCGGGGCCAGGGGGGCCGGTCAGCAGGCCGGTCTCCTCGGCCAGTTCGCGCAGGGCGGCGGCAGCCAGCGCCAGCGGCGTCACCTGCGAGTCGATGCGCGGTTCGGCCGCCAGCAGGGCCGCGCTGCGGGGCGGCAGGTCGCCGGCCAGCCGCGCTTGCGCATCGGCGGCATCCACCGCACCGCCGGGAAAGACGTATTTCGAGGGCATGAACACAGCCGAAGCGCCCCTTTGCCCCATCAGCACCGACGGCCCGTCATGGGCATTGCGGTCCAGCACGATGATGGTGGCGGCATCGCGGATCGGCTGCTCGGCGCCGCCGCGTCCCCCCGGGGTGGCTTCGATCGTCATGGTCACGACGCGGCGGCCTCGATCACGGCGGGTCCGGCACCGAAACCGTGCATGCGCCGCGCCCATTGGAAGCCGACCATACCGCCCTTGATCCGCGGCAAGAGCAGCAACGACAGCACCACCGCGCCAAGGCCGAAGCCGATCAGCATGGACATGGCCGACGGGCGATACATCATGAAGATGGCCAGCAAGAGCGGCGCGCCCAGATGCGAGACCAGCAAGATGGTCAGGTAGGCCGGACCGTCGTCGGCGCGCTGATGGTGCAGTTCCTCGCCGCAATGCGGGCAGGCCGGGCTGACCGAGAGATAGCCCTGGAACAGCCGCCCCTGGCCGCAGGACGGGCAGCGCCCAAGGGCACCTCGCAGCATGGCCGGCTTGAGCGGACGTTCGGGCAGCATCCCGTCTGAATAGGCATGGGGCATGAGCGCGTTCCTTTCCTGTTCCGCTTCTATCTAGGGCAAGCGGCCTGCAAAGAAAAGCGCGGCTTGGGTCCGGGGCGGCCGCGACAAAGGGACGCAGCGGCAATTCATGCCGCGATCACCGTCGAGGCCATGACGATTCGGTTGCGCCCCGAGGACTTGGCATTGAGCAGCGCGCGGTCGGCGCTGGCCAGCAGCGCCTCGGGGTCGACCGGCGGCAGGTGCGGGCCCCCGTGGCCCAGGGCCACCCCGACCGAAATGGTGACGCATAGCTCGGCAGCCGTGCAGCCCTGCGGCAGGGGGATGGGTGCGGCCATCACCGCATGGCGCAGGCCCTCGGCCACGCGGCGGGCGGCGCGGGCCGGGCAATCGGGCAGCACGGCCAGGAATTCCTCGCCGCCGATGCGGGCGAGCAGGGCGCCTTCGGGCAAGGTCGCGGCCAGCCGCGCGGCGATCCCGGCCAGCACGGCATCGCCGGCGGGATGGCCGTGGATGTCGTTCACCTGCTTGAAATGGTCCAGGTCCATCAACATGACCGCCAGGACGCCCTGCCGCTCCTGCGCCTCGGCAGCGAGCTCGGCAAGGCGCGGCAAGGCAAAGCGGCGATTGTGCAGCCCGGTCAGGGGGTCGGTCATCGCCCAGCGCATGTTGCGCTGCGTCTCGTGCCGGCGCCGGTCGGCCTCATGCTTGCGGGCAAGCTGGGCTTGCAGTCGCATCGCCGTCTCGGGAGCGGCATCCGGGCGGGCCAGAACCCAGGGCAGCACGTCCCCGGCACCGAGGTCCAGCGCCACCGGCATCATCTCGTCCCGCCCGGGGCGCAGGGCGATGACGACCGCCGCCTCGCGCGAGCGCGGGCGGGCGCGCAATTCGGAGAGCAGCCGCAACCCGTCGCCCGGCAGCTGGATATCGGCGGCGATCAGATAAAGATCCGCCACCCGGGCCGAGGCGGCCTCGGCCAGCGCATGCTCGGGCTCGCGCACCGAGATGGCGAAATCCACCCGGTCCTGCAAGGCATGCCGCCAGCCCAACGCGGTGGCCGGACGGTCGGCGACGAAGACCGCGTGGGGGCGGCTTTCTGCGGCAAAGCCTGCCGCCGCCTCGGCCATGCCGGGTGCCGGATGCTCAAGCCCGCCGGTTTCGTGCCGCATCAGCCCGCGGATGCGCGCAAGCAGCGTCAACTCGTCGCAGCGGGCGTCGATCAGCGCGGTCGCCCCCGCCCTCAGCGCCGAGACGCGATTCGCACCGCTGGCCTGGACCAGCACCGGCAGGTCGGCCGCGCAGGGCAGGGCGCGCATTGCGTTGCAAAGGGCAAGGCCGTCCATGTCGGGCAGGTTGGCACCGATCAGCACGATCTGCGGGTGGATCAGCCGCGCCAGGCGCAGCGCCTCGGCCCCCGAACTGGCGGTCGAGACCTCGTAGCAGGCCGAAGCCAGCCGCACCTTCATCGTGATGCGGTTCGTCGGCAAGCCGTCAACGACAAGAATGCGCCCAGCCATGATCACGCCTGCTTTACACCCGGAGCCCGGAGTCGCATCTTGCGCGGCAATGGTTAACAAATCCTTTCCGGCCGCGAAGAAAATCGCCCCGGCCTTCATAAGAGCGAGACGCGGATGACACCGAACGAGGCACGCGACATTGCCGATGCGGGCTTTGCCCATATCGCCGGGGATGCGGAACTGGTGGGGGCGATGCTGGCGCAATCGGGCAGCGACGTGACCGGCTTGCGCGCCATGGCGGGGCGGCCGGAATTCGCGGTCTTCGTGCTGGATTTCCTGCTGGAGCTCGACCAGCGCGTGCTGGATTTCGCGCAGGCCGCACAGATCGCACC
The DNA here is from genome assembly GCF_030234105.1 of Paracoccus sp. SSJ. Classification (NCBI taxonomy): domain Bacteria; kingdom Pseudomonadati; phylum Pseudomonadota; class Alphaproteobacteria; order Rhodobacterales; family Paracoccaceae; genus Paracoccus; species Paracoccus sp. SSJ. Next base: position 242,069 of record NZ_JASSPE010000003.1, on the reverse strand, counting down.
GCAGCGGGTGCAGATGGCCCGCGCCGTTCTGGGTGGTGGGGGCGACCCCTGGTAGGGGGCCGCCCGGATCGCGTCAGGCCACCTCGGCAAAGACCTTGTCGAGCGCCTTTTCCAGCTTTTCGAACATCTCGTCCATCTGCGCCTCGGTCAGGATGAAGGGCGGACACAGCACGATGGACTGGCCCAGCGGCCGGCAGATCAGCCCCAGATCGGTGCAGGTATTGGCGATGCGCTCGCTGACCGAAAGATTGGCGTCGAAGGGGGTCTTGGTCGGCTTGTCCTTGACCGCCTCCAGCGCCCACATGAAGCCGATGCCGCGGTATTCGCCGATGTTCGGGCGGTCGGCGATGCGCTTCAGCCCCGCCTCGAAGCGGGGTGCGAGGCGGCGGACATTCTCGGCCAGCCCCTCGTTCATCACCACGTCGATGGCCTTCAGCGCGATGGCGCAGCCGACCGGATGGCCCGAGGCGGTGAAGCCGTGCGGGAACTCCTCGATCGCCTCGACCGCGGCCTCGACCCGCTTGGCGAGGTCGGGCCCGAGGATGACGGCGCCCATCGGGAAGAAGCCCGCGGTCAGGTTCTTGGACGAGATGATCGCATCGGGCATGAAGTCGTAGGTCAGGCAGCCCCAGGTGTTGCCGGTGCGCCCGAAGCCGCAGATCACCTCGTCCGAGATCATCGGGATATCATGCTTGCGCAAGATCGGCAGGATGGCCTGGAAATAACCCTTCGCCGGCGGGATCACCCCCCCCGCGCCCATCACCGGCTCGGCGAAGAAGCCGGCGATGGTGTCGGCGCCCTCACGGGTGATGGTATCCTCAAGCTCGCGTGCCAGGCGGGCGACGAATTGCGCCTCGGTCTCGCCTTCCTCGCCATAGCGCCAGTAATGCGGGCAGGTCAGGTGGATGAAGCCGGGCAGCGGCAGGCCGAAGACCGAGTTGTAGGGCTTGCCGGTCATCGAGGCCGAAACCGCGGTCACGCCGTGATAGGCGTTCCAGCGCGTCAGGATCTTGCGCTTTTGCGGCTTGCCCTCGGCGGCATGCAGGAACCACAGCATCTTGACCATGGTGTCGTTCGCCTCGGAGCCGGAATTGGTATAGAAGACCCGGCCGTTGTCGAATGGCGAGACCTCGACCAGCTTTTCCGACAGCATCACGGTCTGGTCGGACATGCGGCCGAAAAAGGCGTGATAGCCGGGAAAGCGGTCGTATTGCGCCTTGGCGGCCTCGATCAGGCCCTTGTGGTCGAAGCCCGCGACCATGTTCCACAGGCCCGAATTGGCATCCAGATAGCGGCGGCCATGGACATCGACGATATAGGGCCCCTCGCCATGGGTCACGACGACCGTGCCCCGCTGATGGACCGAGGGCATGTCGGTGAAACCGTAGAGCGAATAGGTCTCGGCCCGGGCTTCCCAGCTTTGCGGTTGGTTCATGTCGTCAGCCTCCATCTGCTTTGCCGAAAGGCTAGCCGGGCGCCGGGGGCGGTTCAATGGGGGCCGCAGCGGCTTTGGCCAAGTGCCGGGCCGCGGGGCGGCGCATCGGCGAATTGCCGGGCGCGGCGGTGGAAATGCCGGGGCGGGACGGCAGGGTTGGTGCCCGTGGCCGGCGTCGGATGAGTATTTGCGGAACAGAGAAGGGCAGGCGGGCGGCGCTTTCGATGCGCCGTAGCGCTAGCCCCTCGGCAAGAGCCGCAGGCGGATGCCGTCCTTGCCCCGCAGCGTCAGCCGCATGATCGGGACCGGGCGCTCGCGGCCGGGTTCAAGGCGATAGGCGCGGACCAGTGCCGCGAGGATCAGCGGTCCCTCGACCATGGCGAAGCCCGCGCCGGGGCAGGCACGGGCGCCGGCCGAAAAGGGGATGAAGGCCCGGCGCAGGCAGGTCTTGCCGTTCTCGGTTTCCCAGCGCGAGGGGTCGAAGCCGTCGGGGTTCACCCACAGCCGTTCGTGCCGGTGCAGGTGCCAGGGCGAGAGCACCAGTTGAGCCCCCCTGGGTGCCTTGCGGTCGCGCAGGGTCTCGGCCTGCCGGCATTGCCGCACGGTCATGGCAACGGGCGGATAGAGCCGCAGCGCCTCGCGGAAGACGGCGCGGGCCAGCGGCAGGTTGCGAGTCGCGGCGAAATCGGCGGCGAGGTTCAGCCGCGCCTCCTCGGCCAGCCGGTCCTGCCAGTCCGGGTTTTCCGCCAGCAGGTAGAGCGCCCAGGCCAGCGCCGAGGCGCCGGTTTCATGCCCGGCGAGGAAGAAGGTCGCGACCTCGTCGATCATCTCGGCCTCGGTGAACAGATCGCCGGTCTGCGGGTCGGGCGTGGTCATGATCTTGGTCGCCAGATCCTGCGGTGCGGTGCCTGCCCGGATCTGCGCGGCACGAACCGAAACCAGTTGGCGGATCAGGCCGCGGATGCGGCGCGCAGTCTCGCGCACCCGGCGGGTGTGCAGCCGCGCCCAGCGGGGCAGCGCCATCAGCCCGCCCAGGTTCACCATCGGCTGCGCCTCCTGATGTTCGCGGAAGGCTTGGAAGACCTGGACGGCGATCTCATCCTCGATCGGGATCGAGAACAGCGTGCGGAAGATCACGTCGGCGGCGATATGGCTGGTCTGCGGCTCGATGTCGATCTCGGCGCCGTCGGCCAGCGGTTGCAGCCGGGCGGTGCCGGCCAGGGCTGCCTCCCACATGGCCGGGAAAGCCTCGCGCAGCCTTCCGCCCTCGAAGGCGGGGTCGATGATGCGACGCTGGTGCAGCCAGGTCTCTCCGTTCGAGATGAAGCTGGAATTGCCCAGCAGCGGCTGCAACCCGGCCGCCATGCGCGGCGATTTCGGGAAATCCATCGGCCGCTCGCGCAGGATCATGTCGACCAGCGCCGGGTCGTTGCAGGTGAAGCTGTGGATGAAGGGGCCGCGGAACTCGGCCATCCAGGCGCGGTAGAGCTTGTCCGATTGCGCTGACAGGATGTCGCGGCGAAAGTCGCGGATGAAGCGCCAGACCGAGCCGCGCCCCTGTCGGGCAGAAGGCTTGGGCGGGATCATGTCGCCACCCAGCGATTGACGGGCCGGGCGATCCGGCCCGGCGAATGCGAGCGCCCGGCGAAACGCCGGCCGAGCGTCAGCGGTCCCGCGGTAATGGCGAAATAGTCGTAGTCGCCCGGCCGGTCGAAGGCGCAGAGATACTGGAAATGCAGCCGAAACCAGCGCCCGCGCAATTTGCGCCGCTTTTCGGGCGAAAGCGTTTGGGTGAAGGCGGCGGATAGGATCAGCGGATGGCGGCGGCCGGGCGGCTCGACCCCCGAGACCGCCACCGGATCGCAAAGCCCGAAGCAGCAGGCATCGCCCGGCGCGGTCACGTCGATCCAGTCGAGCTTCGCGCTGCCCGCGAGATCGCGCAGGTCGGCGCGCAGGCGGTTCGCGCGCGGCAGGAAGGACGCCATCGGCACGACATGGCCCAGCGACAGGTAGGAGAGGCGCGGCCCCTGCGCCGGCACCCGCCCCGAGCGGATCAGCCCGGCCAGCACCGAAACGCCCAGATAGGCGCCCGAACTGTGGCCGACCACCAGCACCTCGTCCCAGTCGCCCGCCAGCACCTCTGCGATGCGGTCGGCGAAAAGGGCCAGCCGCGCCTCCAGCGCCGGGGGATAGGCGCCCAGGTCCCGGGCGGTGAAGGCATAGTCATGCATCAGATACCAGGCGAAGATCCTGCCGTCGATGCGCCGCCACAAATGCAGCCCCGCCCAGGTCAGCGCCGGCATGACCGGCCCGCCCAGCCACCAGCCAAGGCCGGTCAGCCGCCCCAAAGCCCAGCCGATGAGCGCCCCGGCCAGCGCCGAGAGCAGAAGCTGCGCCAGCAGCACCGCCACCGGATAAAGCGCCGCGATCACCGGCCCGCGCCGCAGCCGCGCCAGACGCATCAGCGCGCCCGAGCCGATATAGGCCCATGCCGTGCGGAAAAGCTGGCCATAGGTCGCAAGGATACCCTGGCCCATCGAGCCCTGCACGATATCGGCCCAGACCAGCACCTCGAACTCGGCCTCGACGCGCCGGCCGCCGAAATCGCCGCTCACGCCCCAGCCGAAGCCCTTACGGTCGCGCCGCGGGCCCAATTCCAGCCTGTAGCCCGAGATGCGCGCCTGTTCGGCGCCCTCGCGCCTGTAAAGTTCGCGATAGCGGCGGGGCGGGATCGGGTCATAGCCCGGAATGTAAAGGATGCGGCGACGAAAGGGGCGGGTCATGGAAAATCAACTGCTTGCCGGCGCAGCATAACCCATTCGCGCGCGCAGACAAGTTAGACCAATTCCCAGCGCGCCTCCAGCTTTTCGATGGCGGCGATGCGCGCATCGGCCGGGGGGTGCGACATGAGCCAGGCCGGCGCACCGGCACGGCCCGCGCCCGCCAGCCGGTCGAGCTTGCGAAACAGGCTTTTCTGCGGCCCGGTGCCCAGCCCCGCCTTGACCATCAGCGCGCTGGCGAAGGCGTCGGCCTCGAATTCGTCCTGGCGCGACAGGCGAGCGGCGATGGCGCTGGCGGCGATATTGGCGATCCAGACGCCGATGCCGGGCAGAAAGCGGCCCAGCACGCCCGCCAGCACCATCCGCACCACGTTCTGGCCGGCGAAATCCACCATGCGACGCCGGGTATGGCCATGGGCGACATGGCCCAGCTCATGCGCGATGACGGAAGCCAGCTCGGCCTCGGTCACCTCGCCGCGGTCCAGCCGGTCGAGGAAACCGCGGGTCAGGAAGATGCGGCCGTCGGGTGCGGCCAGCCCGTTCACATGGCCGACCTCGTAGACATGCGCCTGCACGCGCGGCAGGTCCATGGCGCGGCCCAGCCGGTCCAGCATCGGCACCAGCCGGGGATGGCGCAGCGGCGTGGACTTGGCGTTCAGCTCGGCCTTCAGCCGCCACGCGGAAAAGAACCACATCGCGGCGGCATAGAGCAGGATCAGCAGGATCGGCGTCAGCTTCAGCATAAGCGCAATATGGGCATGGCGCGGCCGTCAGCCAAGGATGCGCATGGCCTGGGTCAGCCCCTCCAGCGTCAGGGGCTGCATCCGGTCCTCGAAGATGTCCCGAATCATGGCGATCGAGCGGGTATGGCCCCAATGCGCGCGCGGCACCGGGTTCAGCCAGACATGGTCGGGCCAGGTCTCGCGCAGACGCCGCAGCCAAGTCTCGCCCGATTCGGGGTTCCAATGCTCGTTGGCGCCGCCGGGGATCGCAATCTCATAGGGCGACATCGAGGCGTCGCCGACGAAGATCGCCTTGTAGTCGCGGCCGAAGCGGTTGATGACCTCCCATGTTGGCGTGGTCTCGGTCCAGCGGCGGCGATTGTCCTTCCACAGCGCCTCATAGACGCAATTGTGGAAGTAGAAATGCTCCAGGTGCTTGAACTCGGCCCGGGCGGCCGAGAACAGCTCGTCCACCAGCCGGGAATGGTCGTCCATGCTGCCGCCGGCATCCAGGAACAGCAGAACCTTGACCGCATTGTGCCGCTCGGGCCGGGTCTGGACGTCGATATAGCCGTGCTCGGCGCTGGCCCGGATGGTGCCGGGCAGGTCCAGCTCCTCCAGCGCGCCGTGCCGCGCCCATTGCCGCAGCCGCTTCAGCGCCACCTTGATGTTGCGGGTGCCCAGTTCGACCGAATCGTCGAAATCCCGAAACTCGCGCTTGTCCCAGACCTTGACGGCGCGGCGGTGGCGGCTCTCATGCTGGCCGATGCGCACGCCCTCGGGATTGTAGCCATAGGCGCCGAAGGGCGAGGTGCCGGCGGTGCCGATCCACTTGTTGCCGCCCTGGTGGCGGCCCTGCTGTTCGGCCAGCCGCTCGCGCAGGCGCTTCATCAGCTCCTCGAAGGATCCGGCGCCCTCGACCGCGGCGCGCTCCTCGGGCGTGAGCAGCTTTTCGGCCAGCTTTTCCAGCCATTCGCGCGGGATCGAGACCTCGTTCACCAGCGCCTCGATGGGGATCTCGTCGAGGCCCGAGAAGGCTTCGGCGAAAGCGCGGTCGAATCGGTCGATATGCGCCTCGTTCTTGACCAGCGTGGCGCGGGCCAGGTGATAGAACCCCTCGGGCGTCCAATCCGACAGCCCGGCCTGCAGCCCGGCCAGAAGGTCCAGGTATTCCCGCAGGCTGGCCGGCACCCCGTGCCTGCGCAGACTGTCGAGGAACGGCCGGAACATCAGCCCATCCGGCTGACGAAGACGGTCAGGAATATGCCCAGCACGGTCAGCGCCAAGGCATGGGCGGCGGCATATTGCAGCTTGTCGGCGCGGCTGCCGCCGGCTTTCGCGGCGCGCATCCAGCCGATCGCTGCGCCAAGGATGAATGCGGCGATCACGATCATGGGGCAGGGCATAGCCCGCCCCCGCGGCCCTGTCGAGAGGCACGCCCCTGAACGCCCCCCTTGAAGGCGTGGCGGGCGCAGGTTACTTTCGGACCAACTTGTTATCGGAGGGCGTGACCATGGCGCCCAGGCGTCCTGCGGGTGCGGACGCGTTCCCGAGAAAAACGGTCGAGCCTTTCGCCACCCGCCCGGCCGAGGACGGGCCGCTCTATGCGGCTTTGGATCTTGGCACGAACAGCTGCCGGATGCTGATTGCCCGCCCCGCGGGCAGCCAGTTCCAGGTGGTCGACAGTTTCTCGAAGCCGGTCCAATTGGGCCACGGCCTCGAGGCATCAGGCAGGCTGTCGCGTCCCTCGATGGCGCGGACGGTGCATGCCTTGCAGGTGTGCCGGCGCAAGCTCGAGGCGCATCAGGTCACGCGCATGCGCCTGGTCGCGACCGAGGCCTGCCGGCGGGCGAGGAACAGCCGCGATTTCCTGCGCATGATCCGGCGCGAGACCGGCCTGCCGGTCGAGATCATCGATGCCGAGGAAGAGGCGCGGCTGGCCGTGATCTCCTGCGCGCCGCTGGTCAGCCAGCGGACCGAGCAATTGCTGGTCGTCGATATCGGCGGCGGCTCGACCGAGCTGGTCTGGATCGACCTGGAGGATGTCGAGCCCAAGGAACGGTCGCGCGCCATCATGCGGCTGGGCGACGGCTTTCGCGATCCGCTGCCGGGCGGCGCCCGGGTGGTGGACTGGATCAGCGTGCCGCTGGGCGTCGCGACGCTGCGCGACCAGTTCGAGGATGTCGAGGACGACCAGGGCCGCTTCGCGCTGATGTCCTGGCATTTCGAGGAGATGCTGGCGGATTTCGCCCCCTATGCCCTGGCGCAGACCATGGAGGAGGGGTTCCAGATCATCGGCACCTCGGGCACGGTGACGACCGTGGCGGCCAGCCATCTGGGCCTGCGCCGCTATGACCGAACCAAGGTGGACGGGCTGATCATGAGCTCGGCCCAGATCGACCGGGTGATCCGCGACTACCTGTCGCTGGGGCCCGAGGGGCGGCGCGCCGACCCCCGCATCGGGCGCGAGCGGCATGCGCTGATCATGTCGGGCGCCGCGATCCTGCAGACGCTGATGCGGGTCTGGCCGACGACGCGGCTGTCGGTCGCCGATCGCGGCCTGCGCGAGGGGTTGCTTTATGCGCAGATGGTCAAGGACGGGGTGCTGGCCCCGGATGGAATGAACGGGGTGGCATGAGATGAGCGAAGGCAAGAAGCCGGGCTCCGGGCGCAAGAGCTCGGGCCGCGGCCAGCGCGACCTGCGGGTGCGGGTCAAATCGGCCAAGGGACGCAAGCTTTCCAGCACGCTCTGGCTGGAGCGGCAGTTGAACGACCCCTATGTCGCGCGGGCGAAGCGCGAGGGCTATCGCGGCCGCGCCGCCTACAAGATCCTGGAACTGGACGACAAGTATCGCTTCCTGGTGCCGGGGGCGCGGGTGGTCGATCTGGGCTGCGCGCCGGGCGGCTGGTGCCAGGTGGCGGTCGCGCGGGTGAACGCCCTGGGCGACAAGTCCGGCAAGAAGGTCGGCCGCGTGCTGGGCGTGGACCTGCAAGAGGTCGATCCGATCCCGGGGGCCGAGATCCATCAGCTGGACTTCCTGTCGGAGGGTGCGGACGAACAGGTCAAGGCATGGCTGGGCGGCCGGGCCGATGTGGTGATGTCGGACATGGCCGCGGCCTCGTCCGGGCACAAGGGCACCGACCACCTGCGCATCGTCGCGCTGGTCGAGGCGGCGGCGCAACTGGCCTTCGACGTGCTGGAGCCGGGCGGCACCTTCGTCGCCAAGGTTCTGGCCGGCGGGGCCGAGAACGAGATGCAGGCCATGCTCAAGCGCAATTTCCGCAAGGTGGCGAATGTGAAGCCCCCGGCAAGCCGCTCCGACTCTTCCGAGAAATTCGTGGTGGCCCAAGGGTTCCGCGGCCGTGGCGACGCGGAGGATGTCGAAAACGGCGAGGACGACGGGGCATGAGGATCGGGAAGGCGCCGGGCCGGGCGGCCCGCTGCCGTATCCGCCCGCAGAGCCCCCGATAGCGGCCTGCGCCGTGGCGCATGGCGGGATGCGGCTTTGGACGTTCCGTGCCGGCACCGTTGAGCCCGGAATGCGCTCAGCGTCCGTCGGTCGGCCGCTTGCCTTGGAGTTCGCGCATCAGCGTCCGGTAGGCCTGGGGCGTGCGGCCGGTCGCCGCCAGGAAGGTGCGCATGAAGTGCCCGGGCCCGCTATAGCCCAGCATGCCCGCAATCTCGGCCACCGGCCCGTCGCCGTCGCGCAGCGCCCGGATCGCGCATTGCAGCCGCAGGTCGTAAAGCAGTTCCAGCGCGCTGCGCCCCCGGCTTTGCCGGCAGGCACGGTCGAGCTGCGCCAGTGAGCAGTCCAGCCGCCGCGCCATCTCGGCCATGGTCTGGTTCAACGGCAACTCCGCCCCCGCCAGACGCAGGAACCTTTCGGTCAGCGCCCGCGCCCGGGCGAGGTCGCCGGCCGGCGGCTCGGACCGGGCCGGACTGTCGTCGAGCCGCGACAGCACCGCCGCGATCCGTGCAAGCCCGCCGGCGGTCGCGGCATGGCGTGCCGGGCCGCATGGCGGCTCCGAAGCCAGCGCGAACAGGGCCGGATCGAGCAGGTCCGCATCTTCGGCCGCCGGCTGGCCGTGGCTGAACCCCGAAGGCAACGGCGGGCCCTTGCACAACGCGGGCGGGATCAGCAGTGCCAACCCGCGAACCTCGGGCGGCGGCTTCAGGGAAAAGGCCGTGCCCGCCGGAATGAAGGCGACGCGTCCGGGCGGCAGCGGGTGGTTGTGGCGGGGAAACATGATCGTGACCATGCCCTCGGTCGGGCGGAGCAGCACATGGTCGCCCCGGACCCGAGGGCTGGGCGGAGCGGTCCGGCTCCGCACCGGCCCGCCCCAGTGAAGGCCCGCCAGCGGGATCAGGCGCAACCCGTCGCCCGGGCGGCCCCGCGGCAGCGGCTGGGACCGGAGCGCAGGGCCGGACGGCAGCAGGGGTGCCGCCGCCTCGGAGGGTTCGACGACATCGGGGGCCAGGACCGAGGGCCGGCCGCGCGGGTCGGCAGGCGGGGCCGCTGGCGGGATGGCCGCCCGCATCAGCCGCGGATCGGTTTCCGCCGGCTCCAGGATCGCTCCTGCGGTGATGCCGGCCGCGACCAGCCGCGCCACGACCGGATCGGACGGGGCAAGGGCGTGGCGGGCTTCATTCATCAGGCGCGGCTTTCAGCGAATCCATGTCGGAAGGCTATCCCCATGGCGAGAAATCGCGAAGGGCATATTCCGCTCACGGTTGTTATAAGGTCAATATGTCCTAGCAGTGCGGCAAAACCCGCACAAGTCAGCCGCCGATGCCGATCCAGCGCCAGTCGCGCATGCGGCCGCGAAAGAAGCTGCGCTGCGCCTTGGCATATTGCCTCGTGGCGATGACCGCGCGTCGCGCGGCCTCGTCCAGATCGATCCGGCCTTGCAGATGCGCGACAAGTTCCGGCGCCCCGATGGCCTTGGCCCAAAGCGCATCGGGGTTCCAGTGCGGCAGCATCGCGCGCACCTCGTCCAACGCGCCCTGCTCCAGCATCAGGTGAAAGCGGCGGGCGATGCGTTCGGCCAGCCAGTCGCGATCCGGGTTCAGCACCAGCAGATGCGCGGCCGCGGGGTCAATCAGCGGCGGCGGCGTCTCGGCCTGCCAGGCGGCGATGCCGCGCCCGGTGGTGGTCAGCACTTCCCAGGCACGCTGGACGCGCACCGGATTTCTCAGGTCGATGCGCGCGCGGGTGGACGAATCGAGATCCTCGATCATGCGGGCCAGCCCGCCGGGCTGGCGCACCAGTTGGTCGGCCTGGGCGCGGATCTCGGGCGGGGTCGGGGGAATCACTGCCAGTCCGCGGCTGAGCGCGTTCAGGTAAAGCCCGGTTCCGCCGGTCACGATCAGCCGGCCGCGGCCCGAATCGCAGCCCTTATCCATGAGAGCGGCGACCTCGGCCAGCCAGGCGCCGACGGAATAGGCGCGATCCGGCGCGACGTGGCCGTAAAGCGCATGCGGGGCGCGGGCCTCGTCCTCGGCCGTGGGCCGGGCGGTCAGCAACCGCCAGCAGGACCAGACCTGCAAGGCATCGGCATTGACGACGGTGCCGCCCTGCGCCTCGGCGATCTCCAGCGCCAGCGCGGATTTGCCGCTGGCGGTCGGCCCGGCGATCAGAATAGGGCGGGCGGGATCCAGCTCGGCCAGGATCGGGTGACGCAGGGTCATTTCGGCTCGGGTCGGCGGCGGTTGAACATGGGGCCTGTTTGCGACATTTTGCCCGGCAATGAAACAGCCGCAAAAAGGTGAACCCATGTCGGAAAGCGCGTCCAAGACCCCCGGAAGCTATTCGCGCGTGATGCTGAAGATTTCGGGCGAGGCGCTCATGGGGGACCAGGGCTACGGCCTGCACCCGCCGACCGTCGCCCGCATCGCGCAAGAGGTCAAATCCGTCCATGACATGGGCATCGAGATCTGCATGGTCATCGGCGGCGGCAATATCTTCCGCGGGCTTCAGGGCAGCGCCCAGGGCATGGAGCGGGCGACCGCCGACTATATGGGGATGCTCGCCACGGTGATGAACGCGCTGGCCATGCAGGCGGCGCTGGAGGCGCTGAAGATCCATACCCGCGTGATCTCGGCCATCCGCATGGACGAGGTGGCCGAGCCCTATATCCGCCGCCGCGCCGTCCGCCACCTGGAAAAGAAGCGCGTCTGCATCTTCGCCGCCGGCACCGGCAACCCCTATTTCACCACCGACACCGCCGCCACGCTGCGCGCCAACGAGATGAACTGCGAGGCGATCTTCAAGGGCACCAAGGTCGACGGCGTCTACGACAAGGACCCGAACAAGTTCCCCGATGCCAAGCGCTACGACGACGTGACCTATGACGAGGTGCTGCAAAAGCACCTGGGGGTCATGGACGCCTCGGCCATCGCGCTGGCCCGCGACAACGACCTGCCGATCATCGTCTTCTCGCTGGACGAACCGGGCGGTTTCCGCGGAATCCTGGCGGGAAGCGGCACATATACGCGCGTCCATGGGTAAAATCCCCGTATAGGCTTTGCCATGCGGGCGTGGCTCGGCTAAAAGCGGCGAAAATCACAGCACAGAGGCCATGACCGAGCATGTCCGACGAGATCGAGATCGACACCGACGACCTAGAGCGCCGCATGAAGGGCGCGATGGAATCCCTGCGCCATGAATTCGCCTCGCTGCGCACCGGCCGCGCCTCGGCCAGCATGGTCGAGCCGATCATGGTCGATGCCTACGGCTCGCCCACGCCGATCAACCAGATCGGCACGGTGAACGTGCCCGAACCGCGCATGGTCACGATCAACATCTGGGACAAGGGCCTGGTCGGCAAGGCCGAGAAGGCGATCCGCGAATCGGGCCTGGGCATCAACCCGCAGCTCAACGGCACCATCATCATGCTGCCGATCCCCGAGCTGAACGAAGAGCGCCGGCGCGAACTGACCCGCGTCGCCGCGCAATATGCCGAACATGCCCGCGTCGCCATCCGCAACGTGCGACGCGACGGCATGGACCAGATCAAGAAGGCCAAGTCCTCGGGCATGTCCGAGGACGACCAGAAGTTCTGGGAGGGCGCCGTGCAGGAACTGACCGACAAGATGATCGCCTCGGTGGATCAGGCGCTCGAGGCCAAGCAAGCCGAAATCATGCAGGTCTGACGCATGGCCGAGATCGCAGCCAGCCTGTCGAAGCCCGGCGGAGGGGACCAGCGGCCCCGTCATGTCGCCATCATCATGGATGGCAACGGCCGCTGGGCCAAGAACCGGGGCTGGCCGCGACTGGTCGGGCATCGGCGCGGCGCCGAGCGCGTCAAGCAGATCGTCCGCGCCTGTCCCGACCTGGGGGTGAACTGGCTGACGGTCTATGCCTTCTCGACCGAGAACTGGAAGCGCTCGACCGAGGAAGTGCTGGGCCTGATGGGCATCTTCGCCCGCTATATCGAGCGCGAGGCGGACGGGCTTTCCGCCGAGGGCGTACGCATGCGCTTCATCGGCGGGCGCGAGCGGCTGGAACCCAAGCTGCAGCGGCTGATGGCCGGGATCGAGGCGCGCACCGCCGGCAACACCCGGCTGAACCTGACCGTGGCGATCAATTACGGCGGCCGGGACGAGCTGACCCGGGCCGCGGCCCGGCTGGCGGCACGCATCGGCCGGGGCGAGGTCGCCGAGCCGACCGAGGCCGACCTGGCCGACTGCCTGGACACGGCCGGCCATCCCGACCCGGACCTGGTGATCCGCACCAGCGGCGAGACGCGGACCTCGAATTTCCTGCCCTTCCAGGCGGCCTATTCGGAATATGAGTTCACCCAGACGCTCTGGCCGGACTTCACGCCCGAGCATCTGGCCGAGATCCTCGACCGCTACGGGCTGCGCGACCGGCGCTTCGGCGGCGCATGAGCGGGGACGGACCACAGCCGGGCCGGTTGCGCGGCGCCTTGCAGCGCGGACGCGACAAATGGGCCGATCTCTGGCCGCGCCTTCTGTCGGGCGCGGTGCTGGCGGTGCTGGGGCTGTTGCTGCTGCTGTCCTCGGGGCTTTGGATCCGGCTGGGCGTCTCGGCCGTCATCGGGGTGATGATGTGGGAACTGGCGCGGCTGACCGGCTGGCGCCATCCCGAATTCCGCAGCCCGCGCCATCCGGTGCTGATCGCCATCCTGTCGGGGCTGGTGATGCTGGCCATGCTGGTGCTGCCCGGCGACTGGCCGATGGCGCTGGCACTGGTGCCGATGATCGCCGGCTGGCACGGCACGCATGAACACGAACGCCCGGCCTATCTGCTGTTCACCCTGGCGATCCTGGGTGCCGGCTATGCGCTGGTGGTGATCCGCGAGGTGATGGGCCTGCCGACGCTGGCCTGGATCGTCGGCACCGTGGTGCTGTCCGACGTGCTGGGCTATTTCATCGGCCGCAAGCTGGGCGGGCCGCGCTTCTGGCCGGCGATCAGCCCCAAGAAGACCTGGAGCGGCACCATCGCCGGCTGGGCGGGCGCGCTGGTGCTGGCGCTGGTCCTGATGCTGGCCGGGCAGGCGCCCTGGCCGGTCCTGGTGCTCGGCCCGCTGATCGCGCTGGCCGGGCAGTTCGGCGACATCGCGGAAAGCTGGCTCAAGCGCCGGGTCGGGGTCAAGGACAGTTCCGATCTGATCCCCGGCCATGGCGGCGTCCTGGACCGTTTCGACGCCATGTCCGGGGCGTTGCTCATGGCGCTGCTGCTTTTGATCGGCGATCTCTTACCCGTTATCGGAGGCTGAGACGATGCGCAGCATATCCGTGCTGGGCGCGACCGGGTCGGTCGGCGAAAGCGCATTCGATCTGTTGATGCGGGCCGGCGGCCCCGAGCGCTTCCGCACCGTCGCCCTGACCGGCGGCGCCAATGTCGCGCGGCTGGCCCAGATGGCCCGCGCGCTGCGGGCCGAACTCGCCGTCACCGCATGGCCGGAGCGCCTGGCCGATCTGCGCGCGGCACTTGCCGGCAGCGGGATCGAGGCCGCGGCGGGACCGCAGGTCGTGGCCGAGGCCGCCGCCCGCCCGGCCGACTGGACGCTGTCCGCCATCGTCGGCGCCGCCGGCCTGCCGCCGGGGCTTGAGGTGCTGAACCGAGGCGGCACCCTGGCGCTGGCGAACAAGGAAACCCTGGTGGCCGCCGGACCGCTGGTCATGGCCCGCGCCCGGGAGACCGGCGCACGCATCCTGCCGGTCGATTCCGAGCATTCCGCGATCTTTCAGGCACTTCACGGCGAAAACCTCGATTCTGTCGAGCATGTGACCATCACCGCCTCGGGCGGCGCATTCCGCGACTGGCCGCTGGAGCGGCTGGCACGCGCGACGGTGGCCGAGGCCAGCCGGCATCCGAACTGGGACATGGGCCAGCGCATCACCATCGACAGCGCCAGCATGTTCAACAAGGCGCTGGAAGTCATCGAGGCGCATGAATTCTTCGGCCTGGGCGTCGACCGCCTGCGGGTGCTGGTGCATCCGCAATCGATCATCCATGCCATGGTCACGCATCGCGACGGCGGCAGCATCGCGCATCTGGGGGCTCCGGACATGCGCCATGCCATCGGCTATGCGCTGAACTGGCCCGCGCGCGCCGCCCTGCCGGTGCCGGCGCTGGACCTGGCGGCGCTTGGCAGCCTGACCTTTGCCCAGCCGGACGAGGTGCGCTGGCCTGCCCTGCGGCTGGCGCGCGAGGCGATCGGGGCCGGCGGTGCCGCGGGTGCGGTGCTGAACGCCGCCAAGGAGCAGGCGCTGGACGACTTCATCGCCGGGCGCATCCGCTTTACCGACATGGCGCCCGCGGTCGAGCACGCGCTGGCGCTGGCCGCGCGCGAGGCCGGCTTTGCGCAAAGTCCGCGCGACCTTGGCGAAGTGCTGCATTGGGACGATTTCGCGCGGCGGGCGGCAGCGCAATGGCAGGGGGCGGCATGAGCCTGGTTCTGGACATGATGGGCGGGTTCCTGTGGACCGTGGCGGCCTTCATCGTCGCGCTGTCGGTCATCGTCACCGTGCATGAATACGGCCATTACATCATCGGCCGGCTGTGCGGCATCAAGGCCGAGGTGTTTTCGCTGGGCTTCGGGCCGCGGCTGGCGGCGCGGCGCGACCGGCACGGCACGGTCTGGCAGGTGGCGGCTATCCCGCTGGGCGGCTATGTGCGCTTTCTGGGTGATGCCGATGCGGCCAGCGCGGGATCGGTGCCGGTCGATCCGGCCCGCGCGCGCCAAAGCCTGACCGGCGCGCCGCTCTGGGCGCGCTTCGCCACCGTTGCGGCGGGGCCGGTGTTCAACTTCATCCTGTCGATCCTGGTCTTTGCCGGCATGGCGATCTGGCAGGGCCTGCCGGTGGACGAGGTCCGGGTGGGGCAGCTGCACCCGACGCCGCCCGGCGTCGAGATGCAGTTGCAACCGGGCGACCGCGTTTTGGCGCTGGACGGCCGGCCCGTCGCTAACTGGCGCGACCTTGGCGCGGCGGCGGGCGAATTGCCCTCGCGTCCCAGCCACGACTGGACCGTGCTGCGCGACGGCACCGAAATCACCGTGCCGGGCCCCGACCCGATGCCGCCGCTGGTCACCGGCATCGCGCCGCGCAGCCCGGCGGCCACGGCGGGGCTGAAGCCGGGCGACGTGATCCTGGCCATCGACGGCGAGCCTGTCTCGCGCTTCGACGAATTGCGTCGGCATGTGGCCGAGGCCGAGGGCCGGCCGGTGCTGCTGAAGGTTTGGCGCGAGGGCGAGGGCGAAGCCGACTACACCCTGGCTGCGCGCGAACAGGACCTGCCCACCGGCGACGGCTATGCAAGGCGCTGGCTGATCGGCGTGACCGGCGGCGGCACCTATTTCGAGCCTGCGACCCGCCCGGCTGCCATGGGCGAGGCGCTGGGGATCGGCGCCGCGCGCACCTGGGACATCATCGCCTCGTCTGTCTCGGGGCTCTGGGCGATGATCACCGGCCAGATCGGCAGCTGCAACCTGGGCGGCGCGATCTCGATCGCCGAGACCACGGGGCAGGCGGCCTCGGCGGGGGGCGGAAACTTCATCTGGTGGATCGCCGTGCTGTCCGCGGCCATCGGTTTTCTGAACCTGCTGCCGGTGCCGGTGCTCGATGGCGGGCACCTGATGTTCTATCTCTACGAGGCCGTGGCGGGCCGGCGGCCGTCGGACCGGGTGATGGATATCCTGTCGGCGCTGGGGCTGGCGGCGGTGCTGTCGCTGATGGTTCTGGGCCTCACCAACGATCTTTTCTGCCCCTGAGCGGCGCTAGGCTTTTGACAGTGTAGGCCGCTTCGCTGTATCCATCGGGGCAAATATGGCGGGACCAACCCGCCGGGCAACGCATTATTCGCGAGGGGCGGCGATGACGGACAGGAAACTCGGCAAGGGCGCGCTGGCGCTGATCTCGGCGCTGGCAGTGGCCGCGCCGGTCGCGATGGTGGCGACCCCCGCCTCGGCCTATGTCTTCAGCAACGTGCGGATCGAGGGTAACCAGCGCATCGAACCCGCGACGATCCTGTCCTATCTGGATCTGCCGCGCGGCCAGGACGTCTCGGCCGGGGCGCTGAACGACGCCATGCAGCGGCTTCAGAACTCGGGCCTGTTCGAGACGGTCGAACTGGTGCCCTCGGGCGGGACGCTGGTGGTTCGGGTGGCGGAATATCCCACCATCAACACCGTCGCATTCGAGGGCAACAGGCGGCTCAAGAACGAGAACCTGGCCGAGATCGTCAAGTCGCAGTCGCGCCGGGTCTATTCCCCCGCCCAGGCCGAGGCCGATGCCGCCGCGATCAGCCAGGTCTATGCCTCGCAGGGGCGCCTGGCCGCCCGCGTCGATCCGCGCATCATCCGCCGCGGCAGCAACCAGGTCGATCTGGTCTTCGAGATCCGCGAAGGCGACGTGACCGAGATCGAGCGCATCGGTTTCGTCGGCAACCGCGCCTTTTCCGACCGCCGGTTGCGCAACGTGCTGCAAACCAAGCAGGCCGGCATCCTGCGCACCTTCATCCGCCGCGACACCTTCGCCCCCGAGCGGGTGCCGCTGGACGAGAAGCTGCTGACCGATTTCTACCGCTCGCGCGGCTATGCCGATTTCCGCGTGCAGGCGGTGGCGCCGGAACTGGCTCGGGAACGCGACGCCTTCTACATCACCTTCCAGATCCATGAAGGCCCGCGCTATACCTTCGGCACCATCAACACCGTCAGCGAAATCCCGGGCGTCGATGCGACGGAATTCGCCGCCCAGAACCGGGTCAAGCGCGGCGCGGTCTACAACCCGACCGACATCGACACCACCATCCGCCGGATGGAGGCGCTGGCGCTGCGCAAGGGGCTGAACTTCGTCAATATCGAGCCGCGCGTCACCCGCAACGAGCGCAGCCAGACCCTGGACCTGACCTTTGCCCTGACGCGCGGGCCGCGCGTCTTCGTCGAACGCATCGACATCGAGGGCAACACCACCACGCTGGACGAGGTGATCCGCCGCCAGTTCGCCACGGTCGAGGGCGACCCCTTCAACCCGCGCGAGATCCGCAATTCGGCCGAACGGCTGCGCGCGCTTGGCTTTTTCTCGGATGTGCAGGCGGAAAGCCGTCCGGGCTCGTCGCCCGAGCAGGTCATCGTCGACGTGAACGTCGAGGAGCAGCCGACCGGCAGCCTGAACTTCGGCGTCAGCTACGGCGCCGCGACCGGCGTCGGCTTCAACATCTCGCTGTCGGAAAAGAACTTCCTGGGCCGCGGGCAGCAGGTGGACCTGGCCTTTTCGACCGGCACGGATACGCAAAGCTCGGGCCTGACCTTCGTCGAGCCCTATTTCCTGGGACGCAACCTGCGCGCCCGGGCCCAGGCTTGGTACAACACCACCGACCGGCTGAATTCGGACTACAACACCCGCACCGTCGGCTTCCTGACCGGGATCGAGTTCCCGGTCTCGGAAAACGGCCGGGTGGAACTGCGCTACAAGCTCAGCAAGGACACGCTGTTCGACGTCGAAGAGATCCACATGGATTCGGAAAGCAGCCGGCTGGTCGGCTCGTCGCCGATCCTCTTCGACGAGCAGGGCGGCTTCTTCACCTCGGCGGTCGGCTATACCTACAGCTATGACAGCCGCATCGCCGGGCTGGACCCGGTGACCAGCTACCGGCTGCGCGCCGGCCAGGATTTCGCCGGGCTGGGCGGTGACGTGAAGTCTGTCACCAGCACGCTTTACGCCGGCGTCGAAAGCCGCGCATGGCGCGAAAACGTGACCATGCTGGCCGAGCTGGAGTTTGGCGCGGTGCATATGCTGGACGACCAGAACAGCCGCTTCCTGAACCGCTTTACCGGCAACGGCAAGATTCGCGGCTTTGAGCCGAACGGGCTGGGACCGCGCGACCTGAACGCGCCGAACCAGGACGCGCTTGGCGGCAACTACTTCTGGGCGCTGCGCACCGAGTTGCAGTTCCCGCTGGGCCTGCCCGAGGAATATGGCATCACCGGCGGGCTTTTCGCCGATGCCGGTTCTGTCTGGGGGCTGGACAACACCACCGGCGCGACGCCCGGCGACTATCCGCAAGAGGTCGACGACGGCATGAAGGTCCGTGCCGCGGTCGGCGCCTCGATCTTCTGGACCACGCCGATCGGCCCGTTGCGCTTCAACTTCGCCAAGGCCCTCAAGAAAGAGGACTATGACGAGGAGCAGACCTTCGACCTGACCATCTCGACCCGGTTCTGATGGGCCGGGGGCGCGGCATCGCGGCGCTGGCGCTGGCGACCCTGCTGGCGCTGCCTTCGGGCGCGCTGGCCCAGCAGGCCGCCCCCGTGCCGGTGCCCTCGGAACCGGATGCCGGGCCGGCTAATGATGTGCCGCCCATCGTGGTCGAGACGCCGCCGTCCAATGGCGAGGCGGTGCTGCCGGTGCTGACCCTGGATCAGGAGATGCTTTACCTGCACTCGAAATGGGGACAGCGGGTGCAGGCGGACCTGGAGCAGCGCGGGCGCGAGATCGCGGCCGAGAACGACCGGCTCGCCGACCAGTTCGCCACCGAGGAGCAGGAGCTGACCGCATTGCGCCAGACCCTGCCGCCCGACGAGTTCCGCAAGCGCGCCGACGAGTTCGACAAGCGCGTGGTCGAGGTGCGCCGCGCCCGCGACGCGGCCGCCCGCAGCCTGCAGACCGAGGCCGACGAGGAGCGCCAGGCCTTCTTTCGCGCCGTGCTGCCCGTGCTGGCGGCGCTGATGCGCGAACGGGGCGCGGTGGTGGTGCTGGATCAGCGCGCGATCTTCGTCGCCTCGCAATCCATCGACGTCACCGATGTGCTGATCGAACGCATAGACCGCGAGGTCGGCACCGGCCCGTTGGCCGAACAGCCCGGGACGGATGCGCCGGGACAGGACGCCTCTGACGCTGCGACAGGGGACGAGCCGGAGCAGGGGGGGGACGAGCCACCCGTGTCGCCGGCCGACGCCGCGCCGGAGGCGCCGGCCACCGTGCCCGGACCTGTCGACGAATAGCACCGTAACCGCGATCCGGCGTCAGCCGACCCGGCGGTCCAGATCGCCGATCCGTTCCGTGAGCAGCGCGAAGAAGGCATCTGCCTTAACATCGCGGATGAAGGTGGCGTTGGGCGTCCGCCCGCTGACCCGCCACCAGTCGGCGACGGTCATGCCCAGCGTATATTCGCCCCGGGTCTCGATCTCGACATTGATGTAGCGGCCGGTGAACAGTTCGGGCCGAAGCAGCCAGGCGATGGTGCAGGGATCGTGCAGGGGGGCGCCGTGGCTGCCGTATTTCTCGCGGTCGTAGCGTTCGAAGAAATCGGTCCAGCTGGCCACCGCCTGTCCGACCCGGCCCATGGCGCGCATGCCCTCGACCCAGGCGCGGCTGGTCAGCGCGCGATGCGTCACGTCCAGCGGCATCACGGTCAGCGGCGCGCCGCTGGCAAAGACCAGTTCCGCCGCCTCGGGATCGACATAGATGTTGAACTCGGCGGTGGGGGTGATGTTGCCGACCTCGAAATAGGCGCCGCCCATCAGCACGATCTCCTGCACGCGCGGGATGATGTCCGGGGCGCGCTGGAAGGCGGTGGCGATATTGGTCAGCGGGCCGATGGGCACCAGCGTGACGCTGCCCGGTTTCTCGCGGCGCAAGGTCTCGATCAGGAAATCCACGGCATGGCCGGGGGCGAGCGCCATGGCCGGCTCGGGCAGGGTGACGCCGTCGAGCCCGGTCTTGCCATGCACATGCTCGGCCGTGACCAGCTTGCGTTGCAGCGGCGCCTCGCAGCCAGCATGGACCGGCAGGTCCGGGCGGCCGGCCAGTTCACAGATCATCCGGGCATTGCGCTGGGTGTGGTGCAGCGGCACGTTGCCGGCGACCACGCTGAGGCCCAGCACCTCGATCTCGGGACTGGCCAGCGCCAGCAGGATGGCGACGGCGTCGTCCTGGCCGGGGTCGGTGTCGATGATGATCTTGCGCGCCATGGGCTTCCCTTTGCTGCGTTTCGGGGCAGGGAAGCCCGGCCGGGCGCCGGATGCAAGCTTCTAGTCGCCGGCCGGCCTCAGATGGGTGATACCCGCCGCCGCGGCGCGGGCCAGCGCCGGGTCCAGCGACATCACCACATATTCCCCGCGCCGCCACAGCCCGGCCATGTCGTCGTAATGGCGCGAGAACGGATGGCCCGACTGGCCGGTCGAGATGATGAAGACCGAGCTGTCGGGATCGGCAAGGTCGTAGACCCCGCGATAGGCGGCGCCGGTCACGTTCAGCCAGGGATTGCGGCCATGGCCCAGGAAACCGGCATGGGCGACGGTCATTTCGCCGCCCGAGGTCGGCTGGATCAGGTTCACGATATACGAGATGCCGCGCATGTCCCCCAGCGCCGGGTGGACATGGCGGGCGCGATGCAGATCGCCCCAGCGCCAGCTGGCAAGGTCCGGTCCGAAACGCGCGCCCAGGTCCAGCAGCGCCGCGTCCAGCGCCTGCCGGGCGATCTGGGTGCAGGTCTCGGCCGGCGCGGATTGCCGGATGTCGCACCAGGCCGAGGCCCCCCCCGTGTCGCGAAAGACGCGGTCGATGAAATCGGGGAAAAGCTCGGTCAACTCGTCGGCGAGCGGGCCGAGGTCGTCGCGCACCAGCCGGTCCTGCAAGGCGCGCATCCAGGCGGCATAGATCAGCGGCTCGGGCAGGTGCTCGCTCATCGAGCCGTCCCAGTTGGCCAGAAGCGCCAGCGCGTCCTGGCGCTGCCGCTCGGGCGTGCCCCGGGCGGCGGGCTCGCCGGTGAACCACAGCTCGGCGCCAACCAGCGGCAGCAGCGCGCGGGCGACCGGGCTGACGATGTCGTTCTGCGCGGCGATGAAACTGTCGCGCGAATGCACCTCGCGCGAGTCGACCAGGTGGCGCAGCCGGTTCTGGCGATAGGCGTCGCCCCAGTCATGGCCAAGCCCGCCCGAACCCGGCAGCGCCGCGCCGGTCGCGGCCACGATGCCGCTTTCGGGGTCCAGCTCGGCCAGTTCGGCGGGGGCGGGGCTGAGCCCCTGCCAGCGGTTCTGCGCCAGCCAGCCCGGCGCAGGCATGCGGCCCGCCGTCTGGTGGCCCGAGGGGCGGTGCGGCACGGCGCCGGCCAGGACCTGGCCCACGCCTTGCGCATCGGCCAGCGTCACCACCATGGCCGGGGCGATCATCTCGCGCAGCGTCCCGGCCGCCGCCTGCCGGTCCTGCGCGCGCATCAGCCCGATCAGCGCCGTCATGCTGCGGTCGTTGCCGTAGCCGCCGGTCCAGGACAGCGCCGCGACATGGCCGGCGGGCAGGATGGTCGCAAGGTCCAGATGTGCGGCCGGGACGACCGGGCCGTTCTCGGTCTCGCGCAGGGTGATGGTCTGCGGATCGGCGCCGCGGATGCGCAGGGTCTCGCGCCGGGTGGTGAACTCGGTCCAGCCGTTCGCGCCGCGATAGCGGTTGGGATCGCCGGGCTGGACCTCTTCGATGTAAAGGTCCTGGTCGTCGATCCGGGCCGGGGTGATGCCCCAGGCCAGGCCGGTGTTGCGGCCCGACAGCACGGCCGGAATGCCGGGGATGGTGCCGCCGATCACCCCGCCCGAGCCAAGCTCGATCCGGGCCAGATACCACAGGCCCGGCGCGGTCAGGGCGAATTGCGGGTCGTTGGCCAGCAGCGCGCCGCCCGCCGCCGTGCGCCCGGCCGCGGCAGCGAAACCGTTGGCCGAGGCCCCCGCCGCCGGTGCCAGATAGCCGGCCAGCGTCGCCGTCCAGTCCCGCGGCCCGGCGCCGCGTTCCGGCGCGGCGAAACGGGCGCCCGGAAACAGGCCGGCATAGGCGGGCAAGGGCGGCTCGCCGCGCATGGCGACCAGGTCCTGCCCGCGTTCGGGGGCGGCCAGCGACAGCCGGGCCCGCAGCACCTCGCGGCGCAGTTGCACGGTGGTCGATGCCGCCAGCAGCTTCAGGATCGCCAGCGAATCCGCCGGCTCCCAATAGGCGATATCCTCGGGGTAGAGAAAGAATTCCGGCGCCCCGCGCCCGCGCGCGCCCAGATTGATCTGCTCGATCCAGGCGTTCACGCCCTCGGCATAGGCTTGCAGCGCCTCGATCACCTCGGGGTCCTGGGCCTGCAGCGAGGCGCGGGCATTGCGGTAAAGCCCCAGCCGGCGCGCCAGATCGTCGGCGGGCAGGGCACCGATGCCATAGATCTCGGCCAGCCGGCCCTGGGCTGCGCGGCGCAGCACGGTCATCTGGAACAGCCGGTCCTGGGCATGGGCAAGGCCCAGCGCAAAGAACACGTCGCGGTCGCTTTCGCCGAAGATATGCGGCACGTCCTCGGTCGTGCGCACGATCTCGACCGGGGCCGAGATGCCGCGCACCGCATAGCTGCCGTCGTAGTCGGGCAGCGAGCGGATGGCGAAATACCAGGCCAGCGTCACCAGCGCCACGGTCAGCAGGATCAGCCCGACCGTCAGGCGCACAAGCCAGCGGAATAGTGTCACCATGAAACGCCACGGTCCCGAGCTTGGGCACGAGAGGTTGACCCCCGCGCCGGGTGATGAAATTCATCGGGGTGAATAGGGCAGGGCGCGGGCCGGATCAACGCGCCTTTACGACATGAGGGAGAGAATCTGATGGCGCGCGTGGCATTTCTGGGACTTGGGGTGATGGGCTTTCCCATGGCGGGGCACCTGGCCGCGGCCGGGCATGAGGTGACGGTCTGGAACCGCAGCCCCGCCAAGGCCGAGGCCTGGGCCGCCCGTCACAAGGGCCGCGTGGCCGCCACCGCGCGCGAAGCGGCCGAGGGTGCCGAGTTCGTCATGGCCTGCGTCGGCAATGACGACGACCTGTGCCAGGTCTGCCTGGGCGAGGCGGGTGCCTTTGCCGGCATGGGCAAGGGCGCGGTCTTCGTCGACCACACCACCGTTTCGGCGGCAGTGACGCGCGAGCTTTCTGCGCTGGCGGCCGAGGCCGGGCTGGGCTTTGTCGATGCCCCGGTCTCGGGCGGGCAGGCGGGGGCCGAGAGCGGCCAGCTTTCCGTGATGTGCGGCGGCACGCAGGACGATTACGCCCGGGCCGAGCCGGTGATCGCCGCCTATGCCAAGATCTGCAAGCTCATGGGGCCCTCGGGTGCCGGGCAACTGGCCAAGATGTGCAACCAGATCGCCATCGCCGGGCTGGTGCAGGGCCTGTCGGAATCGCTGCATTTCGCCGAAAAGGCCGGGCTGTCGATCCCCGAGGTGGTCGAGGTGATCAGCCAGGGCGCCGCCGGCAGCTGGCAGATGCAGAACCGTCACCAGACCATGGCCGAGAACCGCTTCGACTTCGGCTTTGCGGTGGACTGGATGCGCAAGGACCTGGGCATCTGCCTGGCCACCGCCGACGAAACCGGCGCCAGCCTGCCGGTGACGGCGCTGGTCGACCAGTTCTACAAGGAAGTGCAGGCCATGGGCGGCGGGCGCTGGGACACCTCCTCGCTGATCGCAAGGCTGCGCCGGTGACGCCCATGCTTGCCAAGGGTGCGGCGATCGCGCTATCAGCCGGCATGGGGGCGGTAGCTCAGCGGTAGAGCGACACGTTTACACCGTGTTGGTCGGGGGTTCGATCCCCTCCCGCCCCACCAGGCTTCACGCTCCATTCGAATCGACGATCCGGGGCAGCGCCCTGGCGCATGGTGTTTGCCAAAAATGCCACGCCCTGCGGTCAGGGGGCGGCGACGCCGCGCGCGCCGGAACCACGTCCAACATTCCGCCAACAGGCAACCGATGCCCCCCCAGCCGGGCAAGGTCGATTGTCCGATGCCGTCTCATGGCTCGGCACCGGGCAGGCCGGGATAGACGACGGTTCTGTCGGGCCGGATGACGGCACCGGCGGTCAAGCGGGCGGGTTCGACGCGGCCCGGACCCATGATGTGAAAAACCGCGTGCCCATTCGCAATGAGGTAATCCGCGACGATGCGGCGGTGGCATCGCCACCAGACCGCCTCCGAGCACATGATCGCCGAGCGCCGCTCGCGCCCCATCTCGATCAGGCGGCCAAGGCCCTCGCGGAACCGTTCCGTAAGCGCATAATCCGCGTAGTTGCGAAAGCTCCGGTTCTTCCACAGCCCGTTAACCCCGGGGGCCGATGCCGCGACCTTGCCCCGAAGGCCGCCAAGCGCGGCGATATGCTCGTAGCCGATCCTAAGATTGGACAAGACGGTGGGCAGCACATCCTTGTTGAACTGCGGGTTGGCCCTCGACATCGGGATTTTCCGGATATCGACGACGAGTTCCACCTGCGCCTCATGCAGAAGCCCGGCGAAGGTCGCGATACTCCGGTTGGAATGGCCTATGGTGAAAAACGGCAGTTCCACGCGTCACCTTTGTCAGGCAAGGTCGAGGGCGCTACCCTTATGTGCGGCGATATGGTCGGTCTTGTCGCTCTTGATCTCATATTGAGGGTCGTCTTCGGTCGCGCGATGGGTGTGGCCCTTGTAATCGAAATCGCTGGTATGGACCGCGATGATGGTGCCCGAGACCCGGCCAGCTTCGGAATTCCATCTGACGTGATCTCCGACCTTGAACCGCGTTGCCATCTTGGGACTCCTCTCCCGGGAAGGATCGCACAACGCCATCGCCCGGCTTTCCGCCGTCGGTTGCGACCGGCACGCGGATCGGGTCGCGCCCCCGGTTCGGCATGGGGCCTGAACCGGCCGCAACGAAATGAAGGCATCCGGCTTACCTTCACCGCATGAAGTCTGGTTTTGGCGAAGACGGTTTGCAACGGTCTTTTTTGCCGGTGCCGGCAAGGACGGCCCGATGCCCGCCGCAGCAATCGAAAAGCCCGGCCGGTCCGTCCGCGGCGGGATGGGCAAGTCGCCCTGTCGATGGCCCCAATGGACAAGCTGTCCCGCCAGAAAGACAGATTGTCCATTGAAATCAATATCCTGAATTCTACAGACTGCCGCCACGACCCGAGAGGACGGGTCGTCCGACAAGCGTCCATGTCCGGCAAAGGGCAGGGCGGCGCGGATTTCGCGACCAGCTTTGCAGGTCGCGTGCGCATCCATTTCAGGGGAGGGGAATGATGACGGCCATAGAAGACGTTCCAGAATTTCGGACACCGTTGCTGTCTCGCGAACGCACGATAGCCCGGCCGGGCTTCAACCGATGGCTGGTGCCGCCTGCCGCCCTGGCGATTCACCTGTGCATCGGCATGGCCTATGGCTTCTCGGTGTTCTGGCTGCCGCTGTCGCGCGCCATCGGCATCGCCGATCCGGTCGCCTGCGAGGGGATGAGCCTGCTTTCGGCCCTGTTCACGACCAGCTGCGACTGGCGCATCGCCGATCTGGGCTGGATCTATACGCTGTTCTTCGTGCTGCTGGGATCCTCGGCCGCGATGTGGGGAGGCTGGCTGGAGGTCGCAGGACCACGCAAGGCAGGCGTCGTCGCCGCCTTGTGCTGGTGCGGTGGCATGGTCGTCTCGGGGATCGGGGTGATGACCCATCAGCTGTGGCTGATGTGGATCGGCTCCGGGTTCATCGGGGGCGTCGGCCTGGGCCTTGGCTACATCTCGCCCGTCTCGACCCTGATCAAGTGGTTCCCCGACCGGCGCGGCCTGGCGACGGGCATGGCGATCATGGGCTTTGGCGGCGGCGCGATGATCGGAGCCCCGCTGGCGGATCGGCTGATGAACCACTTCCAGTCGATGAGCGGCGTCGGCGTCTGGCAGACCTTCTTCGTCATGGCCGCGATCTATTTCGTCTTCATGATGGCCGGCGCCTTCGGCTATCGCGTTCCGCCGGCAGGCTGGAAGCCCGGAGGCTGGCAGCCCAAGGTTTCCGCCAGGCAGGCCGCGATGATCACCCAGCATCACGTCCATCTGCGGGACGCGCACAAGACCCGGCAGTTCTGGCTGATCTGGCTGGTGCTTTGCCTGAACGTCTCGGCCGGGATCGGGGTGATCGGTATGGCGTCGCCCATGCTGCAGGAGATCTTTGCCGGCCGGCTGGTCGGGCGGCCGGAGTTGAGCTTTACCGAGCTGGACCCCAGCCAGAAGGCAGCCATCGCGGCCATTGCAGCCGGCTTCGCGGGGCTTTTGTCGCTGTTCAACATCGCGGGACGGCTGTGCTGGGCGTCGGCCTCGGACCGGCTGGGGCGCAAGACCACCTATTTCATCTTTTTCGGCCTGGGAATCGTGCTTTACACCCTGGCGCCCAGTGCGGCGCATACGGGCAACCAGGTCCTGTTCGTGGCGATGATCTGCGTCATCATCTCGATGTATGGCGGCGGATTCTCGACCGTGCCGGCCTATCTGGCGGATGTCTTCGGCACGCAGTTCGTGGGCGCGATCCATGGCAGGCTGCTGACCGCATGGGCGACGGCGGGGATCGTCGGCCCGGTCGTGGTCAACTATCTGCGCGAGGCGCAGATCGCGGCGGGCGTGCCACGGGCGCAGGCATACGACTACACGATGTACATCCTTGCGGGCTTTCTTGCCGTCGGCCTGATCTGCAATGCCCTGGTGCGGCCGCTGGATGAGAAATGGTTCATGAAACCCGAGCAGGTCGCGGCCTTGCAGGCCAGCGATGCGACGGCGGGGCAGGTCCAGAGCGGTTCGTTCGGCATCGACCGCGGCCGGTTCGACTTGCCGGCGATGCTGGCCTGGGCTGCGGTCGGCATCCCGCTGGCATGGGGCGTGTGGACGACCGTGATGAAGACGGCGGCATTGTTCGGGTAAGGTGGCGATCCCCCATCGGCGGCCATGTCGGATGCGTGGCCGCACGAGCTTCTGCCCGTCATGCGGCCGGAAGCCAGATGCGGAAGGTGCTGCCCCCGTTGTCGCTGCTGACGGCGATGGTGCCGCCTTGCCGCTCGATCAGCCTGCGGCAGATCGACAGGCCCAGGCCGGTGCCGCCGCTGCCGGCGCGGCTGGTGACGAAGGGTTCGAACAGGTTCTTCAGGATCGCGGCGGGTATCCCTTCGCCATCGTCGGCGACCTCCAGCAGCACGCCTGCCGCGCCGGCGCGATCCTCGTCCTGCCCGGCAATGCGGATCTCGCCGCCTTTCGGCATGGCGTGGACCGCGTTGACGATCAGGTTGACCAGCACCTGCTGCACGGCGATGCGACTGATGCGGACCGGACGATCCGAGCGGATGTCCTGGCGCAGCGAGACCGAGGAGCGCGCCAGCATATGCCCCACCATCGGCACGCATTCGGCCACCGCCTGCGCAAGATCGGTGGCGGGATGGTCCTCGCCCGCCTGATCCGCCCGCGCAAAGTCCAGCAGTTGCGTCACGATCAGCGAGATGCGCCGGATCTGATCGTCGATCAGCCGCAATTCGGTATCGGCGGGCGTGGCGGCATCGCCCAGCACTTCGCGCAGCACGTCCAGATTGCCCTGGATCACGGCCAGCGGGTTGTTGATCTCATGCGCGATGCCGGCCGATATTTCGCCAAGAGCGGCCAGTTTTTCGGACTGGACCAGCTGATAGGTCGCGGCCTCAAGCTCTTGCGCGGCCCGCCGCAGCGCCGCGGTGCGGTCTTCCACCTTCTGGTTCAGCTCTTCGTTCCAGGCCCGCATCTGCCGGTCGTGGTCCTGGAGCTGCGCCAGCACGCCATCAAGGGCCAGGGCCAGTCCGGCGATTTCGTCGTCGCCGCGGCTGATGCCGGTGCGGGCCGCAAGATCGCCCGCGCCGACCTTTTCGAAGGTCGCCCCGATACGCTCCAGCGGACGAAAGATGCTGCGTGCCCAACGCAGGAACAACGGCACTGTCACCAGCGTCACCGACAGGAAGCCGATCAACACCCATCCCACCGTGCGGCGCTTCACAGCGGCGAACGGATGTTCGAGGATACCGACGTAAATCATCCCGACCGGCCTGCCGGCGCCGTCGCGAAGCGGGGCATAGGCCGAGACATACCAGTCGTCCAGAACCTGCGCGCGGTCCAGCCAGACCTGGCCCTGTCCGATCACGCGGTCGCGCACCGCGGTCGAGGCACGGGTGCCCAGGGCGCGGGCACCGCCGGGCACGGTCACGTTGGTGGCGATGCGAAGGTCGTCGAGAAACAGCGAGGTGGTTCCGTGACTGCCTTCGGGCAGGCTGTCGGAGCGATAGATCAGGGCGTTGATGCTGTCGACGACCGACAGGTTGCGGTTCAGCAGGATGCCTCCGACCATGGATGCGGCGGCATCCTCGCCGGGCAGTTTCGCCGCGACGATCGATTGCGCCACGATGCCCCGGGTCTCGATCGAGGACCGGCTTGCCGCCGCGCTGCCCGGCCGCTCCATTTCGGCGCGGACGGCAAGGGCCGGAGCGATGGCGTAAAGCTGGTCGCGGTCGAAAACCTCCAGCGTGTTCCACGCGCCTTGTGCGGGCGCCGGGTTCCGGGGCGGGACGGGATGGGCATCTTCCGGGCTCGATGCCACGATCCGGCCATCCGGGGCGGCCAGATACAGGTAGTCCAGCCCCAGCCTGTCGCGATATGTTTCCAGCAGCGCGCCCGGATCGGTCGTGCGGGCGAATTCCTCGGAGCGGGCCAGCATCTCTATCCGCTCGCCGGTCGTATCGAGGATGCGGCCCAGATATTGCCGGGCCACGGTCAGGTCGCTGTTGACCTTGACCAGCAGCAGCCGGTCCAGCTTGTGCGACCATTGATACAGGGTGACGCCAAGGAACAGGGGCAGGATCACCAGGACGGGTATCAGGGCGATTGCCAGCAGCTTGTGGCGCACCGAGCGGCGAAGCAGGGGCGCCGCTTCAGGCATTCCAGTCCGCCAGCCTGCGGTCGATGGTCTTGCGCGAGATGCCCAGCCGGGCGGCCGCCGCCTCGCGGTCGCCGTCGAAGGCCGCCACGGCGCCAAGGATTGCGCGGCGTTCGATCTCGGCAAGGGTCTGCCCGTCATTGTTGCCCACGGTGGCCGTCAGCGGGGTGAAGCGGCCCAGAATCAACGCGCGCTCGATGGCGTTGCGCAACTCGCGCACATTGCCCGGCCAGTCATAGGTCGCCATGGTTGCGCGCACCTCGGGGGTGATCGGGATCTTGGGCATGGCCAGGTTCCGGGACAGGCTGTCCATGAACATCGCCGCCAGGTCGAACATGTCGGCGCCGCGCTCTTTCAGCGCCGGCATGTGGATATGCAGCACGTTGATGCGATAAAGCAGGTCCGCGCGCAGCCGGCCCTCGGCCACGGCCCGGTCCAGATCGGTATTTGCGGCAAAGATCAGGCGCAGGTCGACCGTCGTTTCGCGTTCCGATCCCAAGGGCCGGATGCGGCGATCGTCGATCGCGCGCAAGAGCTTGGCTTGCAGGGCGACGGGCAATCCGGCGATCTCGTCCAGAAACAGCGTCCCGCCGCGCGCAGAGGTGAACAGCCCCTCGCGATTCCTGTCGGCGCCGGGAAACGCGCCCTTGATATGGCCGAAAAGTTCGTCCTCCAGCATATCGTGCGGGATGGCGGCGCAGTTCACCGCGACAAACGGCATCTGCGCGCGCTCGGACAGCGTGTGGATCATCCGCGCCGCCACCTCCTTGCCCGAACCCGAAGCGCCGGTGATCAGCACCGAGGACGGCGCCGGAGCCACGCGGGCGATCACCTGCCTCACGCGCTCGATGGCGGGCGACGTGCCGATCAACTCGTTCCGCAGCCGGCCCAGATCGACGTTGTTGCGCAACTCCTGTTGCAGGATCAGGTTCTCGCGCCGCAGCCTTTCGCCCTCCAGGCAGCGGTTGATGGTGTTCAGCAACTGATTGGCGCGAAAGGGCTTCAGCAGGAAATCCGAGGCGCCGGCCTGCAACGCCTGGATGGCGGTTTCCAGATCGGCATAGGCGGTCATCAGGATCGCGGGCGGGAAAAAGCCCTGCGGGCGCTGTTCGCGCAGCCAGTCCACGCCGCGCTGGCCCTCCATCAGGTTGTCGAGGATGACGAGGTCGAAAGCCGTCTCGGCGATCAGGGCGCTGGCTTCCGCCGTATTCGCGGCCAGCCGGATGCCGCGGCATTTCGAGGCCAGCATCCGTTCCAGAAAGTTCCGCATCCCCGGCTCGTCCTCGATCACGAGGATGGTGGCTTGCGCAAGTGCGTCATCGGGGGCGCCCTGGGGTGCGGACGCCGAGTCGGCTTCGGTTCGCATCGATGCTCTCCCTTGGCGGAAACAGTGGCACTCTCCCGTCTTGCTTTGCAAGCTTGGGATGGCATCGGATGCCGGGGAAGGGCCATCGGTCAATGGACAGATTGTCCAAATCGGGCGGACAAACTGTCCATTGAAATCAATGGCCTTGTCTGTTGCGATCCAGTGGCAAGGCCAATCTGACCCCTCAGGAGAAACGCGCCGATGTCCGATCGCAAACCCGTCTACAAGGCCTATCACCATCCGGCCGGCGGCTGGGGGGCGGCGGCGGCGACGGCCAAGGTTCTGATGGAGCAAAGCGTGCTGACCAAGGGGTCGCGCGCACTGCTGTCGATGAACCAGCCGGGCGGGTTCAAATGCCCCAGCTGCGCCTTTCCCGATGCCGATTGCCGCAAGAAGCTGGAGTTCTGCGAGAACGGCGCCAAGGCGCTGGCGCATGAGGCGACGAAATTCCGCGTCACCCGCGATTTCTTCGCCCAGCACAGCGTCACCGAGCTGATGCAGCAATCGGATTACTGGCTGGAGATGCAGGGCCGGCTGACCGAGCCGATGCGCTATGACCCCCGGACCGACCATTACGTCCCGATCGGTTGGGGCGATGCCTTCGCGCTGATCGGGCAGCACCTGCGCGCGCTGGAAAGCCCCCACGAGGCCGAATTCTATACCTCTGGCCGCACGCCGAACGAGGCGGCATTCCTGTATTCCGTCTTCGTGCGCGAATTCGGCACCAACAATTTCCCCGACTGCTCGAACATGTGCCACGAACCGACCAGCCGCGGCCTGCCGCCCGCCATCGGCGTCGGCAAGGGCACCGTGGTCATGGCCGATTTCGAACATGCCGAGGCGATCTTCATCATCGGCCAGAACACCGGCACCAACAGCCCGCGCATGATGACCAACCTGGTCGAGGCGCGCAAACGCGGCGTACCCATCGTCACCATCAACCCGATGCCGGAACGCGCGCTGATCCAGTTCACCGAACCGCAGGACGTGATCCAGATGGCGACCTTCGGGTCCACGAAGATCTCCAGCGAATTCGTGCATGTGAAGATCGGCGGCGACCTGGCGATCCTGAAGGGCATGATGAAGGTGATCTTCGAGCGCGACGCGGCGGGCGAAGCGGCCATCGACTGGCCCTTCGTCGAGGCCCATACCAAGGGCCTGGACGCGGTGCGGGCCGAGATCGTGGCGCTGGACTGGGCGGCGCTGGAGCAGCATTCCGGCATCGAAGAGGCGCAGATCCGGCGCCTGGCGGAAATCTACATCCGCTCGAACGCGACGATGATCTGCTACGGCATGGGGGTGACGCAACACCAGCAGGGGTCGCAACTGGTGCAGCAGATCGTCAACCTTTTGCTGCTGCGCGGCAATTTCGGCAAGCCGGGGGCGGGGATCTCGCCCATTCGGGGGCACTCGAACGTGCAGGGCGACCGCACCGTGGGCATCGACGAAAGGCCGTCGCAGGACTACCTGGACCGGCTCGCCGCCGTCTTCGGCTTCGAGCCTCCGCGCGAGTTTGGCCATCATGCCGTCGAATCCGTCGAGGCCATGCTGCGCGGCGAGGCCAAGGTCTTTATCGGCCTGGGCGGAAACTTTGCCCGGGCCATGTCGGATACCGAGCGGACCTATGCCGCGATGCGCAAGCTGAACCTGAGCGTCGGCATCGCCACCAAGCTGAACCGGGGCCACCTTGTCCACGGCAGGGACGCGCTGATCCTGCCGGTGGTGGCGCGCTCCGAGATCATCCGCACCCTGGCCGGCGAACAGTTCGTCACCATCGAGGACGCCATGTCCAACGTCACCGCCTCGCGTGGGGTGCTGGAGCCCGCCGGCCCCGACTGCCTGCCCGAGGTCGAGATCGTTTGCCGCATGGCCCAGGCGACGCTGCCGGACAGCCGCACGCCCTGGGGTGAATATATCAACGACTACGGGGCGATACGCGACAGGATCGCCGATGTCTATCCGGCGATCTACGCGGATTTCAACAGCCGCATCAAGAATCCCCACGGCTTCCATCTCGAGGTGCTGCCGCGCCGGCGCATCTGGGCGACGTCGAACGGAAAGGCGAATTTCCTGTTGCTGCCGGGACTGACGGTCAACGATCCGGTGGACGATCCGCAGATGCTCCGGCTGTCCACCATCCGCTCGCACGATCAGTTCAATACCACGATCTACAGCTACAACGATCGCTATCGCGGCATCTACAACGACCGGATGGTGCTGTTCATGAACGCGGGCGACATCGCCGCGCGCGGGTTGCGCGACGGCCAGCAGGTCGCGCTGGACACGATCAGCCCGGATGGGTTGCCGCGGCGCGTCGCGGGGTTGACGGTGGTGGAATATCCGATGCCGCGCGGGTCGGTCGCGGGATATTATCCGGAACTCAATCCGCTCCTGCCGCTTGACTACTACGACCGGATCAGCGGCACGCACGCCGCGAAATCCATTCCCGTTCGCATCGCCACCTGATCCCCCGGAGGGGCAGCCATGTTCGAACATCTGGATGCCGTCATTCTGGCCCGCGTGCAATTCGCGTTCACGGTCTCGTTCCACTTCGTCTTTCCGGCCTTCTCGATCGGGCTGGCCAGCTATCTCATGGTGCTCGAGGCGCTGTGGCTGCGCACGGGCAGGGGGGTCTATGCCAACCTGTTCCGCTACTGGCTGAAGATCTTCGCGGTGGTCTTCGGCATGGGCGTCGTCTCGGGCGTGGTGATGTCCTATCAGTTCGGCACAAACTGGTCGGTCTTCTCGGAAAAGGCGGGGCCGGTGATAGGGCCGCTGATGGCCTATGAGGTGATGACCGCCTTCTTTCTCGAGGCGGGCTTCCTGGGCGTGATGCTGTTCGGGATGAACAAGGTCGGCAAGGGGCTGCATTTCCTTGCCACCTGCATGGTGGCCCTGGGCACCATGATCTCGGCCACATGGATCCTTGCGGTGAACAGCTGGATGCAGACGCCGGCGGGGCACCTGATCAACGAACAGGGACAGTTCGTGCCGGGACCGTCCTGGTGGGCGATCGTCTTTACCGCAAGCTTTCCCTACCGGCTGGTGCATACGGTCATCGCGGCCTACCTGACCACGGCGCTGGCGGTGGGCGGGGTCGGCGCATGGCACCTGCTGCGCGACCGCGCCAATCCCGGCGCGCGCAAGATGTTCTCGATGGCGATGTGGATGGCGGCCGTCGTCGCGCCGATCCAGATCTTCGTCGGCGATGCGCATGGGCTGAACACGCTGGAACACCAGCCCGCCAAGATCCTGGCCGTCGAGGGCCATTACGAGCCCAGTCCCGACGGCGCCTCGCTGTTCCTGTTCGGCATCCCCGACAGCGAAGCGCGGCGCGTGGACTATGCCATCGAGGTGCCGAAGCTCGGCTCGCTGATCCTGAAGCACGATCCGAACGCCCCCCTGCCGGGGCTGAACGATTTCCCGCGCGAGGACTGGCCGCCCGTCGGCATCGTGTTCTGGTCCTTCCGCATCATGGTCGGGCTGGGCTTCGCCATGCTGGGGCTGGGGCTCTGGAGCCTTTGGGCGCGCTGGCGCGGCACCCTCTACGACTGGCGCTGGCTGCATCGGGCGGCGCTTGTCATGGGGCCTTCGGGCTTCGTCGCCGTGATCGCGGGCTGGATCACCACCGAGGTGGGACGCCAGCCCTTTACCGTCTACGGCCTGATGCGCACCGCGGAATCGCATTCGCCGCTGGCCGCGCCCGCCGTGGCGGCCTCGCTGATCGCCTTTGTCGTGGTCTATTTCTTCGCCTTCGGGGCGGGGATCTATTACCTGCTGCGGCTGATGGCAAAGCCGCCGCAGCCCGGCGAAACCCAGCCGCCCAGCCGACCGCAGCGCGCCGCCGGCATCACGCCCGCCGCGTCCGGCGCCGGCACGGAGCATTGACATGGAAAGCATCGATCTGACCGTCGTCTGGGCGCTGATCATCGGCTTCGCGGTCTTTGCCTATGTCGTGATGGACGGGTTCGACCTGGGTATCGGCATCCTGTTCCCGACGCTGAAGGTCGGCGAGGAACGCGACCAGGCGATGAACTCGATCGCACCTGTCTGGGACGGCAACGAGACATGGCTGGTGCTGGGCGGCGGCGGGCTGTTCGCGGCCTTTCCGCTGGCCTATGCGATCATCCTGCCGGCCACCTATCCGCTGATGATCGCCATGCTGCTGGGCCTGATCTTTCGCGGCGTCGCCTTCGAGTTCCGCTGGCGCGACCCGCGCCACCGCGCCTTCTGGGACCTGGCCTTCACGGGTGGTTCGGTCGTGGCGGCGCTGTCGCAGGGCATCGCGCTCGGCGCCATCCTCCAGGGCATCCGGGTCGAGCACGGGACCTATGCCGGGGGCTGGCTGGACTGGCTCAGCCCGTTCAGCCTGCTGACCGGGATCGCGCTGCTGACGGGCTATGCGGCGCTTGGCGCGGCCTGGCTCAACTGGAAGACCGAAGGCGGCGCGCAGAGCAACGCCCGCCGCATGGTGCATCTGCTTGCGCCCGCCATGATCGCCATGCTGATCGCGGTCAGCGTCGCGACGCCCTTTCTCAACTACGATTATTGGCGGCGCTGGTTCGACTTTCCAGGGGTGCTGCTGACGGCGCAGGTGCCGCTTCTGGTTGCGATCTGCGCCTTGGTGCTGTTCCGCAGCCTGATCGCCGGCGCCGAGCGGCTGCCCTTCCTGATGCTTCTCGCCCTGTTCCTGTTGTGCTTCATCGGGCTGGGCATCAGCATCTTTCCCTATGTCGTGCCCCGCTCGGTGACGATCTGGGATGCGGCGGCACCGCTGCGCAGCCAGTCCTTCATGCTGGCAGGCGCGATGTTCATCATCCCGATCATCCTGATCTACACGGGATGGGCCTATTGGGTGTTCCGCGGCAAGGTCGGAACACACGGCTATCATTGATGGCGGGCGAGGCACCCCTGTGGAAGCGGCTGGCCTGGATGGCCGCGATCTGGACCGCCAGCGTTCTGGCCCTCGGCCTTGTGGCCATGGCCATCCGATGGGCGCTCGCGCCGTAAGCTCCCGCACCGACACCCGGCAAGAAACCGACACGACTCGCTGAACCAACGAGGAGGAACCAATGGCGACCGAAATGTGCCAGATCTGCGGCATCCGCCCCGCAGCCTATCATGTAACCGTCATGCAGGACGGCGAACGCAAGCAGATGGATATCTGCGAATACGACTATGCCCGGCTGACCCGGCAGCAAAGGCGCGCCTCGCCGCTGGAATCGCTGTTCGGCGGCGATCCCTTCGACGGCTTCTTCGGTCGCGCCCGCGGCCTGATGGGCGACGCCAATGCCCCCGCCGGCCGGGCCGCCATGACCGATGCGCCCAGCGAGCGGCAATATGTGGACAGCTTCAGCGAGCAGACCAAGGCCATGCTGCAAAAGGCCGCCGAGCGCACGCAGGAAAGCGGCCGCCGCGACATCGATACCGAGCAGTTGCTCTATGTCCTGCCCGACAGCGAGGCGGTGCAGGCGATCCTGAAGCAGTTCAAGGTCAGCCCCGCCGACCTGCGGGCCGAGATCGACAAGCGTGCCCCCGAACTGCCCGGCGCGGGACCCGAGGGCAGGGACAAGGATGAGGTCGGCGTCTCGCCTCGCGTGAAAAGCGCGCTGAACCGCGCCTATACGGCCGCGCGCGAACTGGGGCACAGCTATGTCGGTCCCGAGCATCTGCTGATCGGGCTGTCCGAGGTGCCGGACAGCCATGCCGGCACGCTGCTCAGGAAATACGGCATGACCCCGCAGGCGATCCGCCAACAGGTGGTCAAGGTGGTCGGCAAGGGTGCCGAGGACGGCCGGGTCGAAACGCCCACGAACACGCCGAACCTGGACAAGTTCAGCCGCGACCTGACCAAGCTCGCGCGCGAGGGCAAGCTGGACCCGGTGATCGGCCGCGCGCAGGAGATCGAGACCACGATCGAGATCCTCGCCCGGCGCAAGAAGAACAACCCGGTGCTGATCGGCGAGCCCGGCGTCGGCAAGACCGCCATCATCGAGGGCCTTGCGCAGCGCATCGTCAACGGTGAGGTGCCCGAGGTCCTGCGCGACAAGCGGCTGATCGAGCTGAACATCAACTCGATGGTCGCGGGCTCCAAGTATCGGGGAGAGTTCGAGGAACGCGTCAAGCAGCTGATGGACGAGATCACCGCCCGGAAGGACGAGCTGGTGCTGTTCATCGACGAGGTCCACACCATCGTCGGCGCGGGGCAGGGCGGGGGCGAGGGCGGCCTCGACATCGCCAACACCTTCAAGCCTGCCATGGCGCGCGGCGAAATGAATCTGATCGGCGCCACCACCTTGGCCGAATACCAGAAATACATCGAAAAGGACGCCGCGCTGGAGCGCCGCTTCCAGCCGGTGCTGGTGCCCGAGCCGAGCGTCGATCAGACCATCAACATCCTGCGCGGCCTGCGCGACAGCATGGAGGCGCATCACAAGGTCACCATCCTTGACGAGGCGCTGGTGGCGGCGGCGGAACTGTCGGATCGCTACATCTCGGGGCGGTTCCTGCCCGACAAGGCCATCGACCTGATCGACCAGGCGGCGGCGCGGGTGCATCTGTCCACCACCTCGCGCCCCGCCGACCTGCAAGAGGCCGAGGCCGAGATCGCGGGCTTGAGACGCGAACAGGCCTATGCCACCTCGCGCAAGAATTTCGACAAGGCCAAGGAATTCGAGGCCCGGATCGGCGAGCGCGAGAAGGACCTGGAGGAAAGGACCGATGCCTGGAAGGCCAGGGTCGGCTCGTCCAGCGCCGAGGTGCAGGTGGGCGACATCGCCGACATCGTCTCGAAGCTGACCGGCATTCCGGTGAACGAGCTGACGCAGGAGGAAAAGGAAAAGCTGTTGCAGATGGAGGAGCGGCTGCATCAGCGCGTCATCGGCCAGGACCGCGCCATCGAGGCGGTCTCGGACGCCGTGCGCCTGGCAAGGGCCGGGCTGCGGCAAGGCAGCCGCCCCATCGCCACCTTCCTGTTCCTGGGGCCGACCGGCGTCGGCAAGACCGAGCTTGCCAAGGCGCTGGCCGAGGTGATCTTCGGCGACGAGGATGCCGTGATCCGCATCGACATGTCCGAATACATGGAGCGCCACGCCGTCGCCCGGCTGATCGGCGCGCCGCCCGGCTATGTCGGCTATGACGAGGGCGGGCAGCTGACCGAGCGGGTGCGGCGCAAGCCCTATTCGGTGATCCTGCTCGATGAGATCGAAAAGGCCCATGCCGATGTCTACAACGTGCTGTTGCAGGTCTTCGACGACGGCCGGCTGACCGACGGCAAGGGCCGGGTGGTCGACTTCAAGAACACGCTGATCATCGCCACCTCGAACCTTGGCTCGCAGGTGATCATGTCGGGCGGGGGCGAGATCACGGCGGCGGTCAGGGAGGGTGTCCAGGAGGTGCTGCGCCAGCATTTCCGGCCCGAATTCCTGAACAGGATCGACGAGATCATCATCTTCGACAGCCTCAAGAAGAACGAGATCGGCAATATCGTGCAACTGCAGCTCGACGGCATCCGGCAGACGGCGCTGGGGCAGGACATCGCCCTGCGTTTCGACGACAGCGTGGTGAACCATCTGGCCGAAGAGGGCTACCAGCCCGAATTCGGCGCGCGGGAATTGCGCAGGCTGATCCGGCGCGAGATCGAGGCGCCGCTGGCCAAGGAGATGCTGGCCGGGAAGGTGGGCGAGGGGGATACGGTGACCGCCAACTGGAGCGACGGGGACGGCATCGGATTTGCGGTCGGGAAAGCGGCGGAGGACAGGCCCGACGCGGACGCAACCACCGCCTCCGCCGGCCCGACGACGCTGGACGCCGCCACGGCGACCGATGTGGTCGAGGACGAGGAGCGCAAGTTGCAGGGCGGCGCCGGGCAGGCTGCCGAGGCGACGAAGCTGATCGAGGACAAAGAGGCGGCAGGCGACAAACCCGCCTCCTGATCCGCTTGTCACGGAAATACCCCGGCGCCCCGGTGCCCCGGTGCCGGGCCAAGGCAACAGGAGCATGCATGGCCGACGACATCCGGTTCGCCGTCAAGGTCTTCGCGGCCTTGTTCGCGATCATGAACCCGATTGCGAATGTCCCGATCTTCCTGTCCCTGACCGAAGGCGGCAGCGACGCCCAACGGCATCGCACCGCCGTCGTGGCGATCATCGCGGTCGGCATCGGCTGCGTGGTCTCGGCGCTGGCCGGGGGTGCGGTGCTGTCGGCCTTCGGCCTGACGGTGGATGATTTCCGCCTTGCGGGCGGGCTGATGGTGCTGCTGATCGCGCTGTCGATGCTGAACGGGTCCGCCAGCGCGCAGCACAAGCCCGCGGATCACGAGATCGACGGGACCGCTCCTTCGGTCGCGATCTATCCGCTTGCGGTCCCGCTGCTGGTCGGACCCGGCACCATCGCCACGCTGATCGTCTTCGGCCATGCCGCGATCTCGCAGGGGCGCGAGATCGGGCTGGCGCTTGGCCTTGGCGGTTTCCTGGCGGTTCTGGCGGCGGCGCTTCTGGCGGCGCCGTGGCTCGGCCATCATCTTTCCGCACAGGCGACGGCCGTCACCCGCCGGCTGATGGGCATGCTTCTGGCCGCCATCGCCGTCGAGATGATGACGACCAGTATCAGGGCCTTGTTCCTGTCGGGGCGATAGCGGATGCTTTCGCAAGCCGCCCGGACAGGCTTTACCGGACCCGTGCCAGCAAGGGAATGCCAATGACTCCGATCGCCAGCCAGCCCGCCGACGGGTCCCTGACCGCCAACGCCATCTTCCTGACCCTGTCGCTGCATGGGGACGATGCCGCGCTGGACGGCTTTCGGGACCTCTGCGCCGACCTGCCCTCGCTGGTCAGGGCGGTGGGGTTTCGCAGCGCCTCCGCCGGCCTGTCCTGCGTCATCGGCATCGGTTCCGCCCTGTGGGAGCGTCTGGACATGGGCGCTCGGCCGCAGGGCCTGCATCCGTTCCGCGAGTTGGCGGGCGTCCACCACGCCCCCGCCACGCCCGGCGACATCCTCTTTCACATCCGTGCCGAGCGGCCGGATTTCTGCTTCGAACTGGCCAGCCAGATCCTGCGCCGCCTGGGCCCGGTCTCTACCGTCGAGGACGAGACGCAGGGTTTCAAGTTCTTCGACAACCGCGACCTGCTGGGCTTTGTCGACGGCACCGAGAACCCGAACGGCGCCGACCGGACGGCGGCGGTGCTGATCGGTCCCGAGGATGCGGCCTTCGCCGGGGGCAGCTACGTGATCGTGCAGAAATACCTGCACGACCTTGCCAGATGGGAGGCGATGACGGTCGAGGCGCAGGAGCGGGTGATCGGTCGCCGCAAGCTGTCGGATATCGAGTTCCCGGAGGCCGAGAAGGCCAGTTTCGCCCATAACGTGCTGACCAACATCAACGACGACCGGGGCAACCAGTTGCAGATCCTGCGCGACAACATGCCCTTCGGCAGCCCGGCACGAGGGGAGTTCGGCACCTATTTCATCGGCTACGCCCGCGAGCCGGGGCGGATCGAAACGATGCTGGAGAACATGTTCGTCGGTCTGCCGCCCGGAAACTACGACCGCCTCCTCGATGTCTCGACCGCGGTGACGGGCGGCCTGTTCTTCGTGCCCGGTGCCGATGTGCTGGATGCGATCGGCGCGGGCCGGCCCGTGCAGCAACCGGCAGCGAAACCGGAACCCGCCGTGCGGACGGATGGCTCGCTCGGCCTTGGATCCTTGAAGCAGGGGAACTGACATGGACAATCTTCATCGCAAACTGGCGCCGATCAGCGATGCGGCCTGGGCCCAGATCGAGGACGAGGCGGCGCGGACGCTGAAACGCTATCTCGGCGCGCGGCGGGTGGTGGATGTGCACAGCCCGGAAGGGTTCGGCCTGTCGGCGGTGGGCACCG
This sequence comes from Paracoccus sp. SSJ, assembly GCF_030234105.1. Lineage (NCBI taxonomy): Bacteria > Pseudomonadati > Pseudomonadota > Alphaproteobacteria > Rhodobacterales > Paracoccaceae > Paracoccus > Paracoccus sp. SSJ. The sequence goes on along the minus strand of NZ_JASSPE010000003.1, from coordinate 201,688 downwards.
GCCATCTGCGTCCCGCCACGGCGCTGGCCGAGGGCGTCGAGAGCCACCGGCGCGAGGTGAACCCGCTGCTGGAATTGCGCGTGCCCTTTACCCTGACCCGCGCCGCCATCGACGACGTGGCGCGCGGCTCGAACGACAGCGACTGGCAGCCGCTGAAGGACGCAGCGCGCAAGATCGCGCTGGCCGAGGACCGGCTGGTCTTTCTGGGCCATGGCGATGCGGGCATCAGGGGCATCCTGCCGGAAACCAGCAACCCCATCGTCGCGCTGCCCGCAAATGTCGCCGATTATCCCGAGGCGGTGGCCTCGGCGGTCAGCGAACTGCGGCTGGCAGGGGTCAACGGACCCTATGCGCTGATCCTGGGAACGGCGGCCTTCACCGCCGCCAATGGCGGCGCCGAGGACGGCTATCCGGTGCTGAAGCATCTGGAGCGGCTGGTCGATGTGCCGGTGGTCTGGAGCCAGGCGCTGGAGGGCGGGGCCGTCGTCACCACCCGCGGCGGCGATTTCGACCTGTGGCTGGGGCAGGACATCTCGATCGGCTATCTGTCGCACGACGCTGCATCCGTCACGCTTTACCTGCAGGAATCCCTGACCTTCCAGATGCAGACATCCGAAGCCGTGGTGGCGCTGAAGGCCTGACCACCGATGACGCCGCGCTCGCAGCCCAACCTGCGCGATATCCTGCTTACCCTCAACGGTTCGATCATTCCGGTGATCCTGGGCCGCCTGACGGTGATCGGGGTGGTCTGCATCGTGGCCATCCTGGCGGCGCGGATGCATCCCGGCATCTTTGCCCGGATCAGCGCCATCCCCTTTACCCTGATCGGCATCGCGCTTTCGGTGTTCATGAGCTTTCGCAACAGCACCTGCTATGCGCGCTGGTGGGAGGGGCGCCAGCTTTGGGGGCAGGTGATCGTCGCTTGCCGTGGCATCGCGCGGGCCAGCGCCGGACTGGAATCCCAGACCCGCATGCGGCTGTTGCGGTCGCTTTGCGCCTTTGCGGGCGGGCTCTCCGCACGGTTGCGCCATCAGGACGAGATCGCTGCGATCGCCCGCTGGATACCGGCCGACGATATTCGCGGATGCCGCAATCCCTCGGATCGCGTCTTGCGGATTGCCGGCGAAGAACTCATCGCGGCGGTCGAGCGCGGTCGGCTGGGCGACATCCGCTGGTCGGTGCTGGAGGGCTATCTGGACCAGCTCTCGGCGGCGCAGGCGGCCTGCGAGCGGATCGCCTCGACCCCGGTGCCCTTCGCCTATTCCCTGCTTTTGCACCGCACCGCGCTGGTTTTCTGCCTGCTGCTGCCCTTTGCATTGGCCGGAGCACTGGGCTGGTGGACGCTCCTCCCCGTGCTTCTGGTGGCCTATACCTTCTTTGGCCTCGATGCCCTGAGCCATCAGCTGGAGGATCCCTTCGGCGGTTCGCCGAACGCCCTCCCGCTGGATGTCATGCGCCAGAACATCGAACGCGAGATGATGGATGCATTGTCCGGCCCAACGCCGCCCGCCGTGCCGGAAGCCGTCGACGGCCGGTAGATCCGCCGCGGCCGCATGATGCCGACCTGCCATGCCGGGAACGGGGCGGGGGGCGGACCAAGCCTTGCCGTGTTCCATCGCCGCCCGGTTCCTTGGCCCGGAAAAATTATCCGACGCGCCCCACCCACGGCGCTGCAAGTTGGTCGGGGTCTGCCTGATTTGCGGGAAATTGTCGAACGAACTGCCTGAAGTTTCGCCAGTTCATGCCGCCCGGTGATGGTCGGGGGCGCAGGAATTGGCGGCGTGCCGCCGATGTCCTCTAGTTCCCCTGAACCCGACGGCAACGACACAAGGGAAGACAGGGATGAACAGGATTATCAGCGCAGCCGCCGCTCTGGCGATTTCGACCGGGCTTGCGGGCATCGCTTGGGCGCAGGAAGGCGAGCCGATCAAGATCGGCGTGCTGCACTCGCTCTCGGGCACCATGGCGATTTCGGAAACCACGCTGAAGGACACCGTCCTGATGATGGTCGAGCGCCAGAACGCCAAGGGCGGGCTGCTGGGCCGCCCGCTGGAGGCCGTGGTGGTCGATCCGGCCTCGGACTGGCCGCTCTTCGCCGAAAAGGCGCGCGAACTGCTGACCGTCAGCGATGTGGACGTGATCTTCGGCGCGTGGACCTCGGTTTCCCGCAAGTCCGTGCTGCCGGTCCTGGAGGAGCTGAACGGGCTGATGTTCTATCCCGTTCAATACGAAGGCGAGGAAAGCTCGAAGAACGTCATCTATACCGGCGCCGCCCCGAACCAGCAGGCGATCCCGGCGGTCGATTACATGACGGAGGAACTGGGCGTCGAGAAATGGGCGCTTCTGGGCACCGATTACGTCTATCCGCGCACCACGAACAACATCCTCGACGCCTATCTGAAGGACAAGGGCGTCGCCGCAGGGGACATCTTCGTCAACTACACCCCCTTCGGGCATTCGGACTGGTCCAAGATCGTCGCGGACGTGGTGGCCCTTGGCGCGGACGGCAAGAAGGTCGGCGTCGTCTCGACCATCAACGGCGATGCCAATGTCGGCTTCTACAAGGAACTGGCGGCGGCGGGCGTCTCGGCCGAGGACATTCCGGTCATCGCCTTCTCGGTCGGCGAGGAAGAGCTTTCCGGGCTGGATACCGCGAACCTTGTCGGACATCTGGCCGCCTGGAACTATTTCCAATCCGCCGACACGCCCGAGAACGCCGCCTTCATCGAGGAATGGCACAAGTTCATCGGCGACGACAAGCGCGTGACCAACGACCCGATGGAGGCAACGATGATCGGCTTCAGCGCCTGGGTCGCGGCGGTCGAAAAGGCGGGCACCACCGATGTCGACCCGGTGCTTGACGCCATCGTGGGGATCGAGGTGCCGAACCTGACCGGCGGCACCGCGACGGTTCTGCCGAACCACCACCTGACCAAGCCGGTGCTGATCGGCGAGATCCGCGCCGACGGCCAGTTCGACATCGTCAGCCAGACCGAGCCGGTGCCGGGCGACGCCTGGACCGACTATCTGCCCGAATCCGCGGTGCTGGATGCCGACTGGCCGGGCAAGCAATGCGGCATGTTCAACACGCAGACCAACAGCTGCGTGCAGGTCCAGTCGAACTACTGACCGGCCTTTGGGGGGCGGTGCAGCCGCCCTCTTTCGCCTCAAGACGGAAATGCCCATGACCTGCCGCCTGATCGCCTTGCTGCTGAGCCTGTTCCTGGCCTTGCCCGCCGCCGCCAATCCGGCGCTGGAAGCGGTCATCGCCGACAACCTGGACCAGATCGAGCGCCCCTCGCGCCGCACGGTCGAGCCGGTGGTGGCCCGGATCGCCGCCACCGGACCCGAGGGGCTGGCGCTGCTGTCGGCATGGGCGGGCCGCTCGCTGGGCCTGGCCGACGGGCGGCTGGTGATCGTCACGGGCGACGGCGCCACGGACGCGGTGACCGGGCAGGCCGTCACGGGCGCGGACCCGAAGATGCTGCGCCCCAATGCCGGGGTGCGCGGCGTGATCGAATCGGCGCTGGTCGCGGGCGAGATTGCCAGCCCCGACCGGGCGCGCCGCGCCGCCGCGCTGGCCAGCATCGCCCGCGACGGCACTGCCGAGCATCTGGCCGCCCTGCGCGCCGCCGCGCCCGAGCCGGACCCCGCTCTGGCCGCCCGCCGCGCCCGGATCGAAAAGCTGCTGACCATCCGCTTCGACGCCGACCCCGCCGCGCGGGTGGCCGCCATCCAGGACATGGCGGGCGATGTCGGCCTTGATTTCCGCGCCGCGCTGAACCCTTTGCTCGCGACCCGGCGCGTGGCCTCGGCCGATGAGCCGCAGGGCGCCAACATCGCCCGTGAGTTGCGCGTGGGGTCGGACGATTTCCCGCGCGAGGCCGCCGTCGCCCTGCTGACGGCGCAGGGGCTGGTCCAGCCGCGCCTGACTGCTGCCGACCAGCGCAATGCGCTGGCCGCGCATATCGTCGATGGCAGGGTAGGCGGCGTTTCCGTCGCCGAACTGTCCGACCCGCAAGCCCACGACCGCGCCTATGAGGCGCTGGAGGGGGCGGGAACCGTCCCGCCCGCCGCCACCGAGGCCGAGACCGAGGCGGCGCTGGCAGGCATCCGCTTCTTCGATGTCTATGCAGAGCCTGAGGCGGCCGTGACCGACGCCGCCCGCGCCGCGCAAAGGGGCGCGGAATGGCGGCTGGGGGCGATGAAGGGGATCGACCTTGGGCTGGACGCGCTGTCTCTTGCCTCGATCTACTTCCTGGCCGCAATCGGGCTGGCGATCACCTTCGGGGTGATGCGCGTCATCAACATGGCGCATGGCGAATTCATCATGATGGGCGCCTATACCGGCTATGTCGCGCAGACCTTGATCGCGGATCGCACCCTGTCGCTGGTGGCGGCGCTGCCGCTGGCCTTCGCGGTGACCTTTGCCGCAGGCGTGGTGCTTTACCGGCTGGTGATCCGGCATCTGGCGCATCGGCCGCTGGAGACGCTGCTTGCGACCTTCGGCGTCTCGATCGCGCTGCAGCAGCTTGCCAAGAACATCTTCGGCACGCAGGCCCGGCCGCTGACCGCACCCGCATGGCTGGAAGGCGCGATCACGATGAACGACGTGGTCTCGATCTCGACCATCCGGGTGGCGATCTTCGTGCTGGCGCTGCTGTTCCTGGGCCTGTTCCTGTTCATCATGAAGCGCACGAGGCTGGGACTGGAGGTCCGCGCGGTGACGCAGAACCCCGGCATGGCCGCCAGCATGGGGATCAACCCGGACCGCATCGCCATGATGACCTTTGGCCTCGGCTCGGGCATCGCGGGGATCGCGGGCGTCGCCATCGGCCTTTTCGCCCAGGTCACCTCGGAACTGGGCCAGCAATACATCGTGCAAAGCTTCATGACGGTTGTGGTCGGCGGCGTCGGCAACATCTGGGGCACGCTGGCGGGCGCCGGGCTGATCGGGGTGCTGTCCAAGGTGATCGAATCCTTCAATCCCTCGAACACGCTGGCGGCGCAGACCTTCATGATCCTGTTCATCGTGATCTTCATCCAATTCCGGCCGCGCGGCATCATCCCGCAACGCGGCCGTGCGGCGGAGGCGTGACATGACCCGGCAACCCTTCATCCTGCGCAATCCCTCGTTCCTGGTCGTCCTGGCGCTGCTGGCCGCCTTCACCCTTGCCGTCACGCTGATGAGCACGGCCTACGGGTCGGGCGCCCTTCCGACCTCGACCGTCAAGGTGCTGGGCAAGACGCTGTGCCTGGCGCTGGCCGCCGTGGCAATGGATCTGGTCTGGGGCTATCTGGGCATCCTGTCCCTGGGGCAGATGGCCTTCTTCGCCCTGGGCGGCTACATGATCGGGCAGTGGCTGATGTATGCCCGGACCGAGGCCATCGTCGCCGCCTCGCTTTCCGGCAACCCGATCCCGCCCACCGCGCAGGAGTTGCGCGAGGCCGTGGCCAACCAGATCTTCGGCGTCGTCGGCTCGGCGGACCTGCCGCTGGTCTGGACCCTGGCCCATTCGCTGACGGCGCAATTGGTCCTGGTGGTCGCGGTGCCGGGGCTGCTGGCGCTGGTCTTCGGCTGGCTCGCGTTCCGGTCGCGGGTCAACGGCGTCTACCTGTCGATCCTGACGCAGGCGATGACGCTGGCGCTGGCGCTGTGGCTGTTCCAGAACGACAGCGGCTTTCGCGGCAATAACGGGCTGTCGGGATTGCAGAACATCCCCGGCCTGGACGGGGTGGGGCAGGCGCGGCTGTCGGTCTGGTTCCTTTGGGCCTCGGCCGCCGCCCTGGCGCTGTTCTACGTCCTGGCCGCATGGGTGGTCGGCGGCAAGTTCGGCAGCGTCATCCGCGCCATCCGCGACGACGAGACCCGCGTGCGCTTCCTGGGCTATCCGGTCGAGGGCTTCAAGCTGGCGGTCTTTACCCTGGCCGCGATGATTACCGCGATTGCGGGCGCGCTCTATTACCCGCAGGCGGGCATCATCAACCCGGCGGAACTGATGCCCATCGCCTCGATCTACCTGGCGGTCTGGGTCGCCATCGGCGGGCGCGGGCGGCTTTACGGCGCGATGATCGGCGCCATCGTGGTCTCGCTGCTGTCCAGCTGGTTCACCGGCGGGCGGGCGCCCGACCTGAACCTGCCGGGCTATGCGGTCAAATGGGTGGACTGGTGGCAGGTGGCGCTTGGCCTGTCCTTCGTGCTGGTGACGCTGTTCGCCCCCAAGGGCATCGCGGGCATCTTCGACCGGCTGGCGGGCATCCTGCCGCCGCGCCGCCATGGCCGCGACCTTGGCCCCGACCAGGGCGCATTGCAGGAACAGGAGGCCAAGGCATGACCGCGCTTCTTGAAGTGGACGGGATCTCGGTCAGCTTCGACGGGTTCCGGGCGATCAACAACCTGTCCTTCAGCATCGGCGCGGCGGAACTGCGTGCGGTGATCGGCCCCAACGGCGCGGGCAAGACCACCTTCATGGACATCGTGACCGGCAAGACCCGGCCCGATTCCGGCGATGTGAAGTTCGGCGAAAGTTCGAAATCGCTGCTGAGGATGAACGAGGCGCAGATCGCCCGCGCCGGCATCGGCCGCAAGTTCCAGCGTCCCACCGTCTTCGAGGACCAAAGCGTCGCCGCCAACCTGACCATGGCGCTGAAGGCCAGCCGCGGCCCCTTTGCGGTGCTGTTCTGGAAACCCACGGCGGCGTCGGCCGCGCGGGTGGCGGAACTGGCGGCCGAGGTCGGTCTGGCCGACCACACCCACCGCAAGGCGGGCGAGTTGAGCCACGGCCAGAAACAATGGCTGGAGATCGGCATGCTGCTGGCCTCGGCCCCGCGCCTGCTGCTGGTCGACGAACCCGCGGCCGGCATGACGCTGGCGGAACGCGAGCAGACCACGGCGCTGCTGGTCCGGCTGGCGCAGACGCGCGCCGTGGTGGTGGTCGAACACGACATGGACTTCGTGCGCCGGCTGGATTGCAAGGTGACGGTGCTGCATCAGGGATCGGTGCTGGCCGAGGGCAGCCTGGACCATGTGACCCGCAATCCCGACGTGATCGAAGTCTATCTGGGGCGCTGAGACATGCTGGAAGCCAGGAACCTGACCCTTCACCATGGCGGCAGCCAGATCCTTCACGGCATCGACATCGACGCCCGGCCCGGTCGCGTGACCTGCGTGATGGGCAACAACGGCGTGGGCAAGACCTCGCTGCTGAGCCTGCTGGCCGGGCGGCATCCCCGCTCGGGCGGCACGATCCGCCTTGACGGGCGCGAACTGGGCCGGGTGACGGCCCAGCAGATGGCGCGGATGGGCGTGGGCTATGTGCCGCAGGGCAGGGCGATCTTTCCCATGCTGACCGTGCGCGAGAACATGGAAACCGGATTCGCCTGCCTGCCCCGCAACCAGCGCAGCATCCCGGACGAGATCTTCGACAGCTTTCCCGTGCTGGCCGAGATGGCGCATCGGCGGGGCGGCGACCTTTCGGGTGGCCAGCAGCAACAGCTTGCCATCGCCCGCGCCCTGATCACCAGGCCGCGCGTCCTGCTGCTGGACGAACCGACCGAGGGCATCCAGCCCAACATCATCGCCCAGATCGGCCGGGTCATCGCCACGCTTCGCGAGCGGGGCGACATGGCCATCGTGCTGGTCGAGCAATATTTCGACTTCGCCTGGGATCTGGGCGACGACTTCCTGGTGCTGGAGCGGGGCAGGGCGGTGGCGCATGGATCGAAAGCCGATCTGCGACGCGAGGACCTGCACGCGCGCCTTGCGGGCCACGCTGCGGCATGAGGGATTTCCTTGCTCTTGGCCGGGAAAGAGAAACAGCCGGTCACAAGGGCTTTCGCTGCGGCACGCCCTGACGGCGCGTCCGCACCAACAGATCGCGGACGGAAGCACTGCCGGGTTGGATCTTCTGTTTCAGGTGGGAGCAACGATGCCCGGGGCCCGGGGTCCGGGATCCGGCCGAATGGGTGCGGATCGGCAGGTGTTGCGAGGCTGCGGTCCAGAGCGAGGCCGGCCAACAGATCCGCCCATTGCTGGACTGGTCGCGCAACCCGGCACGATGGCGATCCGCTGAAATCTTCAGAATCCGCGGTTATCCTGGCGGCCGGGGCATCTTACAGTTGGATAATACCGATAACCGGGATTATGTAATATACTGAACATCAACCGCCAACCAATCATCCCACCCGGGCGCAAGCACTTCCTTTCCTCTGTCCCACAGCATAGTCTGCGAAACGAATCCACCGCAATTTCCGCAGCCACCACCCGCAAGACCAAGCGGCAATCACGAGCAAGGAGATTTCATGGCCGTTCGTCCTCCGGTTTGCGATTTCGGCGCCAAGGCGCCGGACTTCACATTGCCAGATCCCGATGGGCGCATGTTCTCGTTCAGCGACATCGCCGGGCCGAGCGGCACGCTGGTCATGTTCATCTGCAACCATTGCCCCTATGTGCAGGCCGTCATCGACCGCATCCGGCGCGACGCCGCCGAATTGCAGGGGCTGGGCGTAGGCGTCGTGGCGATCTCGGCCAACGACGTCGCCGAATATCCGCAGGACGCGCCCGAACAGATGAAGCTCGAGGCCGAAAGGCACGGCTTCACCTTTCCCTATCTCTACGACGAAAGCCAGGATGTCGCGCGCGCCTATGGCGCCGAATGCACGCCGGATTTCTTCGGCTACAATGCCGCGGGCGAATTGCAGTATCGCGGCCGGCTGGACGCCTCGGGCCGCAATCCGGCGCCGCCGGACGCCCGGCGCGAACTGTTCGAGGCCATGGCGCAGATCGCCCAGACCGGGCAGGGCCCGCGCGAACAGGTGGCCTCGATGGGCTGCTCGATCAAATGGAAGGCGTGAATGAACATCTGCTTTGCCCCCTGCCCCGTGGTTTTCGATCTTGACGGCACGCTGATCGACAGCGTGCCCGACATCCATGCCTGCGTGAACGCGGTCTTGCGCCTGCACGGCGTGGCTCCGCTGACGCTCGATCAGGTGCGCGGCTTCGTCGGCGGCGGCGTCGATCTGCTGTGGCGGCGAGTCATCGGCACGACCGGGCTGCCGGCCGAGGCGCATCGCGACCTGGTCGCCTCGTTCATGACCCGCTATCACGACGCCACCGGCCTGACCCGGCTTTATCCCAATGTCGCCGAGGCGTTGGGGATACTGGCCGACCGCGGCTATCCGCTGGGGCTCTGCACCAACAAGCCGCTGGGGCCGACGCGGGCGATCCTGGACCATTTCGGCATCGCGCGGCTGTTCGGCGCGGTGGTGGGCGGCGATTCCCTGCCCCAGCGCAAGCCCGATCCGGCGCCGCTGCGCGCGGCCTTCGCCGGGCTGGGCGCCGATCCCCTGAAGCCGCGCGGGGTCTATGTCGGCGACAGCGAATTCGACGAGGAATGCGCCAGCAATACCGGCGTGCCCTTCCTGCTGTTCACCCACGGCTATCGCAAGACTCCGGTCGAGCAGATGGCGCATCATGGCACGTTCGACGATTTCGCCCACCTGCCCCTGCTGGTCGAGGAGACTTCGGCCGTCGGCTAGCTCCGTCCGGGCGCGGCAACGCTTGACAGCCGGGCGAAACGGAACGATCCGTCGCCCCATGCCGCCATCCCGGCGCGACCCGAAGTCCAAGGAGTTCCGCATGGACCTGCGACAACTGACCCCCGATCTGGCCGTTGCGGCCCAGATCCGTCCCGAGGATCTGCCGGCACTGGCCGAGGCCGGCTTTCGCGTGCTGATCAACAACCGCCCCGACGAGGAGGTCGGCCCGGACGAGGATCACGAGGCCATGCGCGCGGCGGCCGAGGCGGCGGGACTGGAATACCACTTCAACCCCTTCACCCCGGGCCAGATCACGCCGCAGATGATCACCGCCCAGGCCGAGGCGCTGGCCTCGCCCGGCCCCAAGCTGGCCTATTGCCGTTCGGGCAATCGCTCGACCGTGCTTTGGGCGCTGGCGCGCGCCGGGCAAGAGCCGATCGAGGAGTTGCTCCAGACCGCGGCGCGGGCCGGCTACGACCTTGCGGGGGTGCGGCCGCTGCTCGAATCGCTGGCCCGGCAGGACGGCTGACCGGCGCCGGGCCGGAACCTTGGCGGCCCTGGCGGGTTTTCCATGCGCCAGACCGCGACCGGACGGATTTCCCGCTTCGGCAGGCCCAGGGGAGGAATTGCCATGAACTCGATCATCTATCTTGTCGGCCTTGTCGTCGTGGTGCTGTTCATCCTGGGCCTTCTGGGCCTGCGCTGACGTCATTTGCGATTGACGCTGGCCTTTCGCGCCCCTCTGCGTTACCGGAGGCGCAAATTCTGAAAAAGGCCCCATATGGACATCCGCAATATCGCGATCATCGCCCACGTCGACCATGGCAAGACCACGCTGGTCGACCAGCTATTGAAGCAGTCGGGCAGTTTCCGCGAAAACCAGGCCGTGGCCGAGCGCGTGATGGACAGCAACGACATCGAGCGCGAGCGCGGCATCACCATCCTGGCCAAGGCGACCTCGGTCGAGTGGAAGGGCACCCGCATCAACATCGTGGACACCCCCGGCCACGCCGATTTCGGCGGCGAGGTCGAGCGCATCCTGAGCATGGTGGACGGAGTCTGCCTGCTGGTCGATGCGGCGGAAGGTCCCATGCCGCAGACCAAGTTCGTGACCTCCAAGGCGCTGGCCCTGGGGCTGCGGCCCATCGTGGTCCTGAACAAGGTCGACAAGCCCGCCGCCGACCCGGACAAGGCGCTGGACGAGGTGTTCGACCTGTTCGCGAACCTGGGGGCCAGCGACGAACAGCTTGATTTCCCGCATCTTTACGCCTCGGGCATCGGCGGCTGGGCCGACGAGACGCTGGAGGGACCGCGCAAGGACATGTCGGCGCTTTTCGACCTGGTGCTGCGCCATGTCGAGGCGCCCCGGCAGATCTCGCGCCAGGACGAACCCTTCCGGATGCTGGCGACCACGCTGGGCGCCGACCCCTTCATCGGCCGCATCCTGACCGGCCGGGTCGAGGCCGGCCGCGCCAAGGCCGGCGACACGATCAAGGCGCTGTCGCGCGACGGCGAGCGCATCGAGCAGTTCCGCGTCTCGAAGGTTCTGGCCTTCCGCGGCCTGACCCAGCAGCCGATCGACGAAGCGGTGGCGGGTGATATCGTCACCATCGCCGGCATGTCCAAGGCCACGGTGGCCGATACGCTCTGCGCGCTCGAGGTCGAGACCGCCCTGCCCGCCCAGCCCATCGACCCGCCGACGATCAGCGTCACCTTTGGCATCAACGACAGCCCGCTGGCCGGCCGCGACGGCAACAAGGTGCAGTCGCGGGTGATTCGCGAGCGGTTGATGAAAGAGGCCGAGACCAATGTCGCGATCAAGGTCGAGGACACGCCGGGCGGCGACGCCTTCGTCGTCTCGGGCCGCGGCGAATTGCAGATGGGCGTGCTGATCGAGAACATGCGTCGCGAGGGATTCGAGCTGTCGATCTCGCGCCCGCGGGTAATCTTCCGCGATATCGACGGCGTGCGCCACGAGCCGATCGAGGAAGCCATCATCGATGTCGACGACGAATATACCGGCGCGGTGATCGACAAGCTGACCGGGGCCCGCAAGGGCGACCTGGTCGAGATGAAGCCCGCCGGCCACGGCAAGACCCGCATCGTCGCGCATGTGCCCTCGCGCGGGTTGATCGGCTACCAGGGCGAGTTCATGACCGACACCCGCGGCAACGGCGTGCTGAACCGCATCTTCCACAGCTGGGCGCCCTACAAGGGCGCGATCCAGGGTCGGCGCCAGGGCGTGCTGATCTCGATGGAGGACGGGGTTTCCGTAGCCTATGCGCTGTGGAACCTGGAAGAGCGCGGCAAGATGTTCATCGGCGCGCAGGAGCAGGTCTACCAGGGCATGATCATCGGCGAGCATTCGCGCGACAACGACCTGGAGGTGAACCCGCTCAAGGGCAAGAAGCTGACCAACGTGCGTGCCTCGGGCACGGACGAGGCGGTGCGCCTGACGCCCCCGGTGCGCATGTCGCTGGAAGAGGCCATCGCCTATATCGACGATGACGAACTGGTCGAGGTGACGCCCAAAAGCATCCGCCTGCGCAAGCGCTATCTGGACCCGCACGAGCGCAAGCGCCAGTCCCGCAGCGAAGGCTGAACTAATTTCAACGCCGATGGATTGCAGACTTTCGCATTGGCGAAACTCTGCTAGGCTTGGGACGAATTGGCTTTGGGAGCGGCTGATGGAAGGCCGGGGAAATATTTATCAGAGCGTGATTTTTGCCGCCCAGAAGCATCTGGAGGAGACTGGGCGGCTTCCCTCTGACCCGGGCGAACTTGCCCGATACGTCGAGGCGAACGAGGATGAGATCAGAAGCATGTTCAGCTCGACCGAAGAGCTGCATGAGGGCTTGGTCTATCACGCCGTCACGCTGCTGAACGATGCGCTGCGCCAGGGCGTGATCGCCGCCAATACCAGCGACCCGATCGAGCAGATGCATTCGATCGCGCACAGCTATCTGGACTGGGCCGAAAGCAACCCGACGCTGTTCCGGTTCCTGGTCGACGGGCTGAACGGCCCGATCCGGCCCGGCGGCACGCTGCACCGCTATGCCAGTTCGATGCGCGACCTCTATCACCGCAAGCTGACCGAGGCGCAGCGGCTCGGCATCCTGTCCGAGGATACCGATATCGACATCTCGACCATGATGCTGCATTGCCTGGTCAAGGGCGGGAACATGATGTTCCTGACCCGCAGCACCGACCCGTGGTTCGACGGCGATACCCGCTCGACCCGCGAACTCGCCGAACGGATCTTCGCCAAGTTCATGGACAACCTGGTCCGGGCCAATGCGCCCACGGCCAAGGAAAAGGCCTGAGCGCGGCCCCGCTCAGATCTGGCGTTCGGGCAGGTTCACCACCAGCCCGTCGAGTTCCGGCGTCACCTTGATCTGGCAGGTCAGCCGCGAACGCACCGGATCGGGCTGCCAGGCGAAATCCAGCATGTCCTCTTCCATCGGGTCTCGGGGCGGCAGCCGGTCCACCCATTCCGGGGCCACATAGACATGGCAGGTCGAGCAGGCGCAGGCGCCGCCGCAATCCGCATCGATGCCGGGCACGCCGTTGTCGCGCGCGCCCTCCATCACGGTCATGCCGGGTTTGACGTCGATTTCGTGGACGGTGCCGTTGTGCTCGATATAAGTGATCTTGGCCATGGGTGCCTTCCTTGCGCTTCCCGTCGCAGATAGGTCATTGCGCCGCGAGAGAAAAGCCCCGGCCAAGCGGCAGTTTCGCGCAGCCCGCCCAAGCCGGCAACGCCCCGCCCTGCGGCGGGACGGCCTAGAAAAGCGATTTCTGGCCCTTGGGCTCGCGCGGCTTGCGGGCGGGCTTGGCCGGTGGCGCGTCGGGACGCGCAGCCATGCGGCCATCCAGGAACTCGATCTCGAAGCGCGGGGTCTGCGCCGCCTCGGCCGCATGGGTCAACAGGCCCGAAGGTCCGTGCACGACGGCAAAGCCCCGACGCAGGGTTTCGCGATAGCCCAGCGTCTGGCGCAATCGGTCGAGCCGTTCCAGCGCATCGCGCCGCGGTGCCAGCAAGCGCCCCCCCGCGGCGGAAAGCCTTGCCGCCAGCCGGTCCAGCGTGCCGCGGTCGCGAACGATCTGGCGCGCGGCATCTGCCAGCATCCGCGCCCGGGCGCGCTCCAGCCGGCTACCCAGGTCGGTCAGCCGCTCGGACCGGCGCTGGCCCAGCCGCGCGAGGCACAGCGGCAGCCGCTGCGCCTGCGCCTGCAGTGCATCGCGCCGGTTGCGCAGCATGGCGCGCAAGGCCGACAGCGACAGCGGCAGCGCGTTCAGCCGGTCGCGGCGGGCGCGCACGAAACCGCGCAGCGCCGGTTCCAGCCGCTCGGCGAACAGGTCGAACCGCTGCCGCGCCGGGGCGGTCAGCGCCTGCGGCCGGCCAAGCGCGCGGCCCAGATCGCTCAGCCGCTGGCGCTGGCGCTGGTTGCGGGTCTGGGCGGCACGCATCAACCGGGCCTGGATCTCGGTCAGGCGTGCGGCAAGTTCGGCGCGCACCGGAACCGCCATCTCGGCGGCGGCGGTGGGCGTGGGCGCGCGGCGATCCGAGGCAAAGTCGATCAGCGTCGTGTCGGTCTCGTGCCCCACGGCCGAGATCAGCGGGATCAGGCTGTCCGCGGCGGCACGGACCACGGCCTCCTCGTTGAAACCCCAAAGATCCTCGAGGCTGCCGCCGCCCCGCGCGACGATGATCAGGTCCGGGCGGGGCAGCGGCCCGTCGGAAGGCAGCGCGTTGAAGCCCCGGATCGCGGCAGTGACCTGCGGCGCGCAGCCCTCGCCCTGCACCGCCACCGGCCAGATCAGCACATGCGTCGGAAAACGGTCGCGCAGCCGGTGCAGGATGTCGCGGATCACCGCGCCCGAGGGCGAGGTCACCACGCCGATCACCCGCGGCAGGTAGGGCAGCGGGCGCTTGCGCGATTCGTCGAACAGCCCTTCGGCCGCCAGCGCCTTGCGGCGTTTCTCCAGCATCATCATCAGCGCGCCGGCACCGGCGGGCTCGATCTCCTCGACGATCAGCTGGTATTTCGACTGGCCGGGGAACGTGGTCAGCCGGCCGGTGGCGATGACCTCGATCCCCTCCTCGGGGCGGGTGGACAGGCGCGCGGCCTGCCCCTTCCAGGTCACGGCGGCGATCACGGCGCGGTCGTCCTTGAGATCGAAATAGAGATGCCCGGACGAGGGGCGCGAGACGCGGCCGATCTCGCCGCGCACGCGGACGCGGCCGAACTCGCCCTCGAGCACGCGCTTCACCGCCCCCGAGATCTCCGAGACGGTGAATTCATGCGCATTGCTGGCGGGCGTGTCTTCGAAAAGCTCCATGCCATCGGTTGTGGCGCGGGGGGCGGACGGGATCAAGGCCGGATTCTTGGGGATTGATCCGGGCCGGACCAGTTCCTAGAAGTCGCCAGACATTCGCAAGGGGGCCTTTTCCGCATGAACATCCTGATCCTCGGCAGCGGCGGGCGCGAACATGCGCTGGCCTGGGCGATCCGGCAGAACCCGAAATGCGACCGGCTGTTCGTCGCGCCCGGCAATGCCGGAATGGAACCCTTGGCGCGGCTGGCGGATCTGGACATCCTGTCCGGCCCCGCCGTGATCGGCTTTTGCGAGGAGAACGCCATCGACCTGGTGGTGATCGGCCCCGAGGCGCCGCTGGCCGCCGGCGTCGCCGACGAATTGCGCGCAGCGGGCATCCTGGCCTTCGGGCCGTCCAGGGCGGCGGCGATGCTGGAGGCATCGAAAAGCTTCACCAAGGAGGTCTGCGACGCCTGCGGCGCCCCGACCGCCGCCTGGGCGCGTTTCGACGCGGCCGAACCGGCGCGGGCCTATATCCGCGCACAGGGCGCACCCATCGTCGTCAAGGCGGACGGGCTGGCCGCCGGCAAGGGCGTGACCGTCGCCATGACCGAGGCCGAGGCCATCGCCGCAGTGGATGACGCTTTCGGCGGTGCCTTCGGCGAGGCCGGCGCCGAGGTGGTGATCGAGGAATTCATGGCCGGCGAGGAGGCGAGCTTCTTCGTCCTTTGCGACGGCAAGGATTGCCTGCCCATCGGCACGGCGCAGGACCACAAGCGCGCCTTTGACGGCGATACCGGGCCGAATACCGGCGGCATGGGGGCCTATTCCCCTGCCCCGGTGCTGACCCAGGCGATCCAGGACCAGGTGATGGAGCAGATCGTGCGCCCCACCGTGGCCGAGATGGCGCGGCGCGGCACGCCGTTCCAGGGCGTGCTCTATGCCGGGCTGATGATCGAACACGGCCGGGCGCGGCTGGTGGAATACAACGTCCGCTTCGGCGATCCGGAATGCCAGGTGCTGATGATGCGGCTGGGCGCGCAGGCGCTGGACCTGATCCTGGCCTGCGCCGAGGGCCGGCTGGGCGACATGACGGTCAGTTGGGCCCAGGACCATGCCCTGACCGTGGTGCTGGCCGCGAAGGGTTATCCCGGCGCCTATGAGAAGGGCAGCGCGATCCGCGGGCTCGATGCGCTGCCCGAGGACAGCTTCCGCATGGTCTTCCATGCCGGGACGGCGCGGCGGGACGGGCAGATCGTCGCCACCGGCGGGCGGGTTCTGGCGGCGACAGGGCGCGGCTCGACGCTGGCCGAGGCGCATGCGCGCGCCTATGCGCTGGTGGATGCCATCGACTGGCCCGAGGGATTCTGCCGCCGCGACATCGGCTGGCGCGCGCTTTGAGTCGCCCCGCCGCCGGCACGGTCGCATGAGTATTTGAAGAACGAAGAAATCCGGGGGGCGGTGCGGGGCGGCATCGCCCCTGCGGGCTTCGGGGCGGGAAATTGCTGCGGCAGCGTGTTTTTCGTCTTTTCAAGCCGGTGGCGCGGGTCTTATAGTCCGCGCCATGACTCGGATGCAGCAGATCATTGCCACGGCCCGGCACGCGCAAGACCGCGCGCGCCCTGCCGTGAATCCCCGCGGTCTCCTTCTTCTTACGCTGCGCTGAGCGGGTCTCCGGGCCGCCGCTCAGTCAGGTTCGTGCCCGGACCCCTGCGAGCATGAAGAAGGATTCCCGAAATGACCGATCTGAACCGCGTATTGATCTTTGACACCACCCTGCGCGACGGCGAGCAATCGCCCGGCGCCACCATGAGCCATACCGAAAAGCTGGACATCGCCGAGATGCTGGACGAGATGGGCGTCGATATCATCGAGGCCGGTTTCCCCATCGCCTCGGAAGGCGATTTCACCGCTGTCTCCGAGATCGCCAGGCGCGCCAAGAACTCGGTGATCTGCGGCCTGGCACGGGCGCAGTTTCCCGATATCGACCGCTGCTGGGAGGCGGTGAAGCATGCGCAGAAGCCGCGCATCCACACCTTCATCGGCACCTCGCCGCTGCACCGCGCCATCCCCAACCTGGACATGGACCAGATGGCCGAGCGCATCCACGACACCGTGACCCATGCCCGCAACCTGTGCGACAACGTGCAATGGTCGGCCATGGACGCCACCCGGACCGAGCACGACTATCTGTGCCGCGTGGTCGAGATCGCGATCAAATGCGGCGCGACCACCATCAACATCCCCGATACCGTCGGCTATACCGCGCCACGCGAATCCGCCGCGCTGATCCGCATGCTGCTGGAACGGGTGCCGGGCGCCGATACCGTCGTCTTCGCCACGCATTGCCACAACGACCTGGGCATGGCGACGGCGAACTCTCTGGCCGCGGTCGAGGCGGGTGCGCGCCAGGTCGAATGCACCATCAACGGCCTGGGCGAACGCGCCGGCAACACGGCGCTGGAGGAGGTGGTGATGGCGCTGAAGGTGCGCCACGACATCATGCCCTATACGACCGGCATCGACACCACCAAGATCATGGGCCTGTCGCGGCGCGTCTCGCAAGCCTCGGGCTTCCTCGTGCAACCGAACAAGGCGGTGGTCGGCAAGAACGCCTTCCTGCACGAATCCGGCATCCACCAGGACGGCGTGCTGAAGAATGTCGAGACCTTCGAGATCATGAAGCCCGCCGATATCGGCCTGAACGAGGCCAATATCGCCATGGGCAAGCATTCCGGGCGCGCCGCGCTGCGCGCCAAGCTGAAGGATCTGGGCTATGAGCTGGGCGACAACCAGCTGAAGGATGTCTTCATCCGCTTCAAGGCGCTGGCCGACCGCAAGAAGGAAGTCTATGACGACGACCTGGTCGCGCTGGTCCAGGATGCAGCCACGAATACCGAGGACGACCATCTGCAGGTCAAGCATCTGCGCGTCGTCTGCGGCAGCGACGGGCAATCGGCCGACCTGACCATGCTGGTCGGCGGCGAGGAGCAGACCGTCCATGCCGAGGGCGACGGTCCGGTCGATGCCTGCTTCAACGCCGTCAAGGCGATCTGGCCGCATCGGGCGCGTCTGCAGCTCTATCAGGTCCATGCCGTGACCGAGGGCACCGATGCCCAGGCCACCGTCAGCGTGCGCATGGAGGAAGAGGGCCGCATCGCCACCGGCCAGGCCTCGGACACCGACACCATCCTGGCCAGCGTCAAGGCCTATGTCGGGGCGCTGAACCGGCTGAAGGTGCGCCGCGACATGGTCGGCGAAGGCGCCGATGCCAAGCAGGTCAGCATGTATTCGCACTGATCTCCTGCGAAACCACGGACAAGGGGCGGCGCTCAGGCCGCCCCTTTGCGTTCCACGAAGCCAAGGTCGATGCCTTGCAGGAAGGGGAAGTCCTCGGCCAGTTCGCGCTGGAATTCGGCCGGGCCGAGCTGCTGGAACCATTTCGGGAACCTGGCGACGATGGTGGCGACGGAATCGCCCTCGTCCCAGCGGGTCTGCACATAGCCGAGGCCGTCCACATCGGTAAAAGCCGGGAAATATTTGGGCAGCTGGAAATGGTTGTAGGCATAGATGCAGCGCCCCGGCCCGCGCATGCGCACCGCCGCCCCGGCGCCCAGAAACGGCTGGTGCGCGCGCCAATAGCTGATCGGCTCGCCTTCGTAGCTGCCCATGACCAGCCCCTGCGGAAAGCTGATGGCGAAGGCCGGCAGGTCGGAAAAGCGCCGGGCATGGCGGCGGATGCGGGCGACGTGATGGCGGCTGAAGGCATCGTCGTCGTCGACGCGGAACTGGATCACCGGCCGGCCCGCGGCCTCGGCCGCCTCGCGCAGGGGCTCGCGCAGCGCGTTCACCGTCTCGCGCTTGTCCGAGACGATCAGCCGGATCTGCGCCACGCCCGCGCAAAGATCGCGCAGCCGGTCCAGCCATGGGCGCGGCATCTCGGGCGAGGTCAGCAGCCAGAAACGGAAATCCGGGTCGGTCTGCGCCCTGACCGAAGGCAGGCAAAGCGCCTCGAACGCGGCAAAGCGGCGCTCCAGCCGCTCGGGCGCGTAAAGCATGGCGCGGCGCCGTGCCATCAGATCGGCGATGTCGCCGCCCTGCGCCGCGGTTCCGGCCCAATCGCAGCGGCCCAGAAAGGAAAACCGGCAGATCCCAACGATTTCGTCCCGCAAACCCTGCACCTTTCACCACGACCAGAACCGGCGGCAGCCTAGCAAGCCGCAGCATCCGGTCAAGCGGCGGGGCCCGTGCCCCGGATCGCCGGCCCGCAGGACGGGACGCATCATTTTTCCGGTTTCCCCGCGCCCGGGCTCGGCCTATATGTCCAGCACCTTCGACGGGGCGACTCGCCGGGGCAATCGGGCAATGGCCGTTCGCAAAAGGACGGCAGAAACGGCCGTCATGGCAGGGACGGCGGAAGGGGTAGTTCACATGGCCTTTGGCGGGTTGTTTTCCACCGATATCGCGATCGACCTCGGGACCGCGAACACGCTGATCTATGTCAAGGGCAAGGGCGTCATCCTGAACGAGCCTTCGGTCGTCGCCTATCACGTCAAGGACGGCAAGAAGCAGGTGTTGGCCGTGGGCGAGGACGCCAAGCTGATGCTGGGCCGCACGCCCGGCAGCATCGAGGCGATCCGGCCGATGCGCGAGGGCGTCATCGCCGATTTCGACAGCGCCGAGGAAATGATCAAGCATTTCATCAAGAAGGTGTTCAAGCGCACCAGCTTCTCGAAGCCCAAGGTCATCGTCTGCGTGCCCCATGGCGCCACGCCGGTCGAAAAGCGCGCCATCCGCCAGTCGGTGCTGTCGGCCGGGGCGCGCCGCGCCGGGCTGATCGCCGAGCCGATCGCGGCCGCCATCGGCGCCGGCATGCCGATCACCGAGCCGACCGGCAGCATGGTCGTCGATATCGGCGGCGGCACCACCGAGGTCGCGGTGCTGTCCTTGGGCGACGTGGTCTATGCGCGTTCGGTCCGCATCGGCGGCGACCGCATGGACGATGCGCTGATCAACTACCTGCGCCGCAACCACAACCTGCTGATCGGCGAATCCACCGCCGAGCGGGTCAAGACCAGCATCGGCACCGCCCGCATGCCCGACGACGGGCGCGGCGCCACGATCATGGTGCGCGGCCGCGACCTCCTGAACGGCATTCCCAAGGAGATGGAGATCACCCAGGCCATGGTCGCCGAGGCGCTGGCCGAGCCGGTGCAGCAGATCTGCGAGGCGGTGATGGTGGCGCTGGAGGCGACGCCGCCCGACCTGGCCGCCGATATCGTCGACCGGGGCGTGATGCTGACCGGCGGCGGCGCCATGCTGGGCGAGCTGGACCTGGCGCTGCGCGAGCAGACCGGGCTGATGATCAGCCTGGCCGACCAGCCGATGAGCTGCGTGGCGCTTGGCACCGGCAAGGCGCTGGAGTTCGAAAAGCAGCTGCGCCACGTGATCGACTACGACAGCTGAGCGGGTTCGGCCCATGGCGCGCAAGGGCCCAGATTACGCGGCTCCGGTCCGCCGCATCCTGGTTTCGCTGCTGGTGCTGGTGCTGCTGGCGGTGTTCCTGTTCTGGCAGATCGACAGCCCCAGGGCCGAACGGATGCGCGCGGCCTTCATCGACCGCTTCGTGCCCAGCTTCGACTGGGTGATGGCGCCGGTGACCAAGGTCTCGCGCATGGTGGCGGGGTTCCAGTCCTATGCCCGGCTCTACGAGCAGAACCAGGAATTGCGCCGCGAGTTGCAGAAGATGTCGGCCTGGAAAGAGGCCGCGGTTCAGCTCGAGCAGGAAAACGCCAAGCTGCTGGCGCAGAACAATGTGAGGATCGACCCGGCGCTGACCTCGGTCTCGGGCGTGGTGCTGACCGACAGCGGCACGGCCTTCCGGCAATCGGTGCTGCTGAACGTGGGCGCGCGCGACGGCATCGTCGACGGCTGGGCGACCATGGACGGGCTGGGGCTGGTCGGGCGCATCTCGGGCGTGGGGCAGACCACCAGCCGGGTGATGCTGCTGACCGATCCCTCCAGTCGCATCCCGGTGACCATCCTGCCCTCGGGGCAACATGCGCTGCTGACCGGGGACAACACCACCCTGCCGGCGCTGGACTTCATCGAAAGCCCGGAAAACCTGCGTCCCGGCGACCGGGTGGTCAGTTCGGGCGACGGAGGCGTGTTCCCGCCGGGCCTGCCGGTGGGCCAGGTGGCACTGGCCAGCGACGGCCGGCTGCGGGTGCGGCTGGCCGCCGATTACGGCCGGCTGGAATTCCTGCGCGTGCTGCGCAGCCATCCGGCCGAGCAACTGGCCGATACCGGGCTGCTGATCCCGCCCCCGGCGACCGAGTTCATCGGCCCGCCCATGCCGCCGCTGGCCGATCCGCAGGCCGCCGAGGCCGGGAACGGGGACGCAGATGATTGAGCCCGCCGGCCGCCAGCGGATCCTGGGACAGGCGCTGTTCGTGGCGCTGTTCCTGGCGATCCTGTTCTGGCGGCTTCTGCCGCTGGCGCCGGGCCGCATCGGCTGGCCGGGACCGGACCTGGCGTTGTGCCTGGTGCTGGTCTGGGTGCTGCGCCGCCCCGAACAGGTGCCGGTCCTGACCATCGCCGCGCTGTTCCTGATCGAGGACATCCTGCTGATGCGCCCCATCGGCCTGGGCGCCGCGCTGGCCGTGATCGGCACCGAGGCCGCAAGAAAGCGCGAGCAGCGTTGGCGTGAACTGCCTTTCATGGTTGAATGGCTGCGGGTGGCGATGCTTCTGGCGTTGATGATGGTGGCGAACCGCGTCCTGCTGGCGATCTTTTTCCTGCCCCTGCCGCCGCTTGGGCAGGTAATCCTGCAATTCATCGCGACGGTTGCCGCCTATCCGCTGGTCGCGGGACTTGCCGGCTGGGCGCTTGGCCTGCCGCGGGGCCGCGTCGAACGAGACACGAGGCATCGCTGAGCCATGCGCAAGTCGGAACGCGAAATCGTCGAAAGCGGCCGCCTGATCACCCGCCGGGTGCTGATGCTGGGCGCGATCCAGGCGGCGGTCGTCTCGGCGCTGGGGCTGAAGCTGCGCTCGATGCAGGTCGAGCATGCCGACGAATACCGCATGCTGTCGGACGGCAACTCGATCAAGATCCGGCTGCTGCCACCGGCGCGCGGGCTGATCCTGGACCGCCACGGCACCATCATCGCGGGGAACGAGCAGAACTATCGCGTCACCCTGACCCGCGAGGAGGCGGGCGACGTCTCGGCCGTGATCGCGCGGCTGCGTCACATCATCCCGATGAGCGACCGCCAGGTCGCCGATATCCTGGAAGAGATCCGCAAGCGCAGCGCCGTCACCCCGGTTCTGGTCGCCGACCGGCTGAGCTGGGCCGAATTTTCCTCGATCGCGCTCAACGCCCCTGCCCTGCCCGGCGTCACGCCCGAGGCCGGGCTGTCGCGCAGCTATCCGCGCGCCGGCGATTTCGCGCATGTGCTGGGCTATGTCGGCCCGGTCTCGGATTACGACCTCTCGAAGATCGAGAACCCCGACCCGGTGCTGCGCCTGCCCGAGTTCCAGCTGGGCAAGGTCGGCATGGAGGCGAAGCTGGAGGAACCTCTGCGCGGCAAGGCCGGTTCGCGCCGGGTCGAGGTGAACAGCGCCGGGCGCGAGATGCGCGAGCTGTCGCGGCAAGAGGGCCAGCAGGGCGCCACGGTCCAGACCACGCTGGATGCGGGCCTGCAGAATTTCGCCACCCAGCGGCTGGGCAGCGAAAGCGCCGCCGCGGTGGTGATCGATGTCACGAATGGCGACATCCTGGCGATCTCCTCCTCGCCGGTCTTCGATCCGAACAAGTTCGTGCGCGGCATCTCGGGGCCGGATTACCGGGCGCTGATGAACCACGACCACCGGCCGCTGGCCGACAAGACCGTGCAGGGCGTCTATCCTCCCGGCTCGACCTTCAAGATGGTGACGCTTCTGGCCGGGCTGGAGGCGGGCGTGATCAATGCCGGCTCGCGCTTCTATTGCCCCGGCTATACCCAGGTCGCCGGGCGGCGTTTCCATTGCTGGAGCCGCGGCGGCCACGGCATGGTCGATGCCCTGGGCAGCCTGGAACATTCCTGCGACGTCTATTATTACGAGCTGGCGCAGCGCGTCGGCATCGACCGCATCGCTGCCATGGCGCGCAAGCTGGGCATCGGCGTGCGCCATGAGTTGCCCATGTCCGCCATCGCCGAGGGCATCGCCCCGGACCGCGCCTGGAAACGGGCCCGCTACGACCAGGAATGGCAGGTCGGCGATTCATTGAACGCCTCGATCGGCCAGGGCTACGTGCTGGCCTCGCCGCTGCAACTGGCGGTGATGACGGCGCGGGTCGCGACGGGACGCGCGGTCTCCCCGCGGCTGGTGCGCGCCATCGACGGCCAGCCCGAGCCGGTGCCGGAATGGCCCGAACTCGACATCAACCCGCTGAACCTGCGCACGGCACGGGCAGGCATGGATGCGGTGATGAACGGCAGCCGCGGCACCGCGCGGCGGGCGCGCATCATCGCGCCGGAATGGCAGATGGCGGGCAAGACCGGCACCAGCCAGGTGCGCAACATCACCGCCGCCGAACGCGCGCGCGGCGTGATCTCGAACGAACAACTGCCCTGGAACCGCCGCGACCACGCGCTTTTCGTCTGTTTCGCGCCCTATGACAGGCCGCGCTATGCGGTTTCGCTGGTGGTCGAGCATGGCGGCGGCGGCTCGGCCGTGGCTGCGCCCATCGCCCGCGACATCCTGCTTTACGCACTGGCGGACGGGCTGCCGCCGCTGACCGCCTATCCCGAGAGCGAACGCGCCAAGGTCCAGAAAATATGGTCGCGCATGAACCTGACCCCCTCGGCCCGCAAGGGCGAGGGCCGCGCGAGGGCCTGACGCATGAGCTATCTGAACTATCACGTCGCGCAGGTGCCGACGGGCTGGCGCAAGATCCTGCACCTGAACTGGCCGCTGGTGTTCCTGGTCACCGCCGTCAGCTGCATCGGCTTTCTGATGCTCTATTCCGTCTCGGGCGGCGATATCGACAGATGGGCCGGCCCCCAGATGGAGCGCTTTGCCGTCGGCATGGTGCTGATGTTCGCGCTGGCCTTCGTGCCGATCTGGTTCTGGCGCTCGATCTCGGTGGCCTCCTATGTGATCTGCGTGGGCCTGCTGGTGCTGGTCGAGGTGATCGGCCATGTCGGCATGGGCGCGCAGCGCTGGCTGGTGCTGGGGCCGGTGCGCATCCAGCCGTCCGAGCTGACCAAGGTCGCCTTCGTGATGACTCTGGCGGCCTATTACGACTGGCTGCCGGTCGAAAAGGTCTCGCGCCCGTTCTGGGTGCTGATCCCGGTCATCCTGATCCTGCTGCCGACCGGGCTGGTGCTGATGCAGCCCGACTTGGGCACCTCGATCATGCTGGTCGCCGGCGGCGGCATCGTCATGTTCGCGGCGGGCGTCAGCCTGTGGTATTTCGCCGGCGTCATCGCCATAGTCGTCGCCGGCGTCACCACGGTGATGGAAAGCCGCGGCACCGACTGGCAACTACTGCACGACTATCAGTTCCGCCGCATCGACACCTTCCTCGACCCGGGCTCGGACCCACTGGGCGCGGGATACAACATCGCGCAGGCGCAGATCGCGCTGGGATCGGGCGGCTGGTCGGGGCGCGGCTTCATGCAGGGCACGCAGTCGCGGCTGAACTTCCTGCCCGAAAAGCACACCGACTTCATCTTCACCTCGCTGGCCGAGGAATTCGGCTTCGTCGGCGCCTTCAGCCTGCTGATGCTCTATGTGCTGATCCTGGGGTTCTGCATGTATTCGGCGCTGACCAACCGCGACCGCTTCGCCAGCCTGCTGACCATCGGCATCGCCGGGACGTTCTTCCTTTACTTTTCCATCAACATGGCCACGGTGATGGGCATGCTGCCCGCCAAGGGCTCGCCCCTGCCCCTGGTCAGTTACGGAGGAACCTCGCTGATGATCCTGTTGATGGCCTTTGGCATCGTCCAATCGGCCCATGTCCATCGCCCCCGGGGCTGAGGCGCGGCGATGAAGGTCCTGTTCGCCGCCCCCGCACGGCTGTGGGATGCCTGGTCCCCCGCCCTGCGCGATGCCTGCCCCGAGATGGAGCTGTGCCGCGAGGGCGATCCCGCCGGCTTCGACGCGCTGATCTATGCGCCGGGCTATCCCGAGGACGGCACGGTGCTGGATTTCACGCCCTTCACCCGCGCCCGGCTGGTGCAAAGCCTCTGGGCCGGGGTCGAGCGCATCGTGACCAATCCGACCCTGACCCAACCGCTTTGCCGCATGGTCGATCCGGGGCTGGCGCAGGGCATGGTGGACTATTGCGCCGGCTGGGCGCTGCGGGCGCATCTGGGCATGGACCGCTATGCCCAGGACCGCATCTGGCGCAACCACCTGACCCCACCGCTGGCACGCGAGCGCGGCATGACCGTGCTGGGCATGGGCGAGTTGGGCCGGGCGGTGGCATCGGCGCTGACGGGTCTGGGCTTTCGCGTTACCGGCTGGTCGCAATCGGGGCGCCCGGTGCCGGGGATCGAGGTTCTGGCCGGCGCGGCCCTGCCCGAGGCACTGCGCCGCGCCGATGTGCTGATCTGCCTGCTGCCCGACACGCCCGAGACGCGCAACCTGCTCGACGCCGACCGGCTGGCGCTGCTGCCGCAGGGCGCGACGGTGATCAATGCCGGGCGCGGCACGCTGATCGACGAGAGGGCCTTGCTGGCCGCGCTGGACCAGGGCCGGCCGGGCCATGCCGTGCTGGACGTTTTCCGCAGCGAGCCCCTGCCGCCCGACCACCCGTTCTGGGCCCATCCCGGGGTCACCGTCACGCCCCATGTCGCGGCCGAGACCCGGCCGGTCAGCGCCGCCCCGGTCGTGGCCGAGAACCTGCGCCGCGCCATGCGGGACGAGCCGCTTCTGCATCTGGTGGACCGGGCGCGCGGCTATTGACGGCCCGGCGCGGCATATTTGCGACCGCAATCCCGGGCATCCTGACGTTTTGCGCAACTTGCGCGCGCAGGGAAGCCGCCGGATAACGAAAGCGTATGGTAACGGCCCCGTGCCGATGGAGCGATTTTCATGACGATCACCCCTGTTCTTCTGGCCGGAGGCTCGGGCACCCGGCTTTGGCCCGTCTCGCGCAAGAGTTTTCCCAAGCAGTTCGCCCCGCTGGTGGGCGATGACAGCCTGTTCCAGGCCTCCGCCCGCCGCCTGTCGGGTCCGCGCTACGGCGCGCCGCTGGTGATGACCAATGCCGATTTCCGCTTCATCGTCGCCGAACAGCTGGACCAGATCGGCATCGCGCCGGCGGCGATCCTGATCGAGCCCTCGGGCCGCAACACCGCCCCCGCGATCCTTGCCGCGGCGCTTCGCGCGGCCGAGACGGACCCCGATGCCGTGCTGCTGGTCGCGCCGTCGGATCATGTCGTGCCCGATACCGAGGCATTCGGCCGCGCCGTCGATCTGGGCCTGCCCGCGGCACGGGCCGGCCGCATCGTCACCTTCGGCATCACCCCCACCCGCCCCGAGACCGGCTATGGCTATATGGAGGCCGAGGGCGGCAACGGCGGCGAAGGCCCACTGGTGCTGAAACGCTTCGTCGAAAAGCCGGATGCCGAGAATGCGGCACGGATGATCGCTCAGGGCGATTTCCTGTGGAACGCAGGCATCTTCCTGTTCGCCGCCCGCACCATGGTCGAGGCTTTCGAAACCCATGCGCCGGAATATCTGGGCCCCGTGCAGGCGGCGCTGACCGAAGCGCGCATGGACCTGGGTTTCCTGCGGCTTGCGCCCGAGCCCTGGGACGGGCTGCCGGACCGCTCGGTGGACTACGCCGTGCTGGAAAAGGCCGGCAACCTGTCGGTAGTGCGCTATTCGGGCCATTGGTCGGATCTGGGCGGCTGGGATGCGGTCTGGCACGAGATCCAGCGGGATGAACCGGCCGAGCGCGGCGCCGTGGTGGATGGGCGCTCGACCGCGATCGACTGCGACAACGTGCTGTTGCGGGCGCAGGACGAGGGGATCGAGGTCGTCGGCATCGGCCTCAGGGACGTGATGGTCGTGGCCACCGACGACGCCGTGCTGGTGGCCAGCATGGACCGCGCGCAGGAGGTGCGCAAGGCGGTCAGCGCGCTCAAGGCCAAGGGCGCCCGCCAGGCCGAGCATTTCCTGCGCGATCATCGCCCCTGGGGCTGGTTCGAGACGCTGGCGCTGGCCGACCGCTTCCAGGTCAAGCGCATCGTCGTCAATCCCGGCGCGGCCCTGTCGCTGCAATCGCATTTCCATCGGTCCGAGCATTGGATCGTGGTGTCCGGCACTGCGCGGGTGACGGTTGACGAGACGGTGACCCTGCTGACCGAGAACCAGTCGATCTATGTGCCGCTGGGCGCGGTCCACCGGCTGGAAAACCCCGGCAAGGTGCCGATGGTGCTGATCGAGGTGCAGACCGGCGTCTATCTGGGCGAAGACGATATCGTGCGCTACGAGGATGTCTATTCGCGCGGCTGACCGCCGCTCGCGGCATCGTGCAGGGTGCGACGGCTTGCGGTGCCGACACCGGCCGTCTAACCATGGCCGGCGATGAAATGGATGACCAAATCGCTGATCCCGGCCGCAGTGCTGCTGATGCTGGGCTCGCTGGCGGCGCGCGCCGAGCAGCTGACCGTGCAGTTGCGCGGCCCGGCGCTGGCCGAATCCGCCGGATTCCTGATCGCCGAGGCGCGCGGCTATTACGCCGAGGAAGGGCTGGCCGTCCGGCTGCGCCCCGCCGACCCCGCGACCCCGCCCTTCGAGGCGCTGGCGCGGGGCGAGGCGGATCTGGCGGTGGAATGGATGCCCACCGCGCTGGTCGCGCGCGAGAACGGCCTGCCCGTGGTCAATATCGCGCAGATCTTCGCCCGGCCGGCGCTGCGGCTGACCTGTCGGCGCGAGGCGGGCGTGGCAGGCGCCGCCGATCTGCGCGGCAAGACCGTCGGCAGCTGGTTCGGCGGCACGGAATATCCGCTGCTGGCCTGGCTGAACCGGCTGGGATTGGTGGCCGATGACAGCCTGTCCGGCGTGGCATTGCTGGCGCAATGGCCGGGGACCGAGATGCTGCGCCAGAAACAGGCCGCCTGCATCAGCACGCTTGGCTATGATCCGGCCCCGGACGAGGGGCTGGTCGAACTCGACCCGCAGGACCAGGGCGCCGCAGTGCTGGAGGACGGGCTTTACGTCCTGGCCGGCACGCTTGCCGCCCCCGAGGCCGAGGAACGGCTGTCAGGGTTCCTGCGCGCCAGCATGCGCGGCTGGCGCGAGGCGGTCGCGCAGCCCGAGGACAGCGCCCGGCTGATCCTTGGTCCCGATCCCGACCCGGGCGCCTTGCAACGGCAGGCCAGGATGCTGCGTCGCATCGGCGGGCTTCTTGCCGCCGACGGTGCGCTGGATGAGGCCGGATACCGCCGCACGGTCGAGACCCTCCGCACCGGCGGGCCGCGCTCGGTGCTGCGCCGCGAACCGCGCGGCGCCTTCACCCATGCGATCAGCGACCGCGCCACCCTGCCCGAAGACGCCGCCGCGACCGCAACCGCCGACCCTACAACCACCGGACCCGACGTCGCGCCGCTGCGCTGATCTGCCCCGGGCAGCCCCCCTTGCCGGTCCCGCCCGGCGCGGGCAAGAGAGGCGCATGAGCGACATTCCTTCCAAACGCCACAGCCGGATCGAGGACGCGCAGGGGCTGGCCTATGGCAGCTTCATGGCCGCGACCGGCGTGCTGCTGCTGACCCATATGGGCTTCGTCACCGGCCAGACGGCTGGGCTGGCGATCCTGATCTCCTATGCCACGGGCTGGAGCTTCGCGCCGATCTTCTTCGTGGTGAACCTGCCCTTCTACTGGCTGGGCTATCGCCGGCTGGGGCTGGGCTTCATGCTGAAATCCTTCATCGCTGTGGCGGCCATGTCGGTGCTGGTCACCATCCTGCCGCCGGCATTGCAATTCGGCCATGTCCATCCGGCCGTGGGGGCGCTGCTGGTGGGTTTCCTGACCGGCTCGGCGCTGCTGGCGCTGTTCCGGCACGGCGCCTCGCTGGGCGGGATCGGCATCGTCGCGCTGTATTTGCAGGATGCGACAGGCTTTCGCGCCGGCTGGACGCAGCTGATCTTCGACGCCTGCATCTTTGCCTGCGCCTTCATGCTGCGGGACTGGCAGACGGTGGCCTGGTCCTTCCTGGGTGCGCTGGTGCTGAACCTGGTGATCGCGATCAACCACCGCCGCGACCGCTATGTGGTCTAGGGGCGGCGCTCAGGCCGCCACCCCCAGCGCACGTTTCACATTGGCGGTCCAGCCCAGCAGCCGCTTGTCGCCTTCGACGATCGCCGGGCGCTTCATCAGCGAGGGCTTGGCCGAAAGCATCTGCAAGGGCGTGCCGGCGCGCTCGTCCTCGGACATGCCGCGCCAGGTCAGGCTGGCCCGGTTCACCAGCTTTTCGCCGAATTCGGCAATCATGCGCCGCCATTCGTCCTGATCCAGCGGCGCCTTGGCCACGTCGCGGAAATCCACCTGCCAGCCCGCGGCCTCCAGCTCGGCCTGCGCCTTCTGGCAGGTCGAGCAATGGCCGAGGCCATACATCTCAAGCCGCCCCGCCATCAGACGAAGGGCACCAGCGGCACGCCGCAGGCCGCAAGGGCCAGAAGCGCGCAAAGGGAAAGGGTATGTCTCACGATTCGCTCCTTCTTCGGGGTTCGCGGCTTTATCGGCGAGACGCGCTGCCGGCGCTAGTGGCCGCCGTCATGCAGCCGCGCCCGGATGCGCCGCATGCCCAGCCAGACGCCAAGCACGGCGATGGGGGTCAGCGCGGCGACCAGCACCGCCTTGTCGATATGCAGCGCATGGGCCAGCGGGTATAGCGCATAGCCCAGCAGGCCGACCGCGTAATAGCTGATCGCCACCACAGACAGCCCCTCGACCGTGTGCTGCAGCCGCAATTGCAGGTCGGCACGCCGGTCCATGCGTTGCATCAGCTCCTGGTTCTGGGCGCTACGCTGGACATCGACGCGGGTGCGCAGCAGCTCGCCCGCCCGTTCGCTGCGGTCCAGCATGGCGGCCAGCCGCTTTTCGGCCGATTTTGCGGTGCGCATCGCCGGCAGATAGCGCCGGGCCATGAACTCGGTCAGCATCTGGCCACCCAGGAAGCGCGTCTCGCGCAGCGAGGCGACGCGGTCCATGACGATGGCCTCATAGGCCGCATTGGCGCCAAAGCGGAAGGCATGCTGGGTCGCCGCGCTTTCCAGCCGGGTCGAGACCGAAAGCAGGTCTTGCAGCACCGCCTCGGCCGGACGGCTTTCGTCGCTCATGCCCTGCACGATGTCGCTGAGCTGCGGATCCAGCGCATTGAGCTGCCGGGTCAGGTCGCGCGCGCGGCCAAGGCCCAGCATGGACATGGCGCGATAGGTCTCCAGGTCCAGAAGCCGCTGCACGATGCGCCCGATCCGGCCGGGCTGCGTGTCGGGCTTGACGAACAGCGCAAAGCGCATCCAGCCGGCAGGATCGATGCGGAAATCGCCGGCCACCACCGCCGCCTCCTCCAGCACCCAGACCGAGGCAAGGCTGTCGGCCGCGAACCAGTCCGACAGGCGCGGCAGGATGTCGGCCGGGTTCTCGGGCAGGAAATCGACCTGGATCATCACCGCCGCGATGCGCTTGCCGGGCGCGTCATGCTGCCAGTCCTCGGGAAAGATCGCCCCGGCCGAGGGATCGAAGGGGCGCGGCGGCAGGCCGGGCGCAAAGGCGGCATAGGTGACGAACTCGGTATGGCTTTCCCAGCGCAGCTGGTGGCGGCCAAGCTGGGCCGTGTAATGCCCGGCGCTGGTGTCGGGGCGCGGCGCGCCGTGCCGGGCGCAAAGCGCGGCAAGGTGCGCGACATCCCTGCCCCGGTCGCGGTTGGCCGCGTCGCGCGGTTCCTTGATCGCCAGGAATACCGCGGTGCAGGGCGCCTTGAGCCGCGGCGAGGGCCGGGCGTGCAGCTCATTCACCAGGCCGTAGCGCTGGGGGTGTTCGTCTTCGTCGTTCATGGGCGCATGATGAGCGGGCGGCATTTTTCCCGCAACAGGAAAACCCTGCGATGTCGCGGCTTTGGCAAATCTGCCACGCTGCGGGCATCGCATCAGGATTTCGTGAAGGCTCGCCTCATTGCCCGGCAGGCGTCGGACGGGCAGAATGGCGCAAAACACACCGTATCGAGGGGCGCGGATCAATGATGGGCTGGCTGGGACGTATCGTCGCACTTGCGGTTCTGCTGGGGCTTGCCGCCTGCGGTCCCAGCAAGTTCAAGACCTATTCCGGCCCGCCCGTGACCCAGGTCGTCGTCAACAAGGGCGCGCGGCAGATGCTGCTGCTCAACGGCAACACGGTGCTGAAGGCCTATCGCATCGGGCTGGGCAACGAGCCCCTGGGCCACAAGCAGTTCGAGGGCGACGGCAAGACCCCCGAGGGGCTCTACTACATCGACCGCCGCAACCCCGACAGCCGCTATCACCTGTCGATCGGCATTTCCTACCCCAATCCGCATGACGCGGTGCTGGCCAGCGAACTGGGGCGCAGCGCCGGCAGCGACATCTTCATCCACGGCCAGGGCCCCGAGGGGCGGGCGCTGTCCAGGCTGCGCCAGGACTGGACCGCCGGCTGCATCGCCGTCACCGATGCCGAGGTCGAGGATATCTATGCCATGGTGCGCGACGGCACGCCGATCATGATCACGCCCTAGTCGTTCAGTCCCGGTCGGTGAGCCGGTGCCACGCTGGCCGAGGGGCCGCATCGCCAGGACCCCATGATGCTGCTGGTCGATATCGGCACCAATGCCGGGACCGTGCTGGGCCATGCCGGCCGGGTCGCCGCCGCCTCCTCGCCCACCGGCCCGGCCTTCGAAGGCGCGGAAATCTCGTCCGGCAACGCGCCGGCACCGGCGCGATGATGGCGCTGCTCAACCGCGGCCATCGACGCGAGATAGAGCCGGCGGTCCGGCGCATCGAAAAGCTCGAGACCGCGCCCGAGCCGCATTTCCAGCAGCTTTTCGTCGATGCCATGGCCCTGCCGAACCGGGTCGACCCGTTCCCGAACCTCGCCGGAGAGGTGAAGCTGCCGCCGCAGCGCCCCCGGCGACGAACGCGTGGCCCGGCGCTGGCGCAGGTGAACCCGCTGCGGCAAGGACGCGAACCTTCGGCGGCGCTGGGATTTGCGGCAAAATGTCCTGCGCCGCGAAGATTCGCCTGTGGCGCATGGACAATCCTCGGCCCCGGCATGCACATTGGAACGCCGGATGACCCATCCGCGCTTTCAGACCACAGCGGCTGCCAATACCTGATGCTTCGCCATCCGATCCATGGGCTGTGGCTCGCGCCGCATCGCCCCCTGTTTCTTCTTGCGGGCCTCTGGGCGGTGCTCGTCCCGCTGGTCTGGCTGGTGCCGCCGGGAATGGGCCCGGACCCGCTGTCGTGGCACCGGCACGAATTGCTGTTCGGCATGGGCGGCGCGGCGGTCGGGGGCTATCTGCTGACCGCGCTGCCCGCATGGACGGGCCGGCCCCGGGTTGCGCCGGCAGCAACGGCGACCATGGTGGCACTTTGGTTTACCGGGCGGCTGGCCTTTCTCCTCGGCATGCCGCCGCCTTTTGCAGCGATTGGCGCGGCGGCCTATTTCCTCGCCCTGGGCGGCCTGCTTTCCCGGGAGGTCGCGAGGGCGAAAGCCTGGCGGAAGCTGCCGCTTGCACTGGCGCCGTTCGGCCTGGGTTGCCTCGAGCCGCTTGCGACGGGCGGTTTCGGCCCCGCCGCCGAAAGCGCCGCGCAGCAGATGGCACCACTGTTCTTTGCGCTGCTCATCAGCCTTGTCGGCGGCCGCGCCGTTGCCGCCTTCACCCGCCGCTGGACCTCGGCATCCTTGGGCAACCCATCCTTCGCCGACCCACGCTGGCTTTCGGGCGGCGGGTTTCTGGCACTGCTCACCGCCATCGCGGCGCTGCTTCAGGATGCTTCGGTGCTTGCCGGGACGCTTCTTGTCGTCTCGGGCCTGCTGCAACTGGCCCGCATGCTCGCCTGGCGCAGTTGGCGCTGCATCCGCTATCCGGCGCTGCTGCTTTTGCATCTGGCCTGGCTATGGCTGCCCGTGGGCCTGATCCTGGCGGGCATGGCGCAGCTTTCGGCAGGCGGTCCTGGCATGGCCACGGCCCTGCACGCCATGACGATGGGCGCCATGGGCACGATGATGCTTGCGATCATGGGACGGGCGGCCATGGCCCGAAAGGGCGGAAGGCTGCTCGTGTCGCGCCCGCTTGCCGTCGCCTTCTGCCTTATTCACGCCTCGGCGCTGATCCGGCTGCGGATGTGCTGCGGCGATCCAGAGGCCTTGCTGCACCTCGCGGCATCGATCTGGATGGCGGGATGGGCGCTGTTCCTTTGGGATTTCCGCCATGCGCTGCAGGGACCGATCCCAAGGCCCGTTCTCAGCGCGCGCAATCGGCCCTGACGATCCGGCCGCCACAATGGAAAGCGCCGACAGCGCAGGACAGCCATGGCCCGGCCCGAATGACGGGTTTGAAGCGCGGGACATGGGTGACATATAGTCTCGGTGACGGGGCGGTTCACATTCCGGCCAGGGGAATTCGAGGGTGGGGCCGAAACCATGAATGGCAGCACGGATACGACCGCAACGAAGCAGGAGCAGGGCACGCCCGGAGAGGTCTTCGCCGCCTTTCTCAAGCTTGGCCTGACCTCCTTTGGCGGGCCGATCGCGCATCTGGGCTTTTTCCGCGACGAGTTGGTGATCCGCCGGAAATGGCTGTCCGACCACGCCTATGCCGATCTGGTCGCGCTGTGCCAGTTCCTGCCCGGCCCGGCCTCCAGCCAGGTGGGCTTTGCCCTGGGGCTGATGCGGGCCGGATGGCTTGGGGCCCTGGCAGCCTTTGCCGCCTTCACGCTGCCCTCGGCGATGATGCTGGTTGTCTTTGCCATGACGGCGAGCGCCGTTTCCGGGCCGGTTGGCGCCGGCGCCCTGCATGGGCTCAAGATCGTTGCCGTCGCCATCGTGGCGCAGGCCGTCTGGGGCATGGCGCGGACCCTGTGCCCGGATCGCGAACGGGCGAGCATCGCGGCGGGGGCCGTGGCCCTGCTGGCCTTCCTGCCCGGCACCTTCGGCATGCTGGGGGCCATCGTCCTGGGCGCCGGCGCCGGGCTGATTCTGTGCCGGGGCAGCGCGGCACCGATTGGCGGCCATGTCTCGATGCCGGTCAGCTACGGCCAGGCGGCGATCAGCCTTGTCGCCTTCGCGGCGCTGCTGGTCCTGCTGCCGCTGGTTGCCGGCGGATCGGGCAGCCTGGCCGTCTTCGACAGCTTCTATCGAGCCGGTGCGCTGGTCTTTGGCGGCGGCCATGTCGTCCTGCCGCTCCTGCAAGCCGAGATGGTCGATACGGCCCGCATTCCGGCGGATGCCTTCCTGGCCGGCTATGGCGCGGCGCAGGCGGTGCCGGGGCCGCTGTTCACCTTTGCCGCCTATCTGGGCGCGGTGCAGGGGCCCGAACCGCATGGCCTTGCGGGGGCGACCATCGCCCTTGTCGCGGTGTTCCTGCCCGGCTTCCTGATCCTGACCGCGATCCTGCCGTTCTGGGATCGGTTTCGGACGATGTCGGCGATGCAATCGCTCATGCGAGGCGCCAATGCCGCCGTCGTCGGCATCCTCGGCGCGGCCCTTTATGCGCCCGTCTTCACCAGCGCCATCGGCAGCATGCGGGATTTCGCCCTGGCGCTTGCCTGCTTCGTGACGCTCATCGCCTGGAAGGCGCCGCTCTGGGCGGTCGTGCTGCTGGCCGCCACCGGGGGCATCGCGCTCGCCCCTGCCGGCTGAACCGCGGCATGGTGATCGAGGCAAGCGGGCGGCATTGCAACCGTGTTTCGACCAATGGTCGAGCAAAGCCCCCTGCATACGCGCATGACTTGTATGGCAGACCTGTTCAAAAGGGCATATACTCATCGGCGGCGCCTGGGATTAACAATCCGCGTAAGATGTTGACCCCAAGCTTCCACCTCATGTACCTGCCACCCATCATCCATGACGCGCTGATCGATTCCGCCGAGACCGAGGGCTATGTCCCCGGCACCATCGAAAGCGTCATGCGCTTCGGTCCGCATTCACGCTGGCGTGCGGGAGTGATCGCCGCCAGTTCGGCCAAGCATTCGCAGGCCCTTGCCACGCGCTGCGCGCTGCTGATCCCGCGCAAGGGCAAGCGGACGCGCAAGCTGGCGCTGCATCCCTCGCTGCCGGCCGATGTCATCAAGTCGATGCTGGACGCAACCTGACCGACCCCGCCGGGCCAAGAAAAAAGCGGGCCGTTCGGCCCGCTTTCTTCGTTTCGCGCTGTCCGCCCCCTCACTCGATCATCGGCAGGAGCTGGTCGATGGATTTTTTGGCGTCGCCATAGAACATGCGGGTGTTTTCCTTGTAGAACAGCGGGTTCTCGATGCCGGAATAGCCGGTGCCCTGGCCGCGCTTGCTGACGAAGACCTGCTTGGCCTTCCAGACCTCCAGCACCGGCATGCCGGCGATGGGCGAGTTCGGGTCCTCCTGCGCCGCCGGGTTCACGATGTCGTTCGAGCCGATCACGATCGCCACGTCGGTATTCGGGAAATCCTCGTTGATCTCGTCCATCTCCAGCACGATGTCATAGGGCACCTTGGCCTCGGCCAGGAGCACGTTCATGTGCCCGGGCAGACGGCCCGCCACAGGATGGATGGCAAAGCGCACGTTCTTGCCCTTGGCACGCAGCTTGCGGGTCAGTTCGCTGACCGATTGCTGGGCCTGCGCCACCGCCATGCCGTAGCCCGGCACGATCACGATCTCGTCGGCATCGTTCAGTGCCGCCGCCACGCTGTCGGCGTCGATGGCCACCTGCTCGCCCTCGATCTCCATCGCCGGGCCGGTCTCGCCGCCGAAGCCGCCCAGGATCACGCTGACAAAGTTGCGGTTCATGGCCTTGCACATGATGTAGCTCAGGATCGCACCCGAGGAGCCGACCAGCGCGCCCACCACGATCAAGAGGTCGTTGCCCAGCGTGAAGCCGATGGCCGCCGCCGCCCAGCCGGAATAGCTGTTCAGCATCGACACCACCACCGGCATGTCGGCGCCGCCGATGCCCATGATCAGGTGATAGCCGATGAAGAACGCCAGCAGCGTGATCAGCGCCAGCCACAGCACCGGCGCGCCGGCAGTGCAGTAGAGGATCACCGACAAGAGCGACAGCGCCGCCGCACCGGCGTTCAGCATATGCCCGCCCGGCAGCTTCCTGGGCTTGCCGTCGATCTTGCCGGCCAGCTTGCCGAAGGCCACGATCGAGCCGGTGAAGGTCACCGCGCCGATGAAGATCCCCAGCGCCACCTCGACCTTGAGCATGGCGATCTCGGCCGGGGTCTTGTGCGCCAGAACCGCGGCGAAGCCGTGGAACTCGGCCGCCGCGTCGGCGGCGCGGGCGCGCAGCACCCGGCCCAGCTCGAACTGGGCGTTGAAGCCGATCAGCACCGCGGCCAGGCCGACGAGGCTGTGCATGGCCGCGACCAGTTGCGGCATCTCGGTCATCTGCACCCGCTTGGCCACGACCCAGCCGATGGCGCCGCCGATGGCCAGCATGACCAGCGTCAGCCCCCAATTGCCATGGCCCGGCCCGATCAGCGTTGCCACGACGGCCAGCGCCATGGCGGCAATGCCGTACCAGACCGCGCGCTTGGCGCTTTCCTGGCCCGAAAGCCCGCCCAGGGACAGGATGAAC
Source organism: Paracoccus sp. SSJ (assembly GCF_030234105.1). NCBI lineage: Bacteria > Pseudomonadati > Pseudomonadota > Alphaproteobacteria > Rhodobacterales > Paracoccaceae > Paracoccus > Paracoccus sp. SSJ. Next base: position 165,039 of record NZ_JASSPE010000003.1, on the reverse strand, counting down.
AGGACGGCCGCGACCACATAGGCGGCGGTGGTGAATCCGTATTCCATGCGCCCCTCTCCCTTACGACTTCTGGAACATGGCGAGCATCCGGCGCGTGACCAGGAAGCCGCCGAAGATGTTGACGCCCGCCATCAGCACCGACAGCGCCGCGAGAAGCACCACCAGCCAGCCGCCCGAGCCGATCTGCAGAAGCGCGCCGACGATGATGATCGACGAGATGGCGTTGGTGATCGCCATCAAGGGCGTGTGCAGCGAATGGCTGACGTTCCAGATCACCTGGAAGCCGACAAAGACCGCCAGCACGAAGACGATGAAATGCGACAGGAAGCTCGCGGGCGCGAACAGCCCCACCAGCAGCATCAGCACCGCGCCGACGCCGAGCAGCGTCACCTGGCTGCGGGTCTGGGCGCGGAACTCGGCGATTTCCTTGTCGCGCCGTTCCTCGAGGGTCAGTTCCCTGGGCTTTTCCTTGGGCTTCGCGGCGGCGATGGCTGCGATCCTGGGCGGCGGCGGCGGCCAGGTCACGTCGCCGTCGAAGGCGACGGTCGAGCCGCGGATCACGTCGTCCTCCATGTTCTGCACGATGACGCCGTCCTTGCCCGGCGTCAGGTCCGAGAGCATGTGGCGGATATTGTTGCCATAGAGTTCAGAGGCTTGCGCGCCCATCCTCGACGGGAAATCGGTATAGCCGATGATGACCACGCCGTTTTCGGTGACGATGCGCTCGTCCGGGACGGTCAGGTCGCAGTTGCCGCCGCGCTCGGCCGCCAGATCGACGATGACCGAGCCGGTCTTCATCGCCTCGACCATGTCGGCGGTCCACAGCTTGGGCGCGTCGCGGCCGGGGATCAGCGCCGTGGTGATGACGATGTCCATCTCGGGCGCGAGTTCGCGGAACTTCTCGAGCTGCTTTTCCCGGAACTCGGGGGACGAGGGCGCGGCATAGCCGCCGGTGGCGGCCCCGTCCTGGACCTGGTCCTGGAAATCCAGATAGACGAATTCCGCGCCCATCGATTCGATCTGCTCGGCCACCTCGGGGCGCACGTCGAAGGCATAGACCTGCGCGCCCAGGCTGACCGCCGCGCCGATGGCCGCAAGCCCCGCGACGCCGGCGCCGACCACCAGCACCTTGGCCGGCGGCACCTTGCCCGCCGCGGTGACCTGGCCGGTGAAGAAGCGGCCGAAATTGTTCGCCGCCTCGATCACCGCCCGGTAGCCGGCGATATTGGCCATCGACGACAGCGCATCCATCTTCTGCGCGCGCGAGATGCGCGGCACCATGTCCATGGCGATGGCGGTGACGCCCTGCTCGCGCGCCAGCTCCAGGAGGTCCGGGTTCTGCGCCGGCCAGAAATGCGAGATCAGCACCTGGCCGCGCCGCATCTGCCGCAGCTCGCCCTCGCTCGGCGGGCGGACCTTGACCACCACGTCCACATCGCCGATCAGCGCCGCGGCATTGGGCTCGACGGTGACGCCCGCCGCCTCATAGGCGGTGTCGGAAAAGCCCGCACGCACCCCCGCGCCAGCCTCGACGTAAACCTCATGCCCAAGCTTGCGCAGATGCGCCGCAGAGGACGGAGTCACCGCCACCCGAGCCTCCCCCTCAAAACTCTCCTTCAAAGCGCCGATCTTCACGAGGCCACCTCCCATGTTAGCGTCTTTCAGCGTTCCCCATAGCAGAGCGCAACAATCTTTCACAAGGGCGTGACGGCGCGTGCGATCCCGAAATGTTACGCCACGTCAGAATCGTAATCGCTGACCAGAAGGTGCAGCGGCGCCTCGTCCTCGACGACATTCGCGAACCGGCCGATCGGGGCTGCGAAGATATTATCGGTCAGGTCGTCGTTCACCGTCGAGACCTCGCCGATCAGCACCGGCCCGCCCTCGGCCCAGAACTCGTGCCAGTCGCCCGGGCGCAGCGTCACGGATTCGCCCGGCGACAGCCGCAGCACGCCGCCCGGCGCGATCTCGCGCGGGATGCCGTCGCAATCGACCCGGCAGGGCGCGTTGCGGTCCATGCGCCCCTGCGCGTCCGAGCCGCAAAGCCGGATCGCCAGCGTGGCACCCCAGCGGTTGATGATATCCTCGGTCTTGATGACATGGGTGTGCATCGGGCTGATCTGGTTTTCCTGCGAGATCAGCAGCTTTTCGGCATAGACCATGCCCCTGCCCGCCTGGAGGTCGGCCAGCCGGCCGTTGCGCAGGGTGAACAGGAACAGGCCCAGCCGATCGAAATCGCCCTGGCCGTAATCGGTGATGTCCCAGCCCAGCCGGCCCTCGCGGATGGCGGGGGTGGCGCGCGTGCGGAACTCCCCGGGGCTCCAATGCGCAAAGGGCGGCAGGTGAAAGCCTGCCTTGCCGATCAGCTCGGCCGCCTCGGCCATGATGCGGTTGATGCGCGAGCGTTCCATGATGCCCTCCCTAGATCCAGCGCCTGACCTGCATCCTATAGCGGTCATAGGCGGAACCGAAAGCGGCGGCGATGACGGCCTCTTCGCGCAGGATGAAGCGGCGTTGCAGGAACAGGGCGAAGGCGGGCACCGTGACCAGGCCCGCCGGGGTCCGCAGCGCCAGCATCAGCCCGGCCAGCAGAATCAGGTCGCCCAGATAGATCGGATTGCGCGAGAAGCGGAACGGGCCGGTGGTCACCAGCGCCTCGGGGCGGCGGCCGGGCATGACGGTGGTGCGCGCCCGCGCCATGGTCAGCGCCGCCCAGAGCATCAGGGCCAGCGCCGCCCCGATCAGCAAAAGGCCCGCCCATCGCAAGGCGACGGGCGGGCCCAGCGGGACCAGCCATCCCAGCACCGCCCCGGCCGATGCGAACAGCACCAGCCAGGCCGGCGGCAGGGCGGCCAGCCGCGCGATCACGCGGCCTTTTGCGCCTGCTCGGCCTTGGCCTGCAGGCGGCGGGCATGCAGCACCGGCTCGGTATAGCCCGAGGGCTGCATGCGGCCCAGGAAGACCAGGTCGCAGGCCGCCTGGAAGGCCACGCCGTCATAGCCCGGCGCCATCGGCGCATAGGCCGGATCGTCCGCATTCTGGCGGTCCACCACCACGGCCATCTTGCGGAAGGCGTCCATCACCTGCCCGTCCGATACGATGCCGTGATGCAGCCAGTTCGCCAGCGACTGGGCCGAGATGCGCAGCGTGGCGCGGTCCTCCATCAGCCCGACATCGTTGATGTCCGGCACCTTCGAGCAGCCGACGCCCTGGTCGATCCAGCGCACGACATAGCCCAGGATGCCCTGGCAGTTGTTCTCCAGCTCGCGGGTGATCTCGGCCTCGCTGTAGTTGCGGCCGCCGGCCAGCGGGATGGTCAGCAGGTCGTCCAGCCGCGAGGGCCGGCGCAGCGCCGCGATCTGGGCCTGGCGGGCAAAGACATCGACCTTGTGGTAATGCGTCGCATGCAGCGTCGCGGCGGTCGGGCTGGGCACCCAGGCGGTATTGGCGCCGGCCATGGGATGGGCGATCTTCTGCTCCAGCATCTCGGCCATCCGGTCCGGGATCGCCCACATGCCCTTGCCGATCTGCGCCTTGCCGGCCAGCCCGCAGGCCAGGCCGATATCGACGTTGCGATCCTCGTAGGCCGAAATCCAGGGCTGCGCCTTCATCTCGCCCTTGGCCAGCATGGCGCCCGCCTCCATCGAGGTGTGGATCTCGTCCCCGGTGCGGTCGAGGAAGCCGGTGTTGATGAAGGCCACGCGGTGCTTGGCGGCGCGGATGCATTCCTTGAGGTTGGCCGAGGTGCGGCGCTCCTCGTCCATGATGCCCAGCTTGACGGTATGGCGCGGCAGGCCCAGCACATCCTCGACGAAATCGAAGATCTCGCAGGCGAAGGCGACCTCCTCGGGCCCGTGCATCTTGGGTTTCACCACATAGATCGATTGCGTGACCGAGTTCTTCGGCCCCTCGCGGTCCAGGTCGCGCTTGGCGCAAAGCGCGGTGACCATGGCGTCCAGCAGCCCCTCATAGACCTCGCCCCCGTCGCGATCCAGCACGGCGGGCGTGGTCATCAGGTGGCCGACATTGCGCACCAGCATCAGCGCGCGACCCTTGGCGGTGACTTCCGAGCCGTCGGGCGCAGTGAAGGTCACGTCGGGATTGAGGCGGCGGGTAAAGGTCTTGCCGCCCTTCTCGACCTCTTCGGCCAGGGTGCCATCCATCAGGCCCAGCCAGTTGGCATAGGCCAGCGCCTTGTCCTCGCCATCGACGCAGGCGACGGAATCCTCGCAATCCATGATCGCCGACAGCGCCGATTCGATCACGATGTCCGAGATGCCCGCCTTGTCCTGCGCGCCGACCGGCGTGGACGGATCGATGACGATGCGGATCAGCAGCCCGTGGTTCTTCAGGAAGATGTCGGTCGGCTTTTCGGCCTCGCCGCGATGGCCGGCGAACTTGGCCCCTTCGCGCAGCGCCGGGACCAGCGCGCCGTCCTTGACCGACAGCCCCTCAATCGCGGCCCAGGAACCCTCGGCCAGCGGCGCGGCCGTATCGAGGAAATCACGGCCCCAGGCAATGACGCGCGCGCCGCGCGCGGCGTCATAGCCCTTGCCTTGCGGCAGGTCGCCCAGGGCATCGGTGCCGTAAAGCGCGTCGTAAAGGCTGCCCCAGCGGGCATTGGCCGCGTTCAGCGCATAGCGCGCATTGGTGATCGGCACCACCAACTGGGGCCCGGCGATGCTGGAGAATTCCGGGTCGGTCTCGGGGGTCTCGATCTGGAAATCCTCGCCCTCGGGAACCAGATAGCCGATCTCGGCCAGGAAATCGCGGTATGCGCCGGTATCCTTCGGCTCGGCGCGATGGGCGATGTGCCAGCCGTCGATGGCCGATTGCAGCTCGTCGCGCCGGTCCAGCAGCGCGCGGTTGCGGGGGCCGAACTCGTGGATCAGCGTCGAAAGCCCCTCCCAGAACCGGCGCGGCTCGACCCCGCTGCCGGGCAGCGCACGCTCGTTGATGAAGGCGGCAAGCGTCTCGTCCACCCGCAATCCTGCCTTTTCCACGCGACCCATCGCACTTCCCCTTGCTTCATGTCCGGCTGGTTTGGTGCACCGTGGTATGCCAAACGGCCGAATGTTTCAACCGGCCCAATCCTCAAGGATTCCGCAATTCATCCTTTCGGGAAAATTGAAAATCCGCCGCCCGGAAAACCGGACGGCGGCACGCACCCGCATGGGGCGATCAGTTGTTCGCGGGGGGCGTGGTGGTGGTTTCACCGGCCGGAGGCACGGTGGTCGCCGGCTCTTCCTCGACGGTGATGGCGTCGTCCAGCGCCTCGCCTGCGTCTTGCAACGCCTCGCCCGCAGCCTCGGCGGCGTTCTCGGCGGCATCCTGGGCGGCGGTTGCGGCCTCGCCCGCGGCTTCGGCAGCCTCTTGGGCGGCTTCGCCGGCAGCGGTGGTGGCATCCTCGGCCGCCTCGCCCATCGCCTCGCCCGCGGCCTCGGCACCGCTTTCGACGGCGGTGGCGGCTTCACTGGCAGCCTCGCCCGCAGCATCGGCGGCGTTCTCGGCAGCCGCGGCGGCGTCATCGGCGGCATCCGAGGCCGCCTCGGCCGGCGTCTCGGTCGCAGCCGGCTCGGTCGCGGTGGTGTCCGTTGCGGCGGGGGGTTCGGTCGTGGTTCCGGCCGGCGCGTCGGCGGTGCTGTCGGCGGGCTCGGTGGTGGTCACGGCGGCATCCTCGCCGGTCGTCGTGGCCCCTTCGCCGTTGCCCATGAAGTATTGCAGCACGAAATAGGCGATGGCCAATGCCAGCAGGATGCCGATGATCAGCGGCAGCGGAGAGGCGCGGCGCTCGACCGGCTCGACATAGGTTTCGGGGGCAGCGGCCGGTTGCTGGGGATCGGTGCCTTCCGTCCGCTTCGGATCGTTCGGGTCATAATGGGCCATTCAAGGTTCCTCGCTCTTTTGATTCTTGCTTTGCGACTGGTCGGCGCAGAAGGCGAGGCCCCCGGCTTGCGACCCGGCTATCCTGCGTCTAACACTTGGGTTTCGCACAAGTTCCCCGTGCCGTCGAATTTTTTTCGTCTGCCTATACCCTGCCTATAAGGTGCCGCATGACCGTCACGCAATACCTCGCCGATTGGCGCCCCTATCCCTACGAGATCGCCGAGACCCGGCTGGAGTTCGATCTTGCCCCGCGCACGACCCGCGTGCGCTCGCAGATCGACTTTCGCCGCAAGGGTGCGGGCGACCTGGTGCTGGACGGCGCGGGCCTGCAGACGCTGGCGCTGGCGATCGACGGCAAGCCGCTCGACCTCGCGCTTGCCCAGGGCGAGCGGCTGGCGATCCCCGCCGCCGACCTGCCCGACGCCTTCACCTTCTCGGCCGAGGTCGAGATCGACCCCGAGGCCAATACCGCGCTGGAGGGGCTCTATCTGTCCGGCGGCATGTTCTGCACGCAATGCGAGGCCGAGGGCTTTCGCCACATCACCTGGTATCCCGACCGCCCGGACGTGATGGCGCCCTTCCGCGTCACCATCCGCTCGGACAAGCCGGTGCTGCTGTCGAACGGCAACCCGGTCTTGCAGGGGGCGGGCCAGGCGGTCTGGCACGATCCCTGGCCGAAGCCCGCCTATCTTTTCGCGCTGGTCGCCGGCGACCTGGTGGCGGTCCCGGACGGCTTCACCACCATGTCGGGCCGCAAGGTAGCGCTGAACGTCTGGGTGCGGCCCGGCGACCAGGACCGCGCCGGCTATGCGATGGAATCGCTGATCCGCTCGATGAAATGGGACGAAGAGGCTTACGGGCGCGAATACGACCTCGACGTGTTCAACATCGTCGCCGTGGACGACTTCAACATGGGCGCGATGGAGAACAAGGGGCTGAACATCTTCAACTCCAAGCTGGTGCTGGCCAGCGCCGAGACCGCGACCGACGGCGATTACGAACGCATCGAGGGGGTGATCGGCCATGAATATTTCCACAACTGGACCGGCAACCGCATCACCTGCCGCGACTGGTTCCAGCTTTGCCTGAAAGAGGGGCTGACGGTCTTTCGCGACCAGCAGTTCACCAGCGACATGCGCTCGGCCGCGGTCAAGCGCATCCATGACGTGCAGACCCTGCGCGCGCGCCAGTTCCGCGAGGATGCCGGCCCGCTGGCCCATCCGCCGCGCCCGGACCACTATCAGGAAATCAACAATTTCTACACCGCCACGGTCTATGAAAAGGGCGCCGAGGTCATCGGCATGCTCAAGCGGCTGGTCGGCGATGACGGTTATCGCAAGGCGCTCGACCTCTATTTCGACCGCCATGACGGCCAGGCCTGCACCATCGAGGACTGGATCAAGGTCTTCGAGGACGCCACCGGCCGCGACCTGACCCAGTTCAGCCGCTGGTATACCGATGCCGGCACCCCGCGCCTGTCGCTGGCCGAGGACTGGCGGGACGGAACGCTGACCCTGAGCTTTAGGCAAGAGACCGCGCCGACCCCCGGCCAGCCCGAAAAGCCGCCGCGGGTGATCCCCATCGCGCTTGGCCTGATCGGCCCGAACGGCGACGAGGTGCTGCCGACCACGGTTCTGGAGATGACCGAGGCCGAGCAGAGCTTCCGCTTCGACGGCCTGGGCGCCCGGCCCGTGGTCTCGCTCTTGCGCGGCTTTTCGGCGCCGGTGACGGTCTCGCGCGAGATCGCGGCGGACGAGCAGGCGCTGCTGCTTGCGCATGACACCGACGCCTATGCGCGCTGGCAGGCGGGCCACGACCTGGCGCTGGATGCGCTGATCACGCGGGCCACCGGCGGCGAAGGCGGCGCCGAGTTCGGCCGCGCCATCGGCGGGTTGCTCGACGATGCCGAGGCCGACCCGGCCTTTGCCGCGCTCTGCCTGTCGCTGCCCGGCGAGGAAGAGATCGCCACCACCATCGCCACGCGCGGCGACATCCCCGACCCCGATGCGATCCATGCCGCGCGCGAGGCGCTGGCCCGCGACATCGCCTTGGCGCATGAACCTGCGCTGGCGCGGCTTTACGATGCGATGCAGACCCCCGGCCCCTATCGCCCCGATGCCGAAGGCGCCGCGCGGCGCAGCCTGCGTCTTGCCTGCCTGGGGCTTTTGTCGCGGATCGACGGCGGGGCGCGGGCCGAGGCGCTGTTCGGCGCCGCCTCGAACATGACCGAGCGGCAGGGCGCGCTGGAATGCCTGATCGCCAACGGCAAGGACAGCGAAGCGCTGGCCGCTTTCGCGCGGGAATTCGCCGACAACCGGCTGGTCATGGACAAATGGTTCATGGTCCAGCCCTTGCGCGCCGCACCCGGGCAGGCGGTGGCCCGGGCCCGCGACCTTGCCGCGCGGCCGGATTTCGACTGGAAGAATCCGAACCGCTTCAGGGCGCTGATCGGCGGGCTGGGTGCCAACCACGCCGCCTTCCACGCCGCCGACGGCTCGGGCTACGATTTCATCGTGGACTGGCTGATGCGGCTCGACCCGGTGAACCCGCAGACCACCGCGCGCATGTGCTCGGCCTTCGAGACATGGACGCGCTACGATGCCGGCCGCCAGGCCCATGCACGCGCGGCGCTCGGCCGGCTGGCGGCCATGCCGGGCCTGTCGCGCAATACATCCGAGATGGTTACGCGCATCCTTGCCGGTGGCGCCTGACCACGACCGAACCGCTCTTGCGGGCATCCTGCCGGCGCGGCAATACTGCCTCCATGGATGCCCGCGAGGACATGAAACGCCGTCTTGATCCGCTGATTGCCGAGCGGGCACCGTGGCTTTTTTCGGGCCGTCGCCATCACGCCCTGGCACGCCAGGCGCTGATGTGGCTCTTGCGCTATCCGCGCACGCTGGACCTGGCGGCCGAATACCGCGACCTGCCGACCGACGAGGTCATGCGCCGCATCGCGGGACTGATCCTGCGCGACCTGCGGGTCGAGGGGCTCGAGCATATCCCGGCCACCGGCCCGGCGCTGATCGTCTCGAACCACCCGACCGGCATTGCCGACGGCATCATGCTGAACGCGGTGATCTCGGCGGTGCGCGACGACCTGTTCGTCTATGCCAACCACGACATCCTGCGCATCCTGCCGCAATTCGACAGCCTGATCGCCCCGGTCGAATGGCGCGTGGAAAAGCGCAGCCATGCCAAGACCCGCGCCACGATGGACTACACGCGCGAGGCGCTGGGACGCGGGCGGATCGGCCTGATCTTCCCCTCGGGCCGGCTGGCCAGGCGCCAGGGACTGACGCTGCACGAACGCCCCTGGATGGCCAGCGCGGCGATGATCGCGAAGAAGTTCGACGCGCCGATCATTCCCTTGCGGATCCGGGCGCGGAACTCGGCGCTGTTCTACCTGCTGGACGCGATTCACCCGACCCTGCGCGACGTGACGCTGTTCAACGAGGTGCTGAACAAGGCCGGCCAGCCCTTCCGGGTCACCATCGGCGCGCCGATCCAGCCCGCGACCCTGCCCGGCCGCAGCGAGGACGGCATCGCGCTCTTGCGGGATGCCGTCCTCGCCCTGCCGGCGCCGGGCAAGAACGCCGTGCGCATGTCGCAGATCCGCGGGCTGTTCCAGCGCCGCCACGCGCTCGCCAAGCCGCACCCGATCGAGTAAGGGGCGACGCCTGCCCTGTGACCAACGTGGCAAATGAGTATTTATGGAACGAAGAAGCCCGGTGCCGCTTCCTGAAATTCAGCGCGGCACCGGGCTTCTTCGTTCTTCAAATACTCATGCGACCGCGACGCAGAGGTTGTCGCCCGGGAATATCACACCACCATGTCGTCGCGATGGATCAACGCGGCGCGGCCGGGATAGCCGAGGATGCCCTCGATCTCGTCGCTGCGATGGCCGGCGATGGCGCGGGCCTCGGTCGAGGAATAGCGCACCAAACCCGAGGCGAGCCGCCCGCCCTTGCCGTCCAGAACCACCACCGGGTCGCCGCGGCCGAAACGGCCCGACACGGCGGTCACGCCGGCCGGCAGCAGCGACTTGCCCTGCCCCAGCGCCAGCGCCGCGCCGGCATCGACGGTGATCTCGCCTTTAGGCTTCATCGCCGCGATCCAGCGCTTGCGCGCCGCCTGCGGGTCGGTGTCGGGCAGGAACCAGGTCACCCGCGCGCCCTGCGCCACGGCGGAAAGCGGGTTCAGCACCGAGCCCTCGGCGATCGCCATGGCGCAGCCCCCGGCCACTGCCGTGCGCGCCGCCAAAAGCTTGGTCTTCATGCCGCCCTTGCTGACGCCCGAGATGGGATCGCCGCCCATGGCCTCGATCTCGGGCGTGATCTGCCCGACCACCGGCAGGTGGCGCGCGGTGGGATCGGTCTTGGGGTTGGCGGTATAGAGCCCGTCCACATCCGAGAGCAGCAAGAGCTGGTCGGCGCCGCATGTCACGGCGATCTGCGCCGCCAGCCGGTCGTTGTCGCCGAAGCGGATCTCGTCGGTCGCCACCGTGTCGTTCTCGTTCACGATGGGCACCACGCCGAGGGCCAGGAGCGTCTGCATGGTCGCGCGGCTGTTGAGATAGCGGCGCCGGTCGGTGGTGTCGTCCAGCGTCACCAGAAGCTGCGCGGTCTTGACGCCATGCGGGGCCAGCGCCTCCTCATAGGCGCGGGCGAGCTTGATCTGGCCCACGGCGGCGGCGGCCTGCGACTGTTCGACCCGCAGCGGGCCGGCCGGCAGGCCCAGCACCTGCCGCCCCAGCGCGATGGCGCCCGATGAGACCAGCACCACATCCGTGCCCCGCGCCCGCGCCTGGGCCACGTCGTCGCAAAGCGCGCGCAGCCATTCGGCGCGCAGGCCCGCACCGTTCACCAGCAGCGCCGAGCCGATCTTGACCACCAGCCGCTGCGCGCGGCCAAGCTTAGGCGTCACGGCTGCCACGGCTTGTCTTCCCGATCCTCGGCCGGCTTGCGCGAGGGCGCGATCCGCGACCAGAGCGCGCGCAGCACCTCGGTCACGCCTTCGCGCGAGACGCCGGACATCAAGAGCACCGGGCCGCCGATCTCGGCCTCCAGCGCCGCCTTGCGCTCTGCCAGCGTCTCGGGGTCGAGCGCATCGATCTTGTTCAGTGCCGTCACCCGCGGTTTCTCGGCCAGCGCCGGGGAATAGGCCTCAAGCTCGGTCAGGATGGTGCGGGCATCAAGCGCCACGTCCTCGGCGGTGCCGTCGACCAGGTGCAGGAGCACGCGCGAGCGCTCGACATGGCCAAGGAACTGGTCGCCGAGGCCCCTGCCTTCGGACGCGCCCTCGATCAGGCCGGGGATGTCGGCCATGACGAATTCATGCCCGTCCACGCCGACGACACCCAGATTGGGATGCAGCGTGGTAAAGGGATAATCCGCGATCTTGGGGCGCGCGTTCGAGACCGCGGCAAGGAAGGTCGACTTCCCGGCATTGGGCAGGCCCACCAGACCCGCATCCGCGATCAGCTTCAGCCGCAGCCACAGCGTGCGCTCCACCCCCGGCTGGCCGGGATTGGCGTGGCGCGGGGCGCGGTTGGTCGAGCTTTTGAAATGCAGGTTGCCGAAGCCGCCATTGCCGCCCTTGGCCAAGAGCACCCGCTGGCCCGGCTCGGTCAGGTCGGCGATCACCGTCTCCTGATCCTCTTCCAGGATCTCGGTCCCGACCGGCACGCGCAGCACGATGTCGTCGCCCGAGGCGCCGGTGCGCTGCGCCCCCATGCCATGGCCGCCGGACTTGGCGAAGAAGTGCTGTTGAAAGCGGAAATCGATCAGCGTGTTCAGCCCCGGGGCGGCCTCGGCCCAGACATCGCCGCCGCGCCCGCCGTCGCCACCGTCCGGGCCGCCGTATTCGATGAATTTCTCGCGGCGGAAGGACACGCAACCCGCGCCCCCGCCGCCCGAGCGGACATAGACCTTGGCGAGATCGAGAAATTTCACGGGGTGGCATCCTTGCGGAGAAAATCAGGCAGAGGGTGGGATACGCGCTTGGGCCTCTCGGTTCAAGGGCGCGGTGCCGGGACGGCGTGACTTTCCCCGCCGGCCGGGCTAGACGGGCCTGTGCGACGAACGAGTGGAGACGCCATGCCGGCCCTGACCTATGTCACGCTTTTCACCGCCATCACCCTTGAAGTGGTCGGCACCACCTTCCTGCAACGCAGCGAGCAGTTCACCCGCCTGGTCCCCACGTTGCTGATGGGGCTGTGCTATGCAGGCTCGTTCTATTTCCTGTCGCTGGCCTTGCGCGCCATGCCGCTGGGCATCGCCTATGCGATCTGGAGCGGGCTGGGCATCGTGCTGGTCTCGCTGATCGGGCTGTTTCTTTTCGGCCAGAGGCTGGATTTCGCGGCGGTGATCGGCCTGACCATGATCGTCGCGGGTGTCGTCATCGTGAACCTGTTCTCGACCAGCGTGACGCATTGAGCCCGTTCCGCCCTTAACATTCCGGCAATCGCGGTTAGATAATGTCCGAATGGAGGGCCGCGATGATCCGCTTCGACAACAGCTATGCCCGACTGCCCGAAGGTTTCTTTACCCGCACCCGCCCGACGCCGGTGCGCGATCCCAAGCTGGTCGCGCTGAACCGGCCGCTGGCCGAGCGCCTGGGCTTCGACGCCGTCTGGCTTGCCGGCCCCGAGGGGGTGGCGATGCTGGCCGGAAACACCCTGCCCGAGGGGGCCGAGCCCATCGCCCAGGCCTATGCCGGCCATCAGTTCGGCGGCTTCGTGCCGCAGCTTGGCGACGGGCGCGCGGTGCTGCTGGGCGAGGTGGTCGCGCCGGATGGCGCACGCTTCGACATCCAGCTCAAGGGCGCGGGTCCGACGCCGTTCTCGCGCCGGGGCGACGGGCGGGCCTGGCTGGGGCCGGTGCTGCGCGAATATCTGGTCAGCGAGTTCATGGCGGCCTTCGGCATCCCGACCACGCGGGCCCTGGCGGCCGTCACCACCGGCGAGACGGTGATCCGCGAGACGCTGCTGCCCGGCGCGGTGCTGACCCGCGTCGCCGCCAGCCATATCCGCGTCGGCACCTTCGAGTTCTATGCCGCGCGCGGCGACCGGCAACGGCTGCAACTGCTGGCCGATCACGTCATCGCCCGGCACTATCCCGAAGCCTCGGGCGCGGCCGACCTGCTGCAGCGCGTGGTCGAGCGGCAGGCGGCGACCATCGCCGGCTGGATGGCGCTCGGCTTCATCCACGGGGTGATGAACACCGACAACATGTCGGTCTCGGGCGAGACCATCGATTACGGCCCCTGCGCCTTCATGGACGGCTACCGGCCCGACAAGGTGTTCAGCTCGATCGACGCCCATGGCCGCTATGCCTGGAACGAACAGCCGAACATCGCGGTCTGGAACCTGGCGCAGTTCGCCAGTTGCCTGGTGCCCCTGATGGGCAATGACGACGCGGCGGTGGCCGAGGCGACGCGCATCGTCCACAGCTTTCCCGAACTCTATCAGGCCGAATGGCTCAGGCGCTTTGCCGCCAAGCTGGGCATCGCCGCCCCACGGCCCGAGGACCGCGCGCTCATCGAGCGACTGCTGACGCTGATGGCGGCCGACGAGGCGGATTTCACCCGCAGCTTCGCCGGGCTGGCGGACGGCCGCGCGCGCGACGAATTCAAGGCGCCCGAGCAGTTCGACGCCTGGGCCGAGGGCTGGCAGGCGCGCATCCGCGACCTTTCCGACGCGGCGCAGGTCATGGCACGCGCCAATCCGTGCCGCATCCCGCGCAACCACCGCATCGAGGAAGTGATTGCCGCCGGGCGCGAGGGCGATTATGCGCCCTTCCATGCGCTCGACGCGGCGCTGCGCACACCCTTCGAGGACCGGCCGGAATGGGACGGCTATGCGCTGGCCCCGCAGCCCGACGAGATCGTCCGCCGCACCTTCTGCGGCACCTGAGCAGCAGCGAAAGGCCCCATGCCGAAAAGCCCCGACCACCTGAGACTGGCCAGCTATAACCTGCACAAGTGCCGCGGCATGACCGGCCCGCACGCACCCGAGCGCAACCTGCGCGTCATCGCCGAACTGGGTGCCGACGTGATCGCCCTGCAAGAGGTCGATTTCCGCTTCGGCGCCCGGCCCGAGGCGTTGCCGCGCGCGCTGATCGAAAAGACCACCGGCATGGTCCCCGCCCCCTTCCTGGGCACCGGCGAGAATTCGCTGGGCTGGCACGGCCAGACCATCCTGCTGCGCCCCGAACTGCGCGGCAAGGCCGAGATCCGCCGCCTGCCGCTGCCGGGGATCGAGCCGCGCGGCGCGCTGGTGCTGCGCCTGCCCGGCATCACGGTGGTGGCAGTGCATCTGGGGCTGATGCGCTCGTCCCGCCGGGCACAACTGTCGCGCATCATCGCCCAGGCGCGGCGCATCGGCCATGACCGCATGGCGCTGACCGGCGATTTCAACGAATGGCACGATTCCCGCGGGCTTGAGGCACTGGAGGCGCTGCGCGTCGTCACCCCCGGCCCCAGTTGGCCCGCACCCTTCCCGCGCCTGCGCTATGACCGCTTCGCCGTCTCGCGCAGCATCGAGGTGCTGGACTGCGGCGTTCTGGACAACGAGATGGCACGGGCGGCCTCGGACCACCTGCCGGTCTGGGCCGATCTCGCGGTCGATGCGCATGAAGAGGTGCCGCGCGGCTACCACCCGGCGCGCATCACCTCGCGCATTCCCGGCGAGGACGGGGTGGCCGGGGCAGAATGACGCTTTTCCGCAACTGCGAAGGCGGTTAAACAGCGCGAAAGCTCGTCAGCCAAGGGGGACGCAGACATGACGGCCATCATCGACATATTCGCGCGCGAGATACTGGACAGCCGGGGCAACCCGACGGTCGAGGTCGATGTGACGCTTGAGGACGGCACCATGGGCCGCGCCGCGGTTCCCTCGGGCGCCTCGACCGGCGCGCATGAGGCGGTGGAAAAGCGCGACGGCGACAAGGCGCGCTACCTGGGCAAGGGCGTGCTGGAGGCCGTAGCCGCCGTCAACGGCGAGATCGCCGAGAACCTGATCGGCGAGGATGCGACCGAGCAGGTCGCCATCGACCGCATGATGATCGAGCTGGACGGCACCCCGAACAAGGGCCGGCTGGGTGCCAACGCCATCCTGGGCGTGTCGCTGGCGGTGGCCAAGGCCGCGGCCGAGGCCTGCTCGCAGCCGCTCTACCGCTATGTCGGCGGTGCGGGCGCCCGCGTGCTGCCGGTGCCGATGATGAACATCATCAACGGCGGCGAACATGCCGACAACCCGATCGACATCCAGGAATTCATGATCATGCCGGTGGCGGCGGAGAACATCCGCGAGGCCGTGCGCATGGGTTCGGAAGTGTTCCACACGCTGAAGAAGGAGCTGTCCTCGGCGGGTCTGGCGACGGGCGTCGGCGACGAGGGCGGCTTCGCCCCGAACCTCAGCAGCACCCGCGACGCGCTGGACTTCATCCTCAAGGCCATCGAGAAGGCCGGCTACCAGCCCGGCGACGACATCATGCTGGCGCTGGACTGCGCCTCGACCGAATATTTCAAGGGCGGCAAATACGAGATGGCCGGCGAGGGCAAGTCGCTGAGCCCGGCCGAGAACGTCGCCTACCTGGAAGCACTGTGCAACGACTACCCGATCCTGTCGATCGAGGACGGCTGCGCCGAGGACGACTGGGACGGCTGGAAACTGCTGACCGACACGCTGGGCGGCCGCGTGCAACTGGTCGGCGACGACCTGTTCGTGACCAACCCGGCACGTCTGGCCGAGGGCATCGCCAAGGGCTGTGGCAACTCGCTCTTGGTCAAGGTCAACCAGATCGGCACGCTGACCGAGACGCTGGACGCGGTGCGCATGGCGGATCGCGCGCGCTATACCTCGGTGATGTCGCACCGCTCGGGCGAGACCGAGGACGCCACCATCGCCGACCTGGCCGTGGCGACGAATTGCGGCCAGATCAAGACCGGCAGCCTCGCGCGCTCGGACCGGCTGGCGAAATACAACCAGCTGATCCGCATCGAGGAAATGCTGGGCGCCACCGCCGAATATGCCGGGAAATCCATCCTGCGCGGCTGAGCCGGACGAGATCGGAACGCTGAAGGGCGGCCCCGGTGGCCGCCCTTTTCATATCCACCAGCGATGCGTCAGGGCAAAGGCGCCAAGCGCAAGCCGGCGGCGGAACTCCGAAGGCGCGGCACCGGCCAGTGCCTCGATCCCCCGCGGCGCGGCCTGCAAGGCGGCCCGCACGCCGGCGCCCGGGAACAGCACCGGCGCCAGCCGGCGCGGCACATGGCGACGCTGCGCCTTGGCCTCGGCGAGTTTCGCCCGGGCATGGCCGGCGATCTGCGCCAGCGCCCCGGGCGCGGCATCCCAAAGCCCCAGCCCCAACCCCTGCAAGGCCGGCAATGCGGCCAGCCAATGCGCCAGCCCCACCCCCTCGGCCTGCGCGGTGATGACGCTCGCAACCTCCGTGTTTTTCCGTTTTCCAAATACCCCGCGGGGGTCCGGGGGCGCGAAGCCCCCGGTGGTGCCATCCAGGGCCTCGGCCGCGAACTGCGCCAGCGGCACCGCCGTATCCCGCACATAGGCGACCACCGCATCCGGCCCGTCCAGCGGCTCGCGCGCCGCATCCCGGCGGCGGGCTTCGGCCAGGACCGCGAAACCGGCGGCGCGCGGACCCCAGGCTTCGGCCAGCGGCGTCAGCAGCTCATGCGATTGCGGCTTGCCCGCGCCGATATCCTCCAGCCGTTCGATCCACCATTGCAACCGCATCTCGGCGATCAGCGGCTCGGTCGAGGCCAGGGGCGCTCGCGCAAGCTCCAGGTTCAGCGCATAGAGCGTCATGAGCTTCGCCCGCGCCTCGGCCGGCGCCAGCAGGCAGATGCCGAAGCGGTCGGGATCGTGGTCGCGCAGCGCGTCGGCGCAATCCTCAAGGCTCATGCCGGCACCACCCCGTCGCGGATCAGCTTCCAGCGGATCGCCTCGACCAGCGCCTCGAAGCTGGCATCGACGATGTTGGGCGAGACGCCGACGGTGGACCAGCGATGGCCATGGCCGTCGGCGCTGTCGATGATGACCCGGGTCGTCGCCTCGACCCCTTCGCCGGTGATGCGGACGCGGAAATCGACCAGATGCATGTCGTCGATGGCTGCCTGATACGGGCCCAGATCCTTGGCCAGCGCCCGCCACAGCGCGTTGACGGGGCCGCGATCATGCCCCTGCTCGTCCAGGCTTTCGCTGACCGAAAGCATGCGCTCGCCGCCGATCTGCACCACCACCACGGCCTCCGAGACCGAGATGCGCTTTCCCAGCGCATTCTTGCGCCGCTCGACGGTGACGCGATAGCGCTCGACGGTGAAGTAATGCTGCATCCGGCCCAGCTCGGCCAAGGCCAGCAGCTCGAAGCTGGCCTGCGCGCCGTCATAGGCATAGCCCGCATCCTCGCGCGCCTTGACCAGGTCGAGGATGCGCGCCAGGGCCGGATCGTCGCGGCCGACCTCGATCCCCGCCCCGGCAAGGCGGGCGCGCAGGTTCGACTGCCCGGCCTGGTTGGACATCGGGATGATGCGCTCATTGCCCACCGTGGCCGGGTCGACATGCTCGTAGGTCGCGGGGTTCTTCAGGATGGCGCTGGCATGCAGCCCGGCCTTGTGGGCAAAGGCCGAGGCGCCGACATAGGGCGCGGCGCGGGTCGGCGCGCGGTTCAGGATCTCGTCCAGCCGGCGCGAGATGCGCGTGAGGCCGGCCAGCCCTTCGGGGGCGACGCCGGTGGCAAGCGCCGAGCGATAGGGCTCTTTCAGCAGCAGGGTCGGGATGATGCTGGTCAGGCTGGCATTGCCGCAACGCTCGCCCAACCCGTTCAGCGTGCCCTGCACCTGACGCGCCCCGGCATCGACGGCAGCCAGCGTGCAGGCCACCGCATTGCCGGTGTCGTCATGGCAATGGATGCCCAGCCGCTCGCCCGGAATGCCGCCGGCGATCACCGCGCGGGTCACCTCACCCACCCGCTCGGGCAGGGTGCCGCCGTTGGTGTCGCACAGCACGATCCAGCGCGCGCCGGCCTCCAGCGCGGCATGCAGGCAGGCCAGCGCATAATCGGGATCGTCGGCATGGCCGTCGAAGAAATGCTCGGCATCGAACAGCGCCTCGCGCCCCGAAGCCACCAGATGCGCGACCGAGGCGCGGATATTGTCGAGGTTTTCCTCCAGCGAGATCCCCAGCGCCTCGCGGACGTGAAAAGGATGCGTCTTGCCGACCAGGCAGACGGCGCGGGTGCCGGCATTCATCACCGCCGCCAGCACGTCGTCGTTATCGGCCGAGCGCCCGGTGCGCTTGGTCATGCCGAAGGCGGTCATGGTGGCGCGGGTCGCGGGCGCCTGGGCAAAGAAGTCGCTGTCGGTCGGGTTGGCGCCGGGCCAGCCGCCCTCGATGTAATCCACGCCCAGCCGGTCCAGCATCTGCGCGATCTCTGCCTTCTCGGCGGCGGAGAACTGCACGCCCTGGGTCTGCTGTCCGTCGCGGAGCGTGGTGTCGTAAAGATAAAGGCGCTGGCGCGTCATCGGGGTGGCCCCTTCGGCTGGCTGGTGTTCGGTTATTCGGGCAGTTTCGCGGCGTCGAAATCCGGGCCGGGCAGAAGCTCGACCCCGGCGGCGCTCATGCGGACCTCGACCCCCGCATCCAGAAGACGCTGCTTGAGCGCATCCACGGCCGAGAAATCCTTGCTGGCCTTGGCATCGGCGCGCAGCGCGGCCATGCGTTCGGTCAGCGCCGACAGGTCGGGGCCTTCGGCGATCCAGCCGCCCAGATCCTCGGTCAGCAGCCCCAGCATCCGGGCGCCGGCCAAAAGGCCGGGACCGTCGCCCTGCCCCGCCATCTCGTGCAAGGCCGCGATCGCCCCGGCGGTATTCAGGTCGTCGGCAAGCGCCGCGACGACGGCGGGGGCCGGGCCTGGCGCGGGCTCGACGCCGGCGACAAGGCCGCGCCAGCGGCGCAGCACGGCTTCGGCCTCGCGCGCCTTTTCGGCCGTCCAGTCCATCGGCTTGCGGTAATGGGTCGACAGCAGCACGAAGCGGATCACCTCGCCCGGGATACCCTGGTCCAACAGATCGCGGACGGTGAAGAAATTGCCCAGGCTCTTGGACATCTTCCTGCCCTCGACCTGCAGCATCTCGTTATGCAGCCAGACGCGGGCGAAATCCCCGTGCGGATGGGCGCAGCAGCTTTGCGCGATCTCGTTCTCGTGATGCGGGAATTGCAGGTCGATCCCGCCGGCATGGATGTCGAAGCTTTCGCCCAGCAGTTCATAGGACATGGCCGAGCATTCGATATGCCAGCCCGGACGGCCCCGGCCCCAGGGACTGTCCCAGCCGGGCAGCTCGTCGTCCGACGGCTTCCACAGCACGAAGTCCATCGGGTCTTCCTTGAAGGGCGCGACCTCGACCCGGGCGCCGGCGATCATGTCGTCCACCGAACGCCCCGAGAGCTTGCCGTAATCGGCATAGGAGCGCACGCGGAACAGCACATGGCCATCCCGGGCATAGGCGTGGCCGCCGGCGATCAGCGTCTCGATCATGGCGATCATCTCGCCGATGTAATCCGTGGCGCGCGGCTCGTGATCGGGCCGCTCGGCCCCCAGCGCATCCATGTCGGCGTGATACCAGCCGATGGTCTCATGCGTGCGCTCGCGGATCAGCTCTTCCAGCGTGCCGGGGGTGCCGGCCTCCTTGCGGGCCAGGGCGGTGGCGTTGATCTTGTCGTCCACGTCGGTGAAGTTGCGCACATAGGTGACGTGATCCGCGCCCAGCAGATGGCGCAGCAGCCGCACCAGCACGTCGATCACCACCACGGGACGGGCATTGCCCAGATGCGCCCGGTCATAGACCGTCGGCCCGCAAAGGTAGAGCCGCACATTCTGCGGGTCGATGGGCCGGAAAACCTCTTTCCGGCGCGTCCTGGTATTCGTCAGCCTGATCTCGACCATGACTTCCCCTTTGCGGGCGTCGTCAGGTCACCATGAACCGCCCGCCTGAATTTTCAGCCGGTAATGATGCAGCGGATGGTGGCGGTTCCTGCCTTCATGCGCCCGCCTTAACGCATTGTCTTGCCTATGCCAAGAGAGGCTGCAAAACTCCGCCCATGAGCCGCGAACTGGTCAACGAGATCTGCGCCGCACAGCCCGGGGCCGAGTGGTCGGATCCCTGGGGCGGCGGCCATGATTGCTGGAAGATCGGCGGCAAGACCTTTGCCGTCACCGGCGCCGTCGGCACCCATGTCTCGGTCAAGACCGACAGCGTCGAGATGGCCGAATTCCTGATCGAGACCGGCGTGGCCGAACGCGCGGCCTATCTGCATCGCAGCTGGGTCGCGCTGCCGCTCGATTCGGCACCGGACGAACTGGCGCATCGCATCCGCCATTCCTATCGCCTGGTGCGCGGCGCCCTGCCCAAGAAGGTGCAGGCCACCCTGCCGTCCTTGTGACGAAAATGGCCGGCCCCCGAAGGAGCCGGCCAGAGGCGAAGGGCCGAGCGACTGGCCCCGCGCCAGGAACGATCAGCAAAGCGTCAGGCCGGAACCTGCGAGGCGAGCTGTTGCAGCAAGCCTTCCATCTGCTTGCAGAGCGCCTCTTCGGTGGTGTTCTGCTCGGTCGCGGCATCGGCCAGCGTGCGCTCGACGCCCATGGCCGAGACGGTGCCTTCCTTGCCCTTGGCTTCGGCGGCATCGCCCATGGCGGTATCGCCCGCCGGGATCATCGCCAGAAGCTTGGTCTGGATCTCGACCGCCGTGCCGTCGATATGGCCCTGTTCCTGGCAATAGGCCAGGACGCCCAACTGGTTGCGCGCGCTTTCATAGGCGGCGCCATTGTCCTGCGCCGGCACCGCGGCAGGCGCCTCGGTCGTCGCCGGCGGGGCGGCGGGGTCGGCCGGCGCCGTCTCTTGCGCCAGGGCCAGGCCCGCGGTCAGGCCAAGGGCCAGGGTGGGCAGAATTGCGAAACGTGCGATCATCTCGATCTCCGTCTGTTGCGTTGTGCCGGGACTGTGGCACGCCCCAGCCGGGGCCGCAAACAGGGTCGGCGGAATGCCGCGGCCGCTTTCGCACCGGATCAGCGGAAAAGCACCAGCGACCCCGGAGACCAACTCACATTCGCGCGGGTGCCGACATCCTGCACCTCGCGGCCGAAGACGTTGCGCATGGCGATGCGGACCGGGCGCGCCTGACCGTCGAAGCCAGCCGAGCCGTCCAGCCGCACGTCGTAATAGGTCATGTCGCCGTAATAGACGACCTCGTCGACCACCCCTTCGGTGACCCGGTTCGCACCCTGCGCGCCGGACGCCACCAGCGAGACCGCCTCGGGCCGGAAGCCGACCGTCGGCCCCTGGTCGCCGGGATCGGCGCGGCTGACATTGGTCATGGGAATGTCGACGCGGCCCAGCCCCGGCGCCTCGATCTGCACCGCCCCGCCCGTCTCGCCCAGCACGCGGGCGGGCAGGAAGTTCATCACACCGATGAAATTCGCCACCCGGCGGCTGGTCGGGCGGGCATAAAGCGCCTCGGGCCCGTCGAGCTGGGCGATCTGGCCCTCGAACATCACCGCGATGCGGTCGGACATGACCAGCGCCTCTTCCTGGTCATGCGTGACCAGCACGAAGGTGATGCCGACCTGGCGCTGCAGCTTGATCAGCTCCACCTGCATCTGCTCGCGCATCTTGCGGTCCAGCGCCGAAAGCGGCTCGTCCAGCAGCAGCACCTTGGGCTTGAGGATCAGCGCGCGGGCCAGGGCCACCCGCTGGCGCTGCCCACCGGAAAGCGCATGGCTGGCGCGGGTGCCATAGCCCTTCAGCCCGACCATCTCCAGCGCCTCCTCGACCGCGGCCGCCTTTTCGGCACGCGAGCGCGGATCGCGGCGCAGGCCGAAGCCGACATTCTCGGCCACCGACAGATGCGGGAAGATGGCATAGGACTGGAACACCATGTTGGTGGGCCGCCGGTTCGCCGGCACCCGCTCCATGTCCTTGCCGTCGATCAGAACGGCGCCCGAGGAGATGTCCTCGAACCCGGCGATCGTGCGCAGGAGCGTGGTCTTGCCGCAGCCCGAGGGCCCAAGCAGCGAAAAGAACTCGCCGGCCCGGATGGTCAGGTCGATGCCGCGCAGCGCGTGATAGTCGCCGTAATGCTTTTGCACCTCGCGGCATTCGATCATCGGGCGCGCATCGGCCAGCCGGTCGAAACGGGTCTCGGTCAAAGGAAGCCTCCGGTATTCTTGGCGCCGGTCTTGGCGATGCCGCGACGGCGGAAATATTCGGCGATGGTCAGCAGCAGGATCGACATGATCACCAGCACCGTCCCCAGCGCCATGATCATCGGGATCTGCTTGGGAAAGCGCAGCTGGCTGAAGATATAGGTGGGCAGCGTCGGCTCGTTCCCCGCAAGGAAGAAGGCGATGATGAATTCGTCCAGGCTGATGGTAAAGCTCATCAGCAGGGACGAGATGATGCCCGGCATGACCAGAGGCAGGATCACCAGCCGGAAGGCGCTGATCCGCGTCTCGCCCAGGTCGTAGGCCGCCTCTTCCAGCGAACGGTCCAGCGAGTTGAAGGCGGTGGACAGGATCACCGTCGCATAGGGCATGCAGATCAGCGTATGGCCCAGGATCACCGTCAGGATGCTGAGCTTGACCCCCAGCGACAGGAGCACCACCAGAAGCGAGATCGAGACGATGATCTCGGGCAGCACCAGCGGCAGCATGATCAGGCCCATGATCGGGCCCTTGCCCGGAAACTCGAACCGGGTCGAGGCGCGCGCGGCGAAGATGCCGAGGCAGGTCGCCAGGATCGAGGCGCTGACGGCGATGGTCAGCGAATTGGTCAGCGCCCGGCGCAGCGAGGCATTGCCCCACATCTGGCCGAACCATTCCGTCGTGAAGCTTTTCAGCGGAAAGGCGATGATCGTGCCCGAGTTAAAGGCAAAGATCGGCAAGAGCAGGATCGGTGCATAAAGGAACAGCAGATAGACCAGCGCATAGGCGCGCAGCCCCCGCCCCTTCATTGCCGCACCCTCAGGAAGCGGCGGTTCAGGGCGATGAAGACCAGGCTGATGACCGCGACGATCAGCATGGCCGTCACCGCCAGCGCCGAGCCCATCGGCCGGTTGTCGAGGTCCAGCATCTGCGCCTGGATCATGTTGGCGATCATCGGGATCTTGCCGCCGCCGATCAGCGCCGGCGTGACATAGTCGCCGATGGTCGGGATGAACACGATCAGCGCCGCCGCCACGACGCCCGGCATGGCGAGCGGCAGGGTGACGCGCCAGAAGGTCATGGCCCGGCTTTCGCCCAGGTCGCGCCCGGCCTCCAGCAGCGAGCGGTCGATCTTTTCCAGCGCGATAAAGATCGGCAGGATGGCAAAGGGCGCATAGGCATGCGCCAGCGTGATGACCATCGAGTTCACGTTGTAGAGGATGAAGGTCAGCGGCTGCTCGATGATGCCCAGCGTCTTGAGCCCCGAATTGATCACGCCGTTATAGCCCAGGATCACCTTCCACAGGAAAACCCGGATCAGGTAGCTGGTCCAGAACGGGATGGTGATCAGGAACAGCCACATGGCCTTTTTCTGCGGCGAGACCGCGAAGGACAGGAAATAGGCCACCGGAAAGGCCAGCACCACGGTCGCCAGCGTCACCAGCGCCGCCACGACAAGCGAGCGCAGCATGATGCGGTGAAAGATCGGATCGGCCCAGACCGCGCGATAGTTTTCCAGCGTGAATTCGCGGATCACCGTCAGATAGCCGTCCTTGAAAAAGGAATAGGCCAGGATGGTCAGCAGCGGCGCGGCCAGCACCAGCACCGCATAGCCCAAGGGCGGCGCGATCAGGGTCAGGCCCTGGGCCGTCTGAGATCGGTTTCCTGACGCCATGCCCCGCCCTGTGAATCCCTGTCGCTCGGTGTCGCAGGTTTCCATATCCGCGCCGCGAGGAAAAGGGTTTTCCTGCGGCGTGGTTGACCGGCCTCACGCCGCCTGGAAATGCGCCGCCACCTCGCGCCGATGCGGGTGGGTGCGGTGCTCGACCAGATAGATGCCCTGCCAGGTGCCCAGTTCCATCCGGCCGCGCGCGACCGGGATTTGCAAGCTGACCGGCAGGATCGCGGCCTTGAGATGGGCGGGCATGTCGTCCGGCCCCTCGGCACGATGCGTCAGGTAGCCCATCGACGGATGATCGGCGGGCGGCGCGATGCGGTCGAGCCAGGCCAGCAGGTCGCGCTGCACGTCGGGATCGGCATTCTCCTGCACCAGCAGCGAGCAGGAGGTGTGGCGCACGAACAGCGCCACCACCCCATCCACGGCACCGATGCCGCGCAGCCAGGCGACGACCTGATCGGTGAAGTCGTGGCAGGCCGGGCCGCGGGTCTGGATGGTGAAGCGGGTGGCGCTCATTCCGCCGCCTCGCCCGGGGCCTCCAGCACGGCGCCGCCGTCATGGTCCAGCGCGATGCGCTTTTGCGTGCGCGCGCCCAGATCGCGCAGCATCTCGGCCTGGCGGATGACGTTGCCGGGGCCGCGGGTCAGCCGGTCCATGGCGGTGGCATGGCTTTTCTGCGCCCGGTCGAGCGCCGCACCGACATCCTCGACGGCCGAGACGAAACCGTGCAGCTTGTCGTAAAGCTGCCCGGCACGGGCGGCGATCTGCATGGCGTTCGATTCGCGCCGCTCGACCGTCCAGATGTGATCGACCGTGCGCAGGGTCAGCATCAGCGTGGTCGGCGTCGCCAGCCCGACCCGGTTCTCCATGGCGAACCGCGCCAGATCGGGATCGACGCGCAGCGCCTCGGAAAAGGCGCCTTCGACGGGGATGAACATCAGCACATAATCGACCGAGCTTTCGTCGATCGCCTGATAACCCTTGGCGGCAAGCCCGGCGACATGGGCGCGGACCGAGGCGACATGGCGGCGCAGCGCGGCGTCGCGGGTGGGCAGATCCTCGGCATTCACCGCCTCTTCATAGGCGTTCAGCGAGACCTTGCTGTCGATCACCAAAAGCTTCTTCTGCGGCATCTTCACGATCACGTCGGGCCGCCACAGCTTGCCGTCGCCGTCGCGATGGCTCGATTGCGTGTCGTAATGCGTGCCGGCGATCAGGCCGGAATCCTCGAGGATGCGCTCCAGGATCATCTCGCCCCAGGCGCCGCGCTTCTGGCTGTCGCCCTTGAGCGCGCGGGTCAGCGCCACCGCCTCGCGCGAGATGTCCTCGGAACGCTTGTGCAGATATTCGATCTGCTCGCGCAGCCTCGCGCGTTCCTCGTCCGTGGCCTTGTTGCGGGCCTGCAACTCGGTCTGGAAGCGGTGGACCTGGTCGCGAAAGGGCGTCAGCAGCGCCGAAAGCTGCTCGCCATGCACCTTCTGCATCTCGCCGCCCTGCGATTTCAGCGTCTCACTGGCCAGCAGGCGAAACTGGCCGGTCATCTCCTCGCGCAGTTCGCGCAGGGTGGCAATGTCGCGCTCGGCCGCCTCGCGGTCCTTTTGCGCGGCAAGCCGGGTCTCGGCCAGATCGCGCTCCAGTCGCGAGACCTGCTGGCGTTCGCGATGCAGTGCATCGGTCAGCCCGTCGCGCTCCTCGATCAGTTCCTGCAGGCGCTGGGTCAGCGATTCCGCCCGGGTCTCCAGCCGGCTCACGGCCAGAAGCTGATCGCGCAGGGCAGCCGATTCGGCCTCGCATCGCGCCTGCAACTCGCCCTCGCGCCGCCGGGCCTGCGCATCGGCCGCCTCTGCCGAACGCCGCGTTCGCCACAGCGCAACAAGGCAGAACGCCAAGACCGCCAGCGCCGCGACCAGCAACAGTCGCAGATTGCCTGCATCCGCCAGCCATGCCTGCATTTTCTCTGCCTCGCCCATCGGCCCTTGCGCCTTTCCCGGTCCACGGTCATACGCCGCTTGGCCGTCACTGTTCACCTTTTTCCCCCAGAATGCAAGCGCGGCTCCCCTTTCCTTGGCCGGATCGCACCCCTAGCCTGTCGCGGAAAACCGCAAGAGGAGATCAGGCATGGTCAAGACCGTCGCCGTCATGGTGGGATCGCTCCGCAAGGATTCGCTCAATCACAAGCTGATGAAGGTATTGCAGAAACTGGCCGAGGGCCGGCTGGAATTCCACCTGCTGCATATCGGCGACCTGCCGCATTACAACGACGACCTTTGGGCCGATGCCCCCGAATCGGTGCTGCGGCTCAAGGACCGGATCGAGCATTCCGACGCGGTTCTGGCGATCACGCCGGAATACAACCGCAGCTATCCGGGCATGATCAAGAACGCCATCGACTGGGCCACCCGGCCCTATGGCCAGAACTCGTGGAAGGGCAAGCCGGCCGCCGTCATCGGCACATCGCCGGGCGTGATCGGTGCGGCGCTGGCGCAGGCGCGGCTCAAGAACGACCTGCTCCATGTCGGCACGGTGATGATGAGCATGCCCGAAGCCTATATCCAGTGGCACGCCGAAGCCTATGCCGCCGATGGCAGCGTCACCGACGAAAAGACCGCGAAGTTCCTGCAAGGCTTCGTCGACGCCTTCGTGGACTGGATCGAGAAACACGGCTGATCCCGGCCGCAGAATGACAAAGGCCGCGCCCGGAAGCGCGGCCTTTTTGGTCGATCCGGCGGTTACTGATCCAGGAAGGACCGCAGCTTGCGCGACCGGCTGGGATGCTTGAGCTTGCGCAGCGCCTTGGCCTCGATCTGGCGGATGCGCTCGCGCGTCACGCTGAACTGCTGGCCGACCTCTTCCAGCGTGTGATCGGTGTTCATGCCGATGCCGAAGCGCATGCGCAGCACCCGCTCTTCGCGCGGGGTCAGGCTGGCCAGGACGCGCGTGGTGGTCTCCTTCAGGTTTTCCTGAATGGCGCTGTCCAGCGGAAGGACGGCGTTCTTGTCCTCGATGAAATCGCCGAGCTGGCTGTCCTCTTCGTCCCCGATGGGGGTTTCGAGGCTGATCGGCTCCTTGGCGATCTTCATCACCTTGCGGACCTTTTCCAGCGGCATCTGCAGCTTTTCGGCCAGTTCCTCGGGCGTCGGCTCGCGGCCGATCTCGTGCAGCATCTGGCGGCCGGTGCGCACCAGCTTGTTGATCGTCTCGATCATGTGGACCGGGATGCGGATGGTGCGGGCCTGGTCGGCGATCGAGCGCGTGATCGCCTGCCGGATCCACCAGGTCGCATAGGTCGAGAACTTGTAGCCGCGCCGATACTCGAACTTGTCCACGGCCTTCATCAGGCCGATATTGCCTTCCTGAATGAGATCAAGGAATTGCAGGCCCCTGTTCGTGTATTTCTTGGCGATCGAGATCACCAGCCGCAGGTTCGCCTCGACCATTTCCTTCTTGGCCTGGCGCGATTCCTTTTCGCCGCGCTGGACCTGGCTGACGATGCGGCGGAATTCCTCGATATCGACGCCGACATGCTGGCCGACCATGGCCATCTCGGCACGCAGGTTCTCCACCTGGGGGCGGGATTTCTCGAACAGCGCCTGCCAGCCGCGGCCCTTGTTCTGCATCATGCGCTCGACCCAGGTCGGGTCGAGTTCGCTGCCGCGATAGGCGTCGATGAATTCGCGCCGGTTGATGCGCGCGGCGTCGGCCAGCTTCACCACGTTCGAATCGATGGTGACGATACGGCGGTTGATGCCATAGATCTGGTCGACCAGCGCCTCGATGCGGTTGTTGTGCAGGTGCAACTCGTTCACCAGCGCGACGATATGCGAGCGCAGCACCTGATAGGCGCTTTCCTGCGCGGCCGAGAAGGTGCCGTCCTCGTTCAGCGTCGCCGACATGCGGTTGTCCTGCATG
This sequence comes from Paracoccus sp. SSJ, assembly GCF_030234105.1. Lineage (NCBI taxonomy): Bacteria > Pseudomonadati > Pseudomonadota > Alphaproteobacteria > Rhodobacterales > Paracoccaceae > Paracoccus > Paracoccus sp. SSJ. The sequence continues at coordinate 137,349 of NZ_JASSPE010000003.1, read as the reverse complement.
TGCGACAGCTCTTCATAGCCCCGTGCGATGGCCTCCAGCGTCTCCAGCACCTTGGGCTTGAGCGAGGCTTCCATGGCGGCCAGCGACAGGTTCTGGCCGTCATCGTCCTCCTCGTCCTCCTCGCGGCCCATCGGGTTGCCGTCGGCGTCGAATTCCTCCTCCTCGCGCGCGGTGCCGGCGGCGCCGGCGGTATTCGCGGCCGGGCGGGTTTCGGTCGGCAGCACCTCCTCTTCCTCGCCGTCCTCGTCCATCGCGCGGCCGAAGGTGGTCTCGAGGTCGATCACGTCGCGCAGCAGGATGTCTTCGTCCAGAAGCTCCTGGCGCCACATGGTGATGGCCTTGAAGGTCAGGGGGCTTTCGCAAAGCCCGGCAATCATGGTGTTGCGGCCGGCCTCGATGCGCTTGGCGATGGCGATCTCGCCCTCGCGGCTCAGCAGCTCGACCGAGCCCATCTCGCGCAGATACATGCGCACCGGGTCGTCGGTGCGGTCCAGCTTTTCCGTTTCGGTGGTGGCGACGGTCAGTTCGCGCGAGGTCGAAGCCGTGGTCGCCAGTTCGCCGCCCGGTTCGGCCTCATCGGCCTCCTCGTCGCTCTCGACCACGCGGATGTCCATTTCCGACAGCATGGACATGACGTCCTCGATCTGGTCGGAACTGACCTGTTCGGGCGGCAGGACGGCATTGAGCTGGTCATAGGTGATGAAGCCACGCTCGCGCCCTTCGGCGATCATGCGCTTGACTGCGGCCTGCGACATGTCCAGCGAAGGATCGTCGTCCTTGGGGTCGGGCTTCTGGTCGTCGTCGTTGGCTGCCATGCTGGCTCCCTTGAAGCGGTGATTCGCGAATCGGCGAATCGGGATCGGCTATCGGCCGCTTCTAGCGCGAATCGCCGGCGATTCAAAGCCTGCGACCCGGCTGCGGCCAAGGTGATTCGGCGCGGGTGATTCGCGCATCCTTCAGCGGCGCGGCTTGCGCCAGATCTCGTTCTTCAGCGCCGCCTCCAGGATGGCCCGATAGGCGTCGCTGTCCTCGCCCAGGTCCGACAGGTCGGCCAGCGAGGGATGGTCGGCCTGTTGCCGGGCACGGGCGGATTGCGCCATGCGCCAGGTCAGGCCCTCGTCGGCCAGCCCCTCGATCTCGGCCTCGGCTCGGGCGATTTCCTCGCGCGCGGAGCGGCGGGACTCGATCCGGTCCAGGGCGTTGGCAAGGATGTCCGCGGCGGCATCGCCGTCATGCGGGCGCAGGATGGCCGGGGCCGCCCTCACATGGGGGTCGGACATGATGCTTTCAAGGGCGCGCTGCCCGGCCTGCGACTGCGTGCCCGACAGGAGGTCGTGGATCAGCGCCGCACGGTCCGCGTCCTGCGGCTCCAGCCGTTCCAGCCGCGATTCGACCGGGGCGATCAGCCCGGGATGGGTGGCGCAGATCGCCAGCACCATGGCCTCGACCAGCGTCTCGGCCTCGTGCTCGCCCGCACCGGGCGAGGAAAGCCGCGAGGCCCGGGTCGGCGCCACCGGCGCCACGGGTTGGAAGCGGGCGCCACCGCCCTGCCATTCGCGTCCCTTCCAGTCGCGGGCGGGTCGCGCGGCCGCGGGCGCATCGCTGCGGCGCCGGTTGCCGAACAGCTCCCATTTCAGGTTGCGCAGCACGGCATGGTAATGGTCGCGGGTGTCCTTGTCGGGGATCTTCGCCACCGCCTCGCCAAGCGCCTTGTCCAGCGCGGCGCGACGCTCGGGGCTGTCGAAGACACGCCCCTCGGTCTCGCGCCGCCACAAGAGATCGACCAGCGGCCGCGCCTCGTCCAGCACCGCCGCCATCGCCCCGGCGCCCCGGGCACGGATCAGGTCGTCCGGGTCCTGCCCCTGCGGAAGGAAGGCAAAGCGCAGCGCCTGCCCCGGCCCGGTCATCGGCAGCGCCAGGTCGATCAGCCGCATCGCGGCACGCAGCCCCGCCTCGTCGCCATCCAGCGCGATCACCGGCTCGGGCGAGATGCGCCACATCAGCCGCAGCTGGTCCTCGGTGATGGCGGTGCCGAGGGGGGCCACCGCGCCTTCGAAGCCGGCGCGGACCAGCGCGATCACGTCCATATAGCCCTCGGCCACGACCAGCGGCCTGCCCTTGGCGACCGCCGCCCGCGCCGGGCCGATATTGTAGAGGTTGCGGCCCTTGTCGAAGAGCGGCGTCTCGGGACTGTTGAGGTATTTCGCCCGTGCGTTCGGGTCCATCGCCCGGCCGCCGAAGGCAATGCAGCGCCCGCGCCCGTCGCGGATCGGAAACGTGATGCGGCCGCGGAAACGGTCGAAGGGCGCGCCGCCATCCTCGGGCTTGGCCGCCAGCCCGGCCTCGACGATCAGCTGCTCGGCGATGCCCTTGGCGCGCAGGGCGTTGAACAGGCCCTGGCGCTGGTCGGGGGCGAAGCCGATGCCGAAGCGTTCGCAGGCGGCATCGTCCAGCCCGCGCCGCGCCAGATAGGCCCGCGCGGCCTCCGCCACGCCCATGCCCAGTTGCATGCGGAACCAGCGCACCGCCTGCTCCATGACATCGACCAGCTCGGTGCGATGGTCGGCGCGCTGCACCTGGCGCGGGTCGCGTTCCGGCATCGGCAGGCCCGCCTCGGCGGCCAGCAGTTCGACGGCCTCGATGAAGCCCAGCCCCTCGGCCTCGCGCAGGAAGGTCAGCGCATCGCCTTTCGCATGGCAGCCGAAGCAGTAGTAAAAGCCCTTCTGGTCGTCGACATGGAAGGAGGGGGTCTTTTCGCCGTGGAAGGGACAGGGCGCCCACCAGTCGCCCTTGGCCTGATTCGAGCGGCGCAGATCCCAGACCACCTTGCGCCCGATCACGCGCGACAAAGGCACGCGGGCACGGATCTCGTCAAGGAATTGCGGCGGCAGGCTCATGCCGCCTTATATCGGATCACGCCGGCCGGTTGCAAAGGGTCATGCGCCGACCGCGCCGCGCACCAGCTCCCAATAGACCTCGACCACCCGTTCCTGGTCCAGGCGCCCGCCCTCGCGATACCAGTTGGTGACGCCGGTCAGCATGGCGATCAGCGCCATGGTGGCCAGCCGCGTGTCGGGCACCGTCATCGTGCCCTCGGCCTCGCCGGCGATCAGGATCACCTCCAGCGCGTCCTCGTAGCGGCGGCGCAGGGCGGCGATCCGGCTGCGGTTGTCCGGCGTCAGGTTGCGCAGTTCCATATAGGACAGGAACACCGCCTCGGGGCGCTCCAGGCTGGTCTGGATGTGAAAGCGCAGGAACGCCTCCAGCCGGTCGAGCGCCGGGCGGGCGGGATCGTCGCGCCAGGCGGCCAGCAGCTCCTCCATATGCACCCGCAGCAGGTCGGCCAGCAGCGCCTGCTTGTCGGGCGTATAGGCGTAGAGCGCGCCGACCTGCACGCCCACCTCGGCCGCGATCTGCCGCATCGAGACCGCCGCATAGCCCTGGCGCGCGAACAGCTTGCGCGCCGTGTCGCGGATCAGCGGTCCGGTGATCTCTGCCCTTGAGCCCTGGGTTCTTGCCATGCCGCCTTCTAGGCGGCGAGCCGCGGCAAGGTAAAGAGCGCATCTTGCCCCCGCCGCCGCCCTGGGCCTATGGTCCGGCGCATGAGGACATTGGGGAACGGCATGGGGCGGATCTGGAGCGCGCTGGCGCTGGCAAGCCTGGCCGCATGCGGCGACACGGCGGGCGACTATCCGGCGCTGATGCCGACCGACCGATTGCTGGCCGAGCCCGCCCTGCCCGGCCATGCCGCCGATGCCGCCCGCGACCCGGCGGCGGTCGGCGGCGCGCTGGATGCCCGCGGGCGCTCCCTTGCCGGCCGCTCCGGCACGGGGCCGGCGGCGCATGACGCCGAATTGCAGCGCCGCGCCGATGCCCTGCGCGCCCGGGCCCGCGCGCTTTCGCAGCAATCCCTGGCCGAGGACTGCCCCGAAGGCAGCACCGACTGCCCGCCGAACTGACCCGCCGAACCGAGGAGAACACCATGCCGGTCATCACCTGCATCGACGACCTGAAGGCGATCTATCGCAGGCGCGTGCCGCGCATGTTCTACGACTACGCCGAAAGCGGCAGCTATACCGAGGGCACCTTCCGCGAGAACTGCACCGATTTCCAGCGCATCAAGCTGCGCCAGCGCGTCGCGGTGGACATGACGGGGCGCACCACCGAAAGCACGATGATCGGGCAAAAGGTCGCAATGCCGGTGGCGCTGGCCCCGGTCGGCATGACCGGCATGCAATGCGCCGATGGCGAGATCAAGGCGGCGCGCGCCGCGAAGGCCTTTGGCGTGCCCTTCACCCTTTCGACCATGTCGATCTGCTCGATCGAGGACGTGGCCGAGGCGGTGCAGGCGCCCTTCTGGTTCCAGCTCTACGTCATGCGCGACCAGGAATTCCTGGAGGCGATCATCGAGCGGGCCAGGCGCGCCAATTGCTCGGCACTGGTGCTGACGCTGGACCTGCAGATCCTGGGCCAGCGCCACAAGGATCTGAAGAACGGGCTGTCGGCGCCGCCGCGGCTGACCCTGCCGGTGCTGCTGGACCTGGCGACGAAATGGCGCTGGGGCATCGAGATGCTGCGCACGAAGCGCCGCCTCTTCGGCAATATCGTCGGCCATGCCAAGGGGGTGGGCGACCCCTCGTCGCTGATCGCCTGGACGGCCGAGCAGTTCGACCCGCAGCTCGACTGGGGCAAGATCGCCCGCATCCGCGACCTCTGGGGCGGCAAGCTGATCCTCAAGGGCATCAACGATCCCGAGGATGCCCGCATGGCCGCGGATTTCGGCGCCGATGCGATCATCGTCAGCAACCATGGCGGCCGGCAGCTGGACGGCGCGGTCAGTTCGATCCGCATGCTGCCCGAGATCGTCAAGGCAGTGGGCGACCGGGTCGAGATCCATCTCGACAGCGGCATCCGCTCGGGCCAGGACGTCTTGAAGGCGCAGGCCATGGGCGCCCATGCCACCCATATCGGCCGAGCCTTCATCTATGGGCTGGGCGCCATGGGCGAGGCCGGCGTGACCCGCGCGCTGGAGGTGATCCAGAAGGAGCTGGACATCACCATGGCGCTGTGCGGCGAGCGCGACGTGAAGGCCCTGGGGCGGCACAACCTGCTGATCCCGCCGGATTTCCTGCAAGCCTGGGCCTGATTCGCGCCAGGCCGCGGCGGCCACGCCACCTAGCGATAGGCGCGCTTGCTGCGCAACGAGGGCAGCAGGCGCGGCAGCAGCCGTTGGAACGCGGCGGCGATCAGCACCGGCACCGTCACGCCGACCAGCACATAGACAAACAGGCTCTTGGCGCCGAAATGGCGCACGACGAAGATCAGGAAGATGTGCAGGAAATAGATGCTCGCCGACCACAGGCTCAGGCTGACCGGCGCCTCGGGCAGTTCCAGCCGCAGGAAGGCCATGAACAGCAGGACGGCGGCGGGATAGGACAGGAACGGCAGTTCGGGCATGCTGAGGATCGACACGCCATAGGCCTGCATGGACATATAGGCCTCGACCAGCCGCAGCGCGAAGAGCCCGGCGATGATCAGCCACAGCGTCCTGGCGGAGGGCAGCGCATCCAGCCCCCGGTCGCGGACAAGCCCAGCCAGCGCGTAGCCGAAGGCAAAGAAGGGAAAGATCACCGTCGCGCCGTTCCTCGAAACGTCGAGGGGCAGGCCCGGCTCATGCAGGAAGGCCCAGAAGGCCAGCCCCGTGCCGAGCAAGGCGCAGACCAGCGCCGCGCCCAGCAGCGGCGCAAGACCCGTCCGCGTCCGCCTGCCCAGCCAAAGGAACGCGATCAGCAGCCCGGCGGCCAGGATCAGCCCGGCGACATACCAAAGATGCATCGTGCCCAGCAGCAGCACCTGCAGCGCGTCGGCCGCCGTGGTGTCGCGATTGACCCAGATCGGCGCGTAAAAGCCGATCCAGAACAGATAGAGCAGGATCAGCCCGCCCAGCCACCTGCCGGCCTTGCCGCGCGAATAGGTGACGAAGAAGCAATAGCCCGACAGGGTCGAGAATGTGGGCACCAGGCTGCGCAAGACGCCGTTGCCCAGCATGTAGCTCCAGGGAACCAGCTGATTCTGTATGAGGATGGAATGGGCCAGCACGACGCCGATCGCCAGCAGAACCTTCAGGTAGTCCAGTGAATGTATGCGGTGCAACTCGAAAAACCCCGGCACGACTTGAATTGCTTTGCTGCGTCTGCGTGCTTCTGGCAAGGGTTTTCGCATCGTAGGCCGGGCTTTTTTCACTTCACATCATCCCGGCGCCGCGCTATAGGCCCGACTTCGGCCATGCACCCTTGGAGGATGGCCGCCATTTTGTAGCACAAGGAAACCAACCATGGCCAAAGAGATCCCTGATCTGGTGGCCGAGGCACGCGCGGGGACAGGCAAGGGGGCCGCCCGCCAAGCTCGCCGCGAAGGCAAGGTGCCCGGCATCGTTTATGGCGACGGCAAAGAGCCGCAGCCGATCCAAATCGAATTCAACTCGCTGCTGACCAAGCTGCGCGCCGGCCGCTTCATGTCCACGCTGTGGAACCTGAAGGTCGAGGGCCAGGACGACGTGCGCGTCGTCTGCCGCGGCGTCCAGCGCGATGTGGTCAAGGACCTGCCGACGCATATCGACTTCATGCGCCTGCACCGCAACACGCGGGTGAACCTGTTCATCCACGTGAACTTCGAGAACCAGGACGAAGCCCCCGGCCTGAAGCGCGGCGGCACGCTGGTCGTGGTGCGCCCCGAGGTCGAGCTGGTCGTGACCGCCTCGGACATCCCCGAGCAGATCACCGTCGACCTGACCGGCAAGCAGATCGGCGACACCATCCACATCAACGACGTGGTGCTGCCGAAGGGCGTGAAGCCGACCATCGACCGCAACTTCGTCATCGCCAATATCGCCGCGCCTTCGGGCCTGCGTTCGGCCGATAACGAAGAGGCTGCTGCCGAAAGCGAAGCCACCGAAGCCTGATCGCGGGCCAGAGGCTGAACGGAATCGGGCGGCACCCCTTGCGGGCGCCGCCCTTTCTCTTGCCGCCATGGCCCGCGATTGCTAGGAGATCGCGCCTGACGCGAAGGGAAAAAGCATGGAACCGATCCATATCATCGGCGCGGGTCTTGCCGGATCCGAGGCCGCCTGGCAGATCGCCCGCGCCGGCGTGCCGGTGGTGCTGCACGAGATGCGGCCACAGGTCGCGACCTTCGCCCATCGCACCGGCGATTGCGCCGAAATGGTCTGCTCGAACAGCTTCCGCTCGGACGACGACCGCATGAATGCCGTGGGGCAGCTGCATTGGGAGATGCGGGCGGCGGGCGGGCTGATCATGGCCATGGCCGACCGCCATCGCCTGCCCGCCGGCGGCGCGCTGGCGGTCGACCGCGACGCCTTTTCGCAGGCCGTGACCCAGGCGCTGCAAGCCGAACCGCTGGTCAGCTTCCAGCCGGGCGAGATCAGCGACCTGCCTTCCGAAGGGCGCTGGATCGTCGCCACCGGGCCGCTGACCTCCGAGGCGCTCGGGAGGTCGATCCGCAGCCTGACCGGCGAGGGCTCGCTCGCCTTCTTCGACGCCATCGCCCCCATCGTCCATGCCGAAAGCATCGACATGTCGATCTGCTGGCGCCAAAGCCGCTACGACAAGGGCGAGACCGAGGAAGAGCGCACCGCCTATATCAACTGCCCGATGACCCGCGAGGATTACGAGGGCTTCATCGACGCCCTGCTCGCCGCCGACAAGACCGAGTTCCACGAGGGCGAGACCGCCGGCTATTTCGACGGCTGCCTGCCGATCGAGGTCATGGCCGAACGCGGCCGCGAGACGCTGCGCCACGGGCCGATGAAGCCGGTCGGCCTGACCAACGCCCATAACCCGGCCGAAAAGCCCTACGCCGTGGTGCAGCTGCGTCGCGACAATGCGCTGGGGACGCTCTACAATATCGTCGGCTTCCAGACCAAGATGAAATATGGTGCGCAAGTAGATGTTTTCCGGCGCATTCCCGGCCTGCAGGATGCCAGTTTTGCCCGGCTCGGCGGCATCCACCGCAATACGTTCCTGAATTCGCCGCGGCTGATCGACGACCGGCTGCGGTTGCGCGCACGGCCGCATCTGCGCTTTGCCGGCCAGGTGACAGGGGTCGAAGGCTATGTCGAATCCGCGGCCATGGGCCTGCTCGCCGGGCGCATGGCCGCGGCCGAGGCGCTGGGGCGCGACCTGCCCCCACCGCCCGCCACCACCTCGATGGGCGCGCTGGTCAGCCACATCACCGGCGGCGCCGACGCGAAGACCTTCCAGCCGATGAACGTGAATTTCGGCCTCTACCCGCCTCTGGACACGATGCGCGGCGGCCGGAAAGGGCGCAAGGACCGCTACCCGGCCTATACGGACCGAGCGAAAGCCGATTTTCAGCAATGGCTTGCGGGGGAAAGTTGAACCGGACCCGGTTTGCCCCCTCGCCGACCGGCCCCCTGCATCTGGGCCATGCCTTCGCGGCCCTGACCGCGGCACGCCTTGCCGATCCCGGCCAGTTCCTGCTGCGCATCGAGGATATCGACCAAAGCCGCTGCCGCCCGGAATACGAGGCGCTGATCGCCCAGGACCTGCGCTGGCTGGGCCTCGACTGGCCGCAGCCGGTCATGCGCCAGTCCGAACGCCTGCCCGCCTATCAAGCGGCCCTCGACCGGCTCGCGGCGCTTGGCCTGACCTATCCCTGCCGCTGCCGCCGCGCCGATATTCGTGCCGCGCTTTCCGCCCCGCAAGAAGGCGCGGCGCCGGTGATCGGCCCGGACGGCCCGGTCTATCCAGGCACCTGCCGCCATCGCCGCATGGCGGATGCCGGGCCGGATGACGCCATCCGCCTGAATGCCGCGCGGGCGCTTGACCATCTCGGGCTCGACGAGGTCGCATTTCATGACGAAAACGTAACCCCCGGCCTGCCGCATCGACTTTCGGCACGGGATTTCGTCGCTGGCGTCGGCGATATCGTGCTGGCGCGTCGCGGCATGGGCACCAGCTATCACCTCTCGGTGGTGGTGGACGATGCCGACCAAGGCATCACGCTGGTTACGCGCGGGAAAGATCTTCTGGATTCAACATGGATCCATATCATTCTTCAGAACCTGCTGGAACTTCCGGCGCCGCGCTATCACCATCACCGCCTGATCCGGGACGAGCATGGCAAGCGCCTTGCCAAGCGCGACGACGCCCGGGCACTGAGGCTTTTCCGCGACGAAGGTGCCAGCGCCGCGGAAATCCGTCAGGCACTGGGGTTCTGAGGCGCCATGATGACGACCTCCTGCCCCTCGCGAATGGCGGTATAGAAACAGCTGCGCCGGTTGGTGTGGCAGGCCGGCCCGGTCTGGTCCACCAGCAGCAGCAGACAGTCGCGGTCGCAATCCACCCGCAACTCGACCAGCTTCTGGACATGGCCCGAACTCTCGCCCTTGACCCAGAAACCCTGGCGCGAGCGCGACCAGTAGGTAACCCGTCCGCTATCCAGCGTCTGCCGCACGGCTTCGGCATTCATCCAGGCCATCATCAGCACCTCGCCGCTCTGATGATCCTGCGCGATCGCGGGAATCAGGCCGTTCGCGTCATATTTCAGGCTTGCGGTGTCGAACATCGGCTTTCCTTTCGGGCTTGCCGCACCTATCTAGACCCGACGGCAGCAAGGGAAAAGACCATGTCCGACAGCGACCTGATGCAGCTTTATTCGCGGCGCATCCTGGCGCTGGCCTCGGACATCCCGCATCTGGGCAAGCTGGGCCATGCGACGGGCAGCGCGCATCGCCGCTCGCCGCAATGCGGCTCCTCGGTCACGGCGCATGTGGCGATGCGGGACGGCCATATCGCGGATTTCGCGCAAGAGGTGCGGGCCTGCGCCCTGGGCCAGGCCTCGGCCGGAGTGCTGGGCCGCACCGCGCTTGGCCGCTCGCGCGACGAGATCGCAAAGGCCCGCGACGAATTGCAGGCCATGCTGAAATCGGACGGCCCCACCCCCACCGCGCCTTTCGACGAACTGGAAGCTCTGCTGCCCGCCCGCGAGTTCCCCAACCGCCATGCCTCGATCCTGCTGGCTTGGGAGGCGCTGCTGGGCGCGATCGACGCCTCGCCGGCCTGATCGCTTCTCTGTTCTCCAAATACTCCCCCGCCGGAGGCGCCTGCCGGCGCAACCGGCACATGCGCTCGAGAAAAGAAAAGCCGGCCCAAACGGGCCGGCAGTTGCGCGCATGATCGTCCGGGGGAAGGTTTCGGCCCCAGGCGAAGGGCCGTCGATTGCGCGGGGCAGTGAGGGGTCAGGCTGCCAGGATGGACGGCAGCGAAAACAGGATGATCGCGGTCACCGAAATCGCGACGGTGCCAAGCAGGTCAGAGAGGGATTCGCGGGTCATGAGGTCTCTCCACGGGTTGTTTATGATTTGTTCTCACGACTCGCGAACAAAGTAAAGAACTTTTTAAGAACATCGTACGAACATCTATCCGGCGGTGATCAGCCGGATGGCGCGGTCCTGCTCCATCAGCCACAAGAGCAGCCGCACGGCCTGACCGCGCTCGCTCTCCATGGCCGGGTCGCGCTCCAGGAAGCTTTGCGCATCCTTGCGTGCCAGCGCCATCAGCCCGGCCTGGCGTTCCAGGTCGGCGATGCGGAATCGCGGCAGGCCCGATTGCGCCGTGCCGATCACGTCGCCCGCGCCGCGCATCGCCAGGTCTTCCTCGGCGATACGGAAACCGTCCTCGGTCTCGCGCAGGATCGTCAGCCGCCGCCGTCCGGTTTCCGACAGCGGCTCGTGATACATCAGCAGGCAGCTCGACGCGCCCGAGCCGCGACCGACCCTGCCGCGCAACTGGTGCAATTGCGCCAGCCCGAAGCTTTCCGCCCGCTCGATCACCATGATCGTCGCCTCGGGCACGTCCACGCCGACCTCGATCACCGTGGTCGCGACCAGGATGCCGGCGCGGCCTGCGGCGAAATCCGCCATGGCCGCGTCGCGCTCGTCGGCGGGCATCTGGCCGTGGACAAGCCGCACCTGATCGCCGAATCGCGCCCGCAGTTCCTGGAAACGCGCCTCGGCGGCGGTCAGGTCGACGGCCTCGCTTTCCTCGACCAGCGGGCAGACCCAGTAGGCCCGCGCCCCGCCGTCCAGCGCGCGGGCCAGATGATCCACCACCTCGCCCATTCGCGCGTCCGAGATCACCGTGGTGCGGATGGGTTGCCGCCCGGCGGGCTTTTCATCCAGCACCGACAGGTCCATGTCGCCGAATTGCGCCAAAGCCAGCGAGCGCGGGATCGGCGTCGCCGTCATCACCAGCATGTCGGGCGGCTGATGCCCCCCCTTGGTGCCCAGTTCCATGCGCTGGTTGACGCCGAAACGGTGCTGCTCGTCCACGATGGCCAGTCGCAGGTCGTGGAACTCGACCGATTTCTGGATCACCGCATGGGTACCGACCAGGATGTCGATCCGCCCCTCGGCCAGGTCGGTCAGGATATTGGCGCGGGCATCGCCCTTGTCGCGGCCCGTCAGTGCCTCCAGCCGGATGCCGGCAAGCCGCGCCAGCGGTTCCAGCGCACGGAAATGCTGGCGGGCGAGGATCTCGGTCGGGGCCATCAGCACGCCCTGCCCCCCCGCCTCGACCGCGACCAGCAGCGCGAGAAAGGCGACCAGCGTCTTGCCGGCGCCGACATCGCCTTGCAGCAATCGGTTCATCCGCCGCGGGGAGGCCATGTCGGCGGCGATCTCGTCGACCGCGCGGCGCTGCGCCCCGGTCGGCGGCCAGGGCAACCCTGCCAGCACCTTTTCGCGCAGATGTCCGTCGCCCTGCGTGGCCAGCCCCGCCTGCCGTCGCCGGTCGCGACGCAACAGCGCCAGCGTCATCTGATGCGCGAAAAGCTCGTCATAGGCCAGCCGGGCGCGCGCCGGATCGGTCGGCGACAGACCCGCCGGCCCCTCGGGCGCATGGGCACGAACCAGCGCCGTCTGCCAGTCCGGCCAGCCCTCGCGCGCGACAAGCGCGGGGTCGATCCACTCCGCCGCCTGCGGCAGCCGCGTCATTGCCGCCTGCACCGCCTTTTGCACCACGCCCTGCGTCAGCCGGCCCGAGAGCGGATAGACCGGCTCGAAATCCGGCGGCGGGTCGGAGCCCTCGGCGCCGATATGGTCGGGATGCACCATCTGCGCCATGCCGTCGAAAAGCTCGATCTTGCCGGAAACCAGCCGCCGCGCGCCCGCAGGCAACTGGCTTTCGATCCAGTCCTTGCGCGGATGGAAGAAGACCAGCAGCAGATCGGCGCTGCCATCCGAGCAATGCACGCGCCAGGGCCGGCCCTTGGCGGTGGGCGGGCTGTGACGCTGGACGGTGATCGTCACGGTGACGATTTCGGGCGGATCGGCCTCGGCCAGCCGGGCGATGCGGCGGCGGCGGATGCCGGAATGCGGCAAGGTCAGGACCAGGTCGCGCAGCCGCATCACGCCCATCTGGGCAAAGGCTTCGGCCGCGCGCGGGCCGACGCCCGGCAGCGTCTCGACGCCCGCGAACAGCGGGAACAGCGCCGGCGGGCGGCCCGGCGTCACCCCTGGGCGATCGCCAGCCATTCGTCCTCGTCGATGACCTTGATGCCGAGTTCGGCAGCCTTCTTCGCCTTCGACCCGGCCCCCGGCCCGGCGATCAGCAGATCGGTCTTGGCCGAGACCGAGCCCGCGACATGGGCGCCAAGCGCCTCGGCCCGTGCCTTGGCCTCGGCCCGGGTCATCTTTTCCAGCGTGCCGGTAAAGACCAGCGTCTTGCCGGCAATGGCGCTGTCGGTGGCGCGCGCTTCGGGCGGCAGCACGGTCAGAAAGGACACCAGCCGGTCGATCGCCGCCCGCTCGCGCTCATTGGCAAAGGCGTCCGACAGCGACATGGCCAGCACCGGGCCGATGCCGTCGGCGGCGATCAGGCCCGTCCAGGCAGCGGTGGCCTCGGGCGACAGATCGACCTGCGCCAAGGCTGCGGCGCGGGCCTCCGAGGGACGGGCACGGCGCCCCTCGGCCCGGGCGGCCTCGCGCTCGGCCAGCGCGGCATCCTCGGCAACCCGATGCGCCAGCGCCGCCGGGCGAGCGGTGTCGAGCGCGATCTCCAGCGCCTCCCAGCTGCCGTAATGGCGGGCAAGATCCTGGGCGGCAACCTCGCCGACATGGCGGATGCCAAGCGCGAAAAGCAGCCGCGCCAGCGGGATCTCTCGGCGCTTCTCGATGGCCTGGAACAGGCTTGCGGCACTTTTCTCGCCCCAGCCCTCGCGGTTCTTCAACTGCGTCAGTTGGCCGGGGCCGTAACGGTCCTGCAAGGTGAAGATGTCGGCGGGTTCGGCGATCCAGCCGTCGCGGAACAGTTCCTCGACCAGCTTGGCGCCCAGCCCCTCGATGTCGAAGGCGGCGCGCGAGACGAAATGGCGCAGCTTCTCGACCGCCTGCGCCGGGCAGATCAGCCCGCCGGTGCAGCGGCGGACCGAATCGCCCTCTTCCCGAATGGCGGGAGAGCCGCATTCCGGGCAGGTGGTCGGGAAGGCATAGGGCTCGGCTTCGGAGGGGCGCTTGGCCAGGTCGACATCGGCAACCTTGGGGATCACGTCGCCGGCGCGATAGACCTCGACCCAGTCGCCGATGCGGATGTCCTTGCCGCCGCGGATCTCGCTGCCATCGGCGCCGCGGCCGGCGATATAATCCTCGTTGTGCAAGGTGGCGTTCGAGACGACGACGCCACCCACCGTCACCGGATGCAGCCGCGCCACCGGGCTCAGCGCGCCGGTGCGGCCGACCTGGATATCGATGGCTTCCAGCCGGGTCCAGGCGCGCTCGGCCGGGAATTTATGCGCAAGCGCCCATCGCGGCGTGGTCGAGCGCATGCCCAGCCGCGCCTGATAGGCCAGGTCGTTGACCTTGTAGACGACGCCGTCGATGTCATAGCCCAGCGTGGCGCGCATCTGCTCGATCTCGGCCCATGCCGACAGCATCTCGGACACCGAGGCGCAGATCCGCGTCAACGGATTGGTCCGGAAGCCGAATGCCTGCATCCGCCGCACCGCCTCCATCTGCGTGCCGGCGAAGGACGCGCTGACCTCGCCCCAGGCATAAGCGAAGAAGCGCAGCGGCCGCGCCGCCGTCACCGACGGGTCGAGCTGGCGCAGGGAACCCGCCGCCGCGTTGCGCGGATTGGCGAAGACGCGGCCGGTCTCGGATTGGTTCAGCTTTTCGAAATCCTCGTGCGACATGTAGCATTCGCCGCGAATCTCCAGCACCTCGGGATAGCCGTCGCCGGAAAGTTGCCCGGGAATATCGGCGATGGTGCGGGCATTGGCGGTCACGTTCTCGCCCACCGCGCCGTCGCCCCGGGTCGCGGCCTGGACCAGCCGCCCGCCTTCATAGCGCAAGGACAGCGACAGCCCGTCGATCTTCGGCTCGGCCGTGACCTCCAGCGGCGCACCGGATGCGAGGTTCAGGAATGAGCGCACCCGCTGAACGAAGGCTTCGACATCGCCCTGGGAAAAGCCGTTTTCCAGCGACAGCATCGGCAGGCGATGCGGCACCTTGGCAAAGCGCGTGTCGGGCGCGGCGCCGACCTGCGCCGTCGGGCTGCCGGAATGGGCGAGGTCGGGAAACCGCGCCTCGATCTCCTCGAGCCGGCGCTTGCTGGCGTCGTATTCCGCATCGCTGATGAAGGGCGCATCTTCCTGGTAATAGGCCAGGTTCGCCTGCGCCACCTCCTCGCTCAGCCGGGCGTGCTCGGCCTCGGCCGCCTTGGCGTCCAGACTGGAGACGGGCGGCAAGGCCATCGGCGGCGGCGCCCCCTCTGCTGCCGGAACCGCCCGATCCTCGTCATCTCCGGCCATCTGCCCTCCGCCTTCTGCCGGCCCTGTGGGCCGTGATCTGCGCAGCAGGTGATACCGGGGCAAAGGCCGGGTTGTCCAGCGCCCGGCCCCCTTTCCCATCGCCCTTCCTCCGGCCCCGCCTGGCCGGTCATCCTTGGACTAGCCCCCTGGGTCCGGTCAGGCGCGCAAGGCCATGCGTTCGGCGTTCTGCACCTCGGAGGCGGGATCGCGCAGGACATAGCCCCTGCCCCAGACCGTCTCGATATGGCTTTCACCATTCATCGCCGCCGCCAGTTTCTTGCGCAGCTTGCAGACGAAGACGTCGATGATCTTCAGTTCGGGCTCGTCCATGCCGCCATAAAGATGGTTCAGGAACATCTCCTTGGTCAGCGTCGTGCCCTTGCGCAGGCTGAGGAGTTCCAGGATCTGGTATTCCTTGCCGGTCAGGTTGACCGCGCGTCCGCCCACCTCGACCGAACGCGCGTCCAGGTTCACCACCATCTCGCCGGTCCGGATCACCGACTGGCTGTGACCCTTGGAACGCCGGATGATGGCCTGGATGCGGGCGACCAGCTCATCGCGGTTGAAGGGCTTGGTCATGTAGTCGTCGGCACCGAAGCCGAAACCGCGCAGCTTGCTTTCGGTATCGTCCGAGCCGGTCAGGATCAGGATCGGCGTATCGATGCGCGACATACGGATCTGGCGCAAGACCTCCATCCCGTGCATGTCGGGCAGGTCCAGGTCCAGCAGGATCAGGTCGTAGTCGTAGAGCTTGGCAAGGTCGATGCCTTCCTCGCCCATATCGGTGCGATAAACATTATAACTCGCATTCGTCAGCATCAGTTCGATGCTGCGCGCCGTGGTCGGATCGTCCTCGACCAGAAGGATTCTCATATCATTTCCTCTTGCTAACCAGGCTACCGGCAAAACTATTCCGCAAAAGGTTAATATCACGTTACCGGTTTATTTATCAAATTTGTCTCAATCTTAGGTTGTCTGAATTTTTGCAGCTGCGTGATTTTCAGCGCATTGCGGCCATGCCGGCGAAAGGCGCTGGCCCAGGCGTCGAACTCCTCCTCGGTCAGGCCATAGCGGCGAATCGCCTCGTCCCGGGCCAGAAGGCCATGATGCACGGCATCGACGACCGCGGCCTTGCGGCTGGCCACCCAGCGCGTCTGCGGTTCGGGCAGGTCGGCCCGGGTCAGGATGCTGCCATCGGGCAGGGTCACGATGCGCGGACCGGGGGTTTTCTTCAAAAACATCGGCAAGTCCCTGTTCTTCCTGCCTCCTTATGTCGGGAAGTTCTTAATCCGAGGTGAAGTCGCGCAGCGTTTTCCGCCCCCTGCCCTTGAGAATGGCTGGATTTTACCTATAAATGTCATGAACTGCGGGGCCAAAGCAGCGCGCGCCCGCGATAAGGACGATCCATGACAGCGCCAAGCCTTTCTCTGCGCCATGCCGCGCCAGCTTCGACCGTCAATTCGCTGGGCTTTCCCAAGCCGCCGGCGCAGACGCGCGTGGTCGTCGCGATGTCGGGGGGCGTGGACAGCTCGGTCGTCGCCGCGATGCTGGCCGCGCAGGGCTACGACGTGATCGGCGTGACCTTGCAGCTTTACGACCACGGTGCGGCGCTGGCAAAAAAGGGGGCATGCTGCGCCGGGCAGGACATCCACGACGCGCGCCGCGTGGCCGAACGCATCGGTTTCCCGCATTACGTCCTGGATTACGAGAACAAGTTCCGCGAATCGGTGATCGAGGAATTCGCAGACGCCTATCTGGCCGGCGCCACCCCGGTGCCCTGCATCCGCTGCAACGAGCGGGTGAAGTTCCGCGACCTGTTGCAGACCGCGCGCGAGCTCGATGCCGATTGCATGGCGACCGGGCATTACATCCGCCGCCTCATGGGTCCGAAGGGCGCCGAGTTGCACATGGCCGCCGACCCGGCCCGGGACCAAAGCTATTTCCTGTTCTCGACCACGCAGGAGCAGCTGGATTTCCTGCGTTTCCCGCTGGGGGGGCTGGCCAGCAAGGCCGAAACCCGGGCGCTGGCGGCGCAATACGGGCTTGCGGTCGCCGACAAGCCCGACAGCCAGGATATCTGCTTCGTGCCGAACGGCGATTATGCCAGCGTGATCGAGAAGCTGCGCCCCGGCGCCGCCGATCCGGGCGAGATCGTGGACATGGACGGCAATGTGCTGGGCAGCCATCGCGGCGTGATCCATTACACCATCGGCCAGCGCCGCGGCCTTGGCATCGGCGGCCTGGGCGATCCGCTCTATGTCGTGCGGCTGGAGCCCGATACCCGGCGCGTCGTCGTCGGCCCCAAGCAGGCGCTGGCGACGAAGATCGTGCCGGTGACCGAGGTCAACTGGCTGGGCGACGAGCCCTTCGAGGACGAGATCGCCGTCACCGCCCGTATCCGCTCGACCCACCCGCCGCGCCCTGCCATCCTGCGCGTGACCGGCAAGCACCGGGCCGAGATCGAGCTGCTGGACCCGGAGGAAGGCGTCAGCCCCGGCCAGGCCTGCGTGTTCTATGCCACCGAAGGCAGCCGCGTGTTGGGCGGCGGCTGGATCTCGCACCGGCGCGGCGGCTGATCCCGGCCGAGGTTCAGGCCGCCGCAGCCAGCAGGCGGATGCGCTCGACCATGGCTCGCAAGCCGTTCGAGCGTTGCGCCGAAAGATGTTCCTCCAGCCCCAGCCGGCCAAGCTCGGCGCTGGCATCGATCGCCGCGACCTCGCGGACCGGCACGCCGGAATAAAGCGCATGCAGGATGGCGATCAGCCCCCGCACGATCAGCGCGTCGCTGTCGCCCTGGAAGTCGAAGTGCCCGCTCTCGATCCGGGGCATGATCCAGACCTGGCTGGCACAGCCCTCGACCTTGGTGGCGGGCACCTGCAGGGACGGGTCCATCGGCGGCATCGCCTTGCCCAGCTCGATGACATGGCGGTAACGCTCCTCCCAATCCTCCAGGAAATCGAAGGTCTCGGCGATGTCTTCAAAGGCGGGCGTGGCCATCGGGGCTTCCTCTTGCGGCGGGCGAACTTGGCATAGCGCGATGGGGCCGCAAGGTCAAAGAGGCTTTCGCGCCCGCCCGACTTGTCCTATCACTGCGGCAAAGACTTGGGAAAACGGGGGCAGGCTTCATGCGGTCAGGAACCTTGGGCACTCTTGCCTGTGCGATGCTTGTGTTGGCCGGCTGCGGTCGCATGGGGGACAGCAGCTGGAACCCGTTCCGCTGGTTCGGCGGCGCGCCGGCGCAGCAGCAGACGCTGGAGCCGCAGGGCGGCTATCCGACCACGGTCCAGGATGGACGCCTGCCGCTGACCCAGGTCACAGGCGCGAAATGGGAGCCGCTCTACGAAGGGCGAATGCTGGTCGTGACCGGGCTTGCCCGCAGCAAGGGCTGGTGGGATGTCGCACTGGTGACCGAGGTGCCCATGCCGAGGGGACGGATCCGCCCAGACGCAAACGGCGTGCTGCGCCTGCGCCTGGTCGGCAAGCCGCCGCTGCCCGACACCTTCGCCGCCGCCAATCCGCCGCACCCCGCCAGCGATACGGTGACGGTCGCGCTGACCATTCCCAACGCCGCCCTGGCGGATCTGCGCGAGGTGGTGATCACCAGCGCCGGCAATGCCATCACGCTGCGCCGCTGACGCTGGGCGGTCGTGGCCCGGCAGCGCCATGGACTGCCAGCGCTGCATTCGGTGGCATGGTTGCGATATGAGTATTTGGAGAACGAAGAAGACCGCCGTAGTGCGATGATCTTCTTCGTTCCTGAAATACTCATGGCGACAGGGACGCAGCACCACTCGCCAACAGATCATCGGGCCATTGAAGCAAGGCCGCGATGCGCGCCATCCTTGCCCGGTGACAAGGCACGACATCGCTGCGGCCACGAAAAAGGCTCGCATGGTAACCATGCGAGCCTTTCGGAGTGCCGGCAATCGCGGACCAGTCAGGCCATCTTGCGCAGATAGGTCCAGGTTGGCACGCGGGCCTCACGCGCCACCGACCAGCTTTCCGCATCGCCGAGATATTCGAAGCCGCAATTGGTGAGCACCCGGGCCGAGCCGGGATTGTCCTGGAACGCCTCGGCGAACAGCGTGCGCGAACCGTGCGGATTGGCTTCGACCAGGGCCGAGACCGCCTCGGTCGCGAAACCGGTGTTCCAGAACCCAGCCCCGATCCAGAAGCCGAGTTCGGACTGTTCCTTGTCGATCCGCGTCAGCGAGACCACGCCCAGGACCTCGGCAAGCTTGTTGGCCGAGCCGTCGATGGCCCAGACATCCTCGTCCCGGTCATCCGACATGGCGCGGCGGACATAGGCTTCGGATGCACCGGGCGGCAAGGGGTGCGGGATCGAACGGGTTCCCTCGGCCACGCGTCGATCGGCGGTGTAATGCGCGATGAGCCCGGCATCCGATGCCCGAAGCGGGCGCAGGACGAAGCGCTCGGTCACGATCTCGATCTGCCGTGCGTCCGAGGAAATCAATTCGTTCATGTCGCTATTCTCCCCCAATTACTCGCAATCATATGGGTGCGCTTACCGAAAACACGAAGGGGACCGGCCTTGCCGATCCCCTTTTTTATAGCACCCGAGTGTTGAAATCGGCTTACTCGGCAGCCTCGAGATTGGCAGGAAGCACGGAAATGTAGGTGCGGCCCTTGAGGCCCTTCTTGAAGGTCACATGGCCGTCGGTCAGGGCGAACAGGGTATGGTCGCGGCCCATGCCGACGTTCTGGCCCGGCCACCAGGTGGTGCCGCGCTGACGCACGATGATATTGCCGGCGACGGCCAGCTGGCCGCCATAGAGTTTCACGCCGAGACGACGACCGGCCGAATCGCGGCCGTTGCGGGACGAACCGCCTGCTTTCTTATGTGCCATGGCTCAGTCTCCTTCTGCCTCAGTTGGCGTCTTCGGCCGAGGTTTCGGCTTCCGACTTCTTGGCTTTCGCCGGTTTGGCGGCCGGCTCGATCTTGGTGCGGGCGCCGACGGCAGGCTTCACGCCGGACTTGTCGCCACCTTTTTCAAGCAGGTCCGTGATGCGGACCAGCGTCAACTGCTGGCGGTGGCCCCGGGTGCGCTGCGAGGAGTGCTTCCGGCGACGCTTGACATAGGTGATGACCTTGTCGGCCTTGATGGTGTCGATGACTTCGGCCTGCACGGCCGCGCCTGCGACCAGCGGCGCGCCGACGGCCGAGCCGATCATCAGCACGTCGTTGAACTGGACCTTGTCGCCTGCTTCGGCGTTCAGCTTTTCGACGCGCAGCACGTCACCGGCCTGAACCCGGTATTGCTTGCCGCCCGTCTTGAGAACTGCGAACATTCCGTCTTTCCTTGCTCTGCCGCGTCCTTCGGCCCCCGCTTCGCGGATGTTCGGGGACGCAAGGCCCCGCCTTCGGACAGCGCACCCTTTGCCCGGGTGAGGTTCAAAATAAGATGCCGGCAACGGACATAGGCCCGGCCGGTCGCGGGTATATCGCGGATTCGGGCGGGCAAGTCAACCGGAATGGCGCCTCAGCGCCACAGATCGCGCGCCGCCTCGACCGTGATCCGCCGCCCCTCGCGCAAGCTGCCGGGATCGCGCGACAGAAGCGGTGCCGGGCGCGGATCGCGCTCGACATAGGTGCCTCGCGCGCGGTTATGCGGATGCCCAGGCGCCTCGTCGATGGAGAGCACCGGCGCGGCGCAGGCATCCGTCCCCTCCAGCGCGGCCGCCCAGTCGTCGCGGCTGCGGGTGGCGATGCGCGCGGCCAGGATCTCGCGCAGCGCCGCCCAGTTCGCCGGATCGGCACGGTCGGGCAGATCGGCCTCGGAGAGGTCCAGCCGCCGGACCAGATCGGCCCAGAACTGCGGCTCGATGGCACCGATGGCCAGAAAGCCGCCGCAGGCGCAGCGGTAGCAGCTGTAATAGGGCGCGCCGCCGTCCAGCAGGTTCGCCTGCCGCTCGTCGCGCCAGAGCCCGTTGACGCGCAGCCCCGAGATCATCGCCATCAGATGCGCCACCCCGTCGGTGATCGCGGCATCCACGACCTGCCCCCGGCCGGTCTCGCGCGCCCGCAGGATCGCTGCCAGCATCCCCGCGACCAGATACATCGAGCCGGCGGCGAAATCGCCGACCAGGTTCAGCGGCGGAACCGGGTGGTCGGCGGGGCCGATGGCGGAAAGCGCGCCGGTGATCGCCAGATAGGTCAGGTCATGGCCGGCCGAATGCGCCAGCGGGCCGGTTTGCCCCCAGCCGGTCATGCGGCCATAGACCAGCCGCGGGTTTTCCGGAAAGTCGCCGGGACCAAGGCCCAGCCGCTCCATCACGCCGGGACGCATGCCCTCGATCACGGCATCGGCGCGCAGGATCAGGTCGCGCGCGATCGCGCGGCCTTCGGGCGATTTCAGGTCCAGTTCCAACCAGTCGCGGCCGCGATCGAGCACATCGCGCTTGAGCGGAAAGATCTGCGGCGAGCCGGGCCGGGCGATGCGGACCACCTGCGCACCGTGATCGGCAAGCCACATGGCCGAAAACGGCGTCGGGCCGATGCCGGCGATCTCGACGACGCGCAGGCTGGACAGGGCTCCGCTCATGCCCGGCCTCCGGGCGATTGGCAGGCGGCGAGGAATGCGGATCCCCGGCATTCCCGGCGCAAACGAGACGCAATCAACCTGATCGAATTGAAATTATTGCGGTACATGCCCCACCTTATCAACGAAACCAGCCGATATCGACTGGAACAAAAGGGGATTTAGAATCCCCTTTTGCGGCTGCGTCCAAGTCTGAGCGACGCGGCTTCCCGCGCACCGAAACCGCTCGCGACACCTTGGTCGCGGCCTGGACCCAGCCGCGAGTCAGGGGGCATACCTGACCCGTCGCCCGGCTCTCGGATGCGACGTCGAGGATTGGTGCGCAACTGGTTTTTGCAGGCGCGCCGAAACCCGATGGCATCCGCGCCGGTCACCCTTAGGGCAAACCGACCGGCGCTTCCCGCGCCAGCCGCCAGACGCCTGGCGCGTCAGGCCATGCCGTCCTTGAGCCTTCGGGCGACATACCAAGTGATGGGCAGGGCCATGATCGCGCCCGCTGCGGCAGCCAGAAGAATGGCTCGCAGATCGTACAACCCCATTGCCAGAACCACGATCACGCCGATCCCGGCAAACGTCGTCAAACTGATAGACAGCAGCATCATGAAAAGACGGGTCATTTCATCCTCGGTCTGATTGCCAGACCATGCTAGGCACATTCGGATGCGATGCGCTTTGATAGGGATCAAAACAGCCGGCATCGGTGCGAAGAGCCGACGATCCAGGGCGCGACAAGACCCGCGCCCCCGGGCGCTTCAGGATGGGGAACGGCGCAGACGGCATCGGCCCTCATGCGGACCGGGCAAGGGGTTCGGAATGCCCGACCGGGCCAAGCCCGAAATGCTCGCGCAGCGTCCGGCCCGTGTAACGGGTGCGGAACAGCCCCCTTTTCTGCAACAGCGGCACGACCTGCTCCGCAAACAGCTCCAGTTGTTCATAGATGATCGGCGGCATGACGTTGAACCCGTCCGCCGCACCGGAGACGAACCAGTCCTCGATCACGTCGGCGATCTTTTCTGGCGGACCCGCGACCGTCAGATGCCCGCGCGCCCCGGCCAGGCGCTGCAACAGCTTCCGCATGGTCAGGCCTTCGCGCAGGGCCAGGTCGGCAATCCCCATGGCGCGGCTTTTCGACGCCTCCACCGCCGCCGGATCGGGAAAATCGGAGGCGCGCAGCACCCGGTCCAGCGGCACCGAGGTAAAGTCGTATCCGCCGAAACGGGCCGACAGGCGGGCAAGCCCCAGTTCGGGGCTGGTCAGCGCGTCCAGTTCCTGGAGCACCCGGTCCGCCTCGGCCTGGGTCGAGCCGATGGCGGCGCTTATGCCCGGCAGGATCACCACATCCTCGGCGCGGCGTCCCTTGGCCACCACGCGGGATTTCAGATCACCATAGAAAGCCTGCGCGGTGTTCTTGGCCAGATGGGCGGTAAAGATCACCTCGGCCCATTCAGCGGCAAAGGCACGCCCGTCCTCGGACTGGCCCGCCTGCACATAGACCGGGCGACCCTGCGGCCCGGCCGGGACATTGAGCGGGCCCAGCGTGGCGTGATAGGGTCCGCGATGATCGACGGGACGGATCAGGTCGTGATCGGCATAGATGCCGCCAGCCCGGTCGTCGATCACGGCTGCGGCTGGCCAGCTTCGCCACAGCGCATCCACCGCCTGCATGAAATCCTGCGCCATCGCGTAGCGTTCGGCATGACCCGCATCGGTGGTGCGGCCATAGTTCTGCCCGGCCTGCGGCGCCCATGATGTGACGATGTTCCAGCCCGCGCGGCCCTGCGACAGATGATCGAGCGTCGCGAACTGGCGCGCCAGCGTATAGGGCAGGCTGTAGGTGGTCGAGGCGGTGCCGATCAGCCCGATGCGGCGGGTCAGCGCCGCCAATGCCGACAGCAGGATGATCGGCTCCAGATGGCCCGAGGCCACCAGCCCGCCCGTCGTCGGCGCGACCAGCGCATCCGCCAGGAAGACGGCGTCGAAACCGGCGCTTTCGGCAATCTGCGCGGCTTTGGCATAAAGCTGCAGGTCGGTCAGGCTTTCGGGCGCTGAACCCGGGTGACGCCAGGCGCTTTCGTGATGTCCGCGCGGCATGAGGAACAGGTTGAGATGAAGCTGGCGCGTCATGGCGGCCTCCTGTCAGATATGTTCGGTTTCGACCCCCAGGCTGCGCAGCAGCCGGCGGCGCAGATCCTCGAAATCGGGATGGCTGGGGCGCCGCGGATGCGGCACGGTCACGCGGTGATCCTCGGCGATGACGCCGTCGCGCAGCACCAGGATGCGGTCGGCCAGCAGCACCGCCTCGTCCACGTCATGGGTCACGAGGACGATGGTCGGGCGGCTGCGTTCGACCAGCCGCAGCAGCAGGTCGTGCATCTTCAGCCGCGTCAGCGCGTCCAGCGCCCCGAAGGGTTCATCCGCCAGCAGCAGATCGGGGTTGCGCAGAAGCGAGCGGGCAAGGGCCGCGCGCTGTTTCTGCCCCCCGGACAGCGTGGCCGGATAGGCCCGCGCCTTGTCGCCGATGCCGACGCTGTCCAGCATGGACTGCGCGGCCTGCACCGCATCCTGTCGCCTGAGGCCAAGCGTCAGGTTGTCGATGACGCTGAGCCACGGCAACAGGCGCGCGTCCTGAAACAGGACCGAGACGTTCTTGGGCACGCTGTAGCCGCCCGACTGCCGGGCATCGTCATCCAGCCCCGCAAGCGCCCGGAGCAGCGTGGTCTTGCCCGAGCCGGATTCGCCCAGCAGCGCCACGAACTGGCCGCTGGGGATGTTCAACGTGATGTCGTGCAGCACGGGCCTGTCCCCGAAGGCGCGCGACAGGCGGCGGACGGCAACGGCCGGGCTGATGGCGCGATGCAGGGTCATGAGCCGATAGACCTGCGATAGCTCAGCGCGCGGGCCTCGACCATGCGCACCGCCGCGTCGGAAAGCAGGCCGAGGACGGCATAGATCAAGATGCCCACGACGATGATGTCGGTCTGGCCCCAGTCGCGGGCACGGTTCATCAGATAGCCGATGCCCGTCTGGGTGTTGATCAGTTCCAGCACCACGAGCGAGGTCCAGCACAGGGTGACCGCCAGACGCAGCGAGACGAAAAAGCCCGGCAGCGCGCCCGGCAGCGCGACGTTGCGGATGAACTCGGACCGGGTCAGGCCCAGGGTTCGTGCCAGCTCGACATGGCCGATATCGATGCCGCGCAGTGCCGCATGGGTGTTGACATAGACCGGCACCAGCACGGCGGTGAAGATGATGAAGATCTTCATCGCCTCGCCGATCCCCAGCCACAGGATCACCAGCGGGATCAGCGCCAGGGTGGGAATGGCCCGCTTGATCTGGACCAGCCCGTCGATCAGGGCCTCGCCGGTCATGGTCAGCCCCGAGGCAAGGGCCAGCACGACCCCCGCCAGAACGCCAAGGAACAGCCCCGCATAGGCCCGCCCTGCCGATGCCGCCAGATGCGGCAACAGGGTGCCGTCGGCGAACATCTCGAACCCCGTCGCGATGGCGGTCGAGGGCGCGGCGAGCGTATGCGGCGAAAGATAGCCCAGCCGCGCCGCCGCCTCCCACAGGACGACCAGCAGGACGGGCCCGGCCAGTTGCAATCCGCGCGGCAGCTTTCCCGGCGCCAGGCGATTGGAGGTGGTGGTTTTCCCGGTCCTGCCGGGCGCGGGGTCGAGGAGCGTCCCGCCGTGGCTGCGCGTCATGTCGTTCATGGCCGGGCCTTTCCGCTGCGTCAGCGCTCTGCGGCAATCAGGTCGTCATAGGATGCGACGAACGAGCCCGCGGCATCGAAGCGCTCGGGCAACTCGCCGGCTTCGTAAAGCAGGTCCACCAGCTTCTGGTGATGGGCGACGGCCTCGGTCGAGGTCTGGAAACGCGCGGGCGCCTGCGCGGCCAGGACGGCCGCGGTATCTTCGGGCGCAAGCCGCTGATAGTCGGTGTAGTAGGCCTTGCCCCAGTCCTCGCGGTTTTCATTCATCCAGTTGACGGAATGGATCGCCGCCTTGATGAACTCGCCGATGGCGGCGGCCTTTGCCGGATCGTCGAGCGCCTCGGGGCGGGCATAGAAATACCATGTCCCGGGCAGCAGCTTGCGCTCCTCGGGATCGGCGACACGGCTTGCGCCGATCTGCTTTTCCAGCCGGGTAACATGCGGCTCCTGAAGCACCGCCACGTCCACGGCATTCGTGCGAATCGCGTCCGGCAGGTCGGCGACGCGCAGCGGCACGGGCTGGATGTCCTTCAGCGTCAAACCCGCACGGTTCAGCGCCTCGATCAGATAGGCCTGACGCCCCGACCCTTCGATATAGCTGACCCGCTTGCCCCTCAGGTCCGAAAGCTTCCCGATCTCCAGCCCCGGCCGCGCGGTCAGCCAGTATTCCGAGCGTTCGCGGTCGACCGTCGCCACGATCGGCAGCAGCGTGCCCGAGGCGCGGGCCTGAATGGGCGGCGTATCCCCGACATAGGCCAGATCCAGCGCTCCGGCACGCATCGCCTCCAGAATGGCCGGCCCCCCGGCGAAATTCGGCAACTCAAGGCCGAAGGTGATTTCACCGGCCGCACCGCTGGCCTTCAGCAGGTTGGCGAAAAGCTCGCTCTGATCGGCGACGACAAGCTTCGTGCCCGGCGGCACCTCCTGCGCCGTCACAGGCGAGGCGAGCAGCAGGACAGAGGCTGCGACGGCGGCGATCCTGGTCATGATCCGTGGCAAAACTGGACATCCCTTGCAGAGTTCTGCGGGGATTTTTCGTTCTGCCCGGCGCGAGTTCAATCTCGATTTGGTTGATCGTGAATATTTGGTGTGCCTGTCATTCCAGACCCGCCGAGAATGGATTCCGCTTTCCCGGAACCCGCCCCGGACGACAAGAATTTTCTCGAATCGCGCAAAGCCCCATCCCCCGATCGGCAGGGACCGGACCCGGATCACGCCGGAAATCGCCCCGGATCCCATGGTGACCCGTCTGCCGCAGAGCAGGAGCAGTTCAGGATCGGCCGGCCCCTGAGCCGGCATCGGCCAGGATGGCGCGGGCGCGGATGCGCACCGGCTCGTCCACCATCGCGCCATCGACCGAGGCCGCGCCATCGCCCGAGGCGATCACACGCCGGGCCCAGTCGATTTCCTTTTCGGTCGGGACAAAAGCCCGGCGAACCTCGGTGATCTGCCTGGGGTGGATACAGAGCTTGCCTGTCATCCCGAGCGCACGGGCATGGGCGGCGTCGTCATGGCAGATCGACGGGTCATCCAGTTGCACCGTCACCCCGTCGATGGGAGCGGCAATACCTGCCAGACGCGAGGCCAACACCAGTTCGGACCGCACCGGCAGCAGCACCTCGCGCAGATGGGCGCAGGCAAGGTCGGCACAGAAATCGACCGAACCGAAGGCCAGCCGCGCGACGCCAGCCGCCGCCATGGCGCGGGCATTGGCAAGGCCGCGTGCTGTTTCGACAAGCGCGATCACCGGCACCCCGTCCAGCGCCGCGGCGACCCCGGCAACCATCTCCGCATCCTCGGCCTTGGGCAGGATCACACCGGCCGGGCGCAGCGCCGCCACCGCCGCCACGTCGGCCTCGTGCCATTCGGTGCCGCAGGCATTGATGCGCACGATCACCGGCAGGTCGGTGAAGCCCGTGTCCAGCGCCGCGCGCGCCCTGTCCTTCGCCTCCACCGCCACCGCATCCTCAAGATCCAGGATCACCGCATCGGCACCCGACGCGGCGGCCTTGGCGAAACGCTCCGGCCGGTTCGCGGGCACGAACAAAGGGGCGCGGATATCGGTCACCACGTCGCCCGCGCCTCCATCGCGACCGGCCCATCGGCATAGGACGTCCACAGCCTCAGCCCCTCTCCGTCCTCGACGGCGTTCAGCGTATAGTCGGCGATGTCGAACAGGGGGGAGAGAGATCGAAACTCGAACCGCGCCGGCCGCCGGCCGCTGATCTTCTCGGCGAATTGCACCAATTGCGTCGCCTGAAGCGGCCCGTGAACGATCAGGCCCGGATAGCCCTCTTCCTCGCGGACATAGGGTGTGTCGTAATGGATCCGATGGCCGTTGAAGGTCAGCGCGGAATAGCGAAACAGCAGCGGCGCCGTGGGTTGGACCACCGCCCGATGCGCGCCATGCGGGGCAGGCTCGAGCGTCCTCTTCGCGCCGCCGGGGGCATCGGCGTTGCGATAGACGATATCCTGCCGCTCCTCGACGACCAGGCGGCCGGCGCTTTCGATGCGGTGATCCACGGTGACGAAGCAGAGCACGCCGGTCCTGCCTTCCTTCACGGTCACGTCGCGGATGGTCGAGCGGCGGGTCACGCGCTCTGCCACCCGGATATCGTCGTGAAAGCGCATCGCGCCGCCGGCCCACATCCGGCGCGGCAGGGGCACCGGCGGCAGGAAGCCGCCGCGCGCCGGATGCCCGTCCGGGCCAAGCCCCGACGTGGGCGCGGCCGGGGGCGCAAGGCACAGGTGGATCATCACCGGGGCGGCATCCCCGTCCCGGGGCAGGCCCTCCAGATCGAAGGTAGCATTGAAGCGGCCAATGAGCGAATCGGTGACCAGCTCCGATTGCTCCTCGGAACGGCCGATCCACCGGCGCAGATGATCGATATCGATCATGTCGTCACCTCAAGCTTGTTCAGCTCCGGCACCGGGCCGTAGTCACGTTCTTCGCCGACGAAAATCGCGGCGGGGGCGGGGTAGCTGACCGGGCCCTTCGGGGTGTCGACGGTAATGCGGCGCAGATGCGGGTGGCGCGAGAGCGTTTCCATGTCGTTCACCGAGGCGAATGCCACATCCGCCGCCTGCAGGGCCGCTATCGCGTCCACGGCCGTCCTGCGGGCAAAGCCCTCGGCCACCGCCGCATCGGTCGCGGCCCGGTTCGTCACGCGGACGACATTGGTGGCGAACCTCGGGTCGCTGCCCAGCTCCGGCTTGCCCAGGAACACCGAGGCCAGGTTGCGCCATTCGCGGTCGCTTTGCACCGCGATCAGCACCTGGACGCCGTCCCTGGTGGTGAAGACGCCATAGGGCGCGATCGAGGGATGCGCCATGCCGATGCGCCTGGGCGACTTGCCGCCTTCGTGGTTCAGCAGCGGCACGGTCAGCCAGTCAGCCATAACGTCGAACATCGAGACCGAGATGTTGGCACCCTCGCCGGTTACGCCGCGCCGGATCAGCGCCTCGAGGATCGCGGCATAGGCGGTGGCGCCGGTGGCGATATCGACGAGCGAGATGCCGACCCGCGCCGGGTCGCCGGGGCCGCCGGTGATCGAGCAAAGACCGGATTCCGCCTGGATCAGCAGGTCATAGGCCTTGCGGTCGGCCATCGGGCCGCCCTCGCCGTAGCCGGTGATCGAACAGGTGATCAGCCGAGGCCAGTCGCGCTCCAGGCGCTCGAAGGAAAACCCGAGCCTGGCCAGCGCCCCGCGCTTGAGGTTCTGGATCAGCACGTCGGCGCCGTCCAGCAGCCGCGCCAGCTCGGCCTTGCCGTCATCCGAGGCCAGGTCCAGCGTGACGGCTTGCTTGCCCCGGTTCAGCCAGACGAAATAGCTCGACTGGCCCTTGGCGACATCGTCGTAGCCGCGGGCGAAATCGCCCTCGGGCCGCTCGATCTTGATCACCCGCGCGCCCGCATCGGCAAGCCGCGACGTGGTGAAGGGGGCGGCGACGGCCTGCTCGATGGCGACGACGGTCAGCCCTTCCAGAGGTAGCCGGGCCATCAGAAGCTCCTTGGCAGGCCGAGGACGTGTTCGGCGACATAGGACAGGATCAGGTTGGTCGAGATCGGCGCCACCTGATAGAGCCGCGTCTCGCGGAACTTGCGCTCGATATCGTATTCGCAGGCAAAGCCGAAGCCGCCGTGGAATTGCAGGCAGGCATTCGCGGCCTCCCAGCTGGCCTTGGCGGCAAGGTATTTCGCCATGTTGGCCTGGGCGCCGCAATCCTGATGCGCATCGTAAAGGCGGCAGGCTTCAAAGCGCATCAGGTTCGCGGCCTCGACCTCGATGAAGGCCTCGGCGATGGGGAACTGCACGCCCTGGTTCTGGCCGATGGGGCGGCCGAACACGTTTCGCTCGCTGACATATTTCACCACGCGGTCGGTGAACCAGTAGCCGTCGCCGATGCATTCGGCGGCGATCAGCGTGCGCTCGGCGTTCAGGCCGGTCAGGATGTATTTGAAGCCCCTGCCCTCCTCTCCGATCAGGTTCTCCGCGGGGATTTCGAGATTGTCGAAGAACAGCTCGTTGGTCTCGTGATTGACCATGTTGGGGATCGGGCGCACTTCCATGCCCGATTTCATCGCTTCCTTCACGTCGACGATGAAGATCGACATGCCTTCGGTCTTTTTCCCCACCTCGGACAGCGGCGTCGTCCGCGCCAGCAGGATCATCAGGTCGGAATGCTGCACCCGGCTGATCCAGACCTTCTGGCCGTTGATGACGTAGCGGTCGCCCTTCCTGACGGCCGTGGTCTTGATCCGGGTGGTGTCGGTGCCGGTGGTCGGCTCGGTCACGCCCATGGATTGCAGGCGCAACTCGCCCGAGGCGATCCTGGGCAGGTATTTCCGGCGCTGCTCTTCCGAGCCATGCCGGATCAGCGTATTCATGTTATACATCTGGCCGTGGCAGGCACCGGAATTGCCGCCCGCCCGGTTGATTTCCTCCATGATCACGGACGCTTCGGTCAGGCCCAGTCCCGAGCCGCCGTATTCCTCGGGGATCAGCGCCGCCATCCAGCCCGCCTTCGTCAGCGCATCGACGAATTCCTCGGGATAGGCCCGGGCCTCGTCGATCCTGCGGTGATATTCGTCCGGAAATTCGGCGCAAAGCGCACGCACCGCGTCGCGAATGTCCTGATACCCATCACTGCGATCGTGAATCATCGAGATCTCCCTGTGAACCGCATTCGCGGTCGTCGGGTCGGAGATTGCCGTCCAAAGGACGATATATCAAATATATGATGATGCTAGCAGACATAACGGAAAGAGATCACTCAGTCACCAACTCCGAGATTTCGATCAGGTTCAGATCCGGGTCGCGCAGGTAGATCGACCGCAACGGCCCCGTCGCCCCCGTGCGCCGCACCGGACCTGCGACGATGGCTGCGTCTTTTGCGCTCAGCATGGCGATGACATCGTCCAGGGGCCGGTCGGCGATGAAGCACAGATCCAGCGCACCGGGGACCGGCAGATGCGCCTTTGGCTCGAATTCGCGGCCCTTGACGTGAATGTTGATCTTCTGCTCGCCGAAACGGAGCGCCTTGCGGCCTGCGCCAAAGGTTTCCAGCCGCATCCCCAAGAGGCCGACATAGAATTCGATGCAGGCGCGTTCGTCGGTGGTGGTCAGCACCAGGTGGTCAAGACGGTCGATCATGGGCAACCCGCATTCTACATCGCTGCCGCAAGGATCAGCACCCAGACCGAGATCGTGCAACCCATCAGCAGCGCATAAGGTCCGTTCCAGCGCAGCCCCGCCTCTCGGGCGGGCACCCCGCCATAGCGTCCGACAAGCAGGACCGAAGCCGTGAAGGGCGATGTCGTGCCGCTGATCGCCCACCCTCCGGTGATCGCCGCGACAAGCGCCGCTGGATGAATGCCCATCGCCGCAGGCGACGGCAAAAGCGGCACGATCAGCGAAACCGAGAGTATCGGGTTCATGCCGAGTTGCCCGGCCAGGGGCACCAGCCAAACCATGGCAACCACGATCAGCAAGGGCGGCAGCACCGAGAAATCCAGCCCAAGGCGGGGCGTCAGGGGCACCAGCAGAAAGGCGCCCAGGCTGCCGATGAATGCCGCCATGAACAGCAGGACGATCTGGCCGCCATAGGCCGGAAGCTCTCGTCCCAGGAATTCGCCGAGACGATGGCCGACATGGCCCAGCCGTCCGGCGGGCATGCCCGCCCCCTGAAGCCAGATCCAGGCGATGGCGACGATGGGGGCGAAGGACATCACCGCACCGATGACATCAACCCCCGTCGCCTCGTGCAGCAAGGCGACGCCGACGACCACCGCACCCAGCAGCAGCAGCAACGGCCGCAGGTGAAGCAGCCAGCCTCCGGCGGGCACCGCGCGGACCGGCGCGGGCTGGGCGAGCCGCGGCTTGAAGACCGTGTCCAGCCCCCATCCCACAAGGATCATCAGCACGGCATTCAGCAAGCACGGCACCACCACGGCGCTCCAGTCCGCACCCGGCACCAATGTCAGGGTGATCGCCATGGAAAACCCCAGGGGCGACCAGCACAGCGTGGCGGCAAAGCCCCGGTTGATGGCGACCAGCATGCGCCGCAGCCGATGGCGTCGAAGCTCTGCATCGGCCTCGCGCGCGGTGCTTTCCGCAGCCAGCGAGCCAAGCAATGCGATGGAGCCGTAAAGCAGGATCAGCCCGAAAAGATGACCGCCGATGGTCAGCGCCACATAGCGCAGGCCCGGCCTTTGCCCGGCAAGGAAGCGGCCGCATTCCACGATCTCGCCCGAGCCCATGGCGGCGATGCGAATGGCCGTCAGGGCAGTATATAGCGCGACGACGAAGCTGCCGCGCTCGACCGCAGTCCAGGTTCCCTCGAACCAGTCGGGGCGGGTGGCGACCGCTGCGCCGGCCATGGCGATACCGACCAGGACGAAGATGATCGGCGCCGTGCGGTCGGCAAGGCTGAATGCGATGACACCGGCCAGCGCAAAGCCGCCGGCAAGCGCCGCAGCCGGCGGGCTGGCGCTGTATTCCCACAGGACCGTGGCAAGCATCGCACCGGCGGGAAGCAGCCCGGAAATTCCCAGGATGCCGGATCGAAGGCCCGGACTCATCCCGCGCAACGCTCCGGGCTTGCCTTCATGGCGGTTGGGAACTCCCGGGTCGAGGCAGGGTCCAGCATTTGCCGCAATCCTCTGGCAGCCATCACTGCCTCCGGCCCTGCGGCCAGACCTGGCGCATCTCTGCCGTCCGGTTCATTCTTCGCCCCCACGTTCCAGTGTCAGGATGCGGGACCTGGCAACCTCCCGTCCAATAAGATTACGACAAGCCGGCCATAACTTTCTTATATGATGCGGGACGTGATGTTTACTTGAAGTTTTGGCTCACACATGCTCCGCATATCGTCGGAAGGCAGGAGGATGAGATGCAGCACCCGAATCCACTGGAAAAGCCGGAAGATCTCCTGGCCCGGGCACGCTCGGTAAGCTCCGATACGGCGGGCGTCCTGATCACCAGCCTGCGCGAGGCAGGGGCGCGGCGCATCCTGGAACTGGGTTGCGGCGATGGCACGATCACCGCCCTGCTGCACGAGGCGGGCTTCGATGTCACCGGACTGGACCCGTCGGCCGAGGCGCTGGCGCGCGCCCGTGCCCGCTTGCCGTCGGTCACCTTTATCGAGGCCCATGCCGAGGCGCTGCCCGAGTTGCGCCCCTTCGATGCGGCCTGTTTCGTCAACGCGCTGCATCATGTGGAACCTTCCGCCATGACCGGCGCCGTCCTGAATGCGCTGTCCGTCCTGCGTCCGGGGGGGCTGCTTCATGTTGTCGAACCCCTTGCCACGGGCAGCTTCTTTCGCGCCATGCGCCCGGTCGAGGATGAATCCGCCATCCGGCAAAAAGCGGTGCAAGCCGTCGAGTCCCTGATTTCCGAGGGGCGGATCGTGTTGCGGGATCTCCGCCGCTGGACCCGCGAAAGCCGGTTCCGCGACCTGGAGGAGTTCGTGGATTACCTGGCCCGCGTCGATCCCGATCGCGCGGCGCTGGCGCAAGGCAATGCCGCGGCGCTGGCGCGGGCATGGCGCGACAACATCCGCGTCCGGGACGGCAAGGCGGTGCTCGTCCAGCCCCTGGTCTGCTGGACGCTGGCGCGGGCCGAGGATTCCGGGGGGCGACCATGATGGACATCCGCCAGCTTCGCTATTTCGTGGCCATCGTCGAACACGGCTCGTTCTCGCGTGCCGCCGAATTCCTGCATGTCGCCCAGCCGGCGCTGTCGCTGCATGTGCGCAACATGGAGGCCGGGCTGGACACGCCGCTGCTGTTTCGCAGCCCGCGCGGGGTCGAGCCGACCGAGGCGGGGGCGATCCTGCTGCGCCATGCCCGGACGATTCTCGACCAGCTTGCCGTCGCCGAGGAGGAGATCCGCGGCCATGAGAACGATCCCGCGGGCGAGGTCCGTCTGGGCCTTCCCGGCACGATCGGCGAGATCCTGGCCGTGCCGCTGATCACCGCCGTTCACTTGCGCTACCCCAAGATCAAGCTGCGCATAGCCGAGGCGATGAGCGGCTTCGTGCTGGAATGGATGCGAGAGGGCCGGATCGACCTTGCCGTGCTCTACGGTCAGGCGGCAGAGCACGGCATCTCGACCGAGGCCCTGCTGGAAGAGACGTTGCGGTTCTTCGGCCCTGCCCACCTGGCCGCAAGGGATGACCTGCCCGCACCCGGCAAGCCCATCCCCATGGCCGAAGTGACACGCAAGCCGCTGATCCTGCCCGGCGAAGGGCATGGATTGCGGGAATTGCTCAAGCGCCAGGCGCTTTCGGCCGCGCAGGAGCTGAACACCGTGATGGATGTCGATTCGTATAACAACATCAAGCTGCTGGTTGGGGAGGGGCTGGGGTATTCGGTGCTGCCCGAGAACGCCATTGCCCCCGAGATCGCCGAGGGCCGGTTGCTGAGCTGGCCCATCGGCGAGCCGGCGATCCGCCGGACCGTGCATCTGGCGCATTCCGCGGACCGGCCGATGACGAATGCGGTCACCGTCGTGCGGGCGCTTGCGCGCGAGATCCTGCGCGACCTGGTCCGCAATCACCGTTGGATCGGTGCCACGGTCCTTGCCGCCGAGGAACCCGCCAAGCCGCCCCCCTGAGGAACAGCCATGCCCGCGATCACCGAAGGCCATGTCATCGACAGCGTGGCCGACGCCCTGCAATTCATATCGTATTACCATCCGCGCGATTTCATCCGAGCGATGTCGGCGGCATGGGCGGCCGAGCAAAGCCCGGCGGCCAGGAACGCCATGGCGCAGATCCTGGTCAATTCCCGCATGGCCGCGATGGGGCACCGGCCGATCTGCCAGGATACGGGCGTCGCCAACATCACCGCCCGGATCGGCGTGCGGGCGCAACTGGACTGGGACCGGCCGCTGCAAGAGATCGTGGACGACGCCGTGCGCCGGGCGTATCGCAACGATGCCAATCCGCTTCGCGCCTCGGTCGTGGCCGATCCGTTCGGGCGGCGGCGCAACACCGGCGACAATGCCCCGGCCATGCTGCATGTCGAGATGGTCGCCGGCACCTCGGTCGAGTTCGACGTCTCGGCCAAGGGCGGCGGTTCCGAGAACAAGACGAAATTCGCGGTCCTGAACCCCTCGGCCGATGTCGCCGACTGGGTGGTCGGGACGGTCGAGGCGATGGGCGCGGGCTGGTGTCCGCCGGGCATCCTGGGCCTTGGCATCGGCGGCAGCGTGGACAAGGCCATGGTCATGGCGAAACAGGCCCTGAACCAGCCGATCGATGCGACCGAGCTGCGCACGCGTGGCCCCGCGACCCCCGAGGAGGAGCTGCGGCTGGAGATCATCGACCGGGTCAATGCGCTTGGCATCGGCGCGCAGGGCCTGGGCGGCATCACGACGGTCCTGGACGTGAAGGTTTGCAGCTTTCCGACCCATGCCGCCTCGCTGCCGGTGGCGCTGGTGCCGAACTGCGCGGCGACGCGCCATGTGCATTTCACGCTGGACGGATCCGGGCCGGCGCGGCTGGTTCCGCCCGATTTGTCCGACTGGCCCGAACTCGACTTTCGCGACGCCTGGAAGGACGCCCGCCGCATCGACCTGGACCGCCTGACCCGCGATCAGATCGCAAGCTGGCGGCCGGGCGAGACCCTGCTGCTGTCCGGGCGCCTGCTGACCGGGCGCGACGCCGCCCATCGCCGGATCGAGCAGATGCTGGCCGAGGGCAAGCCCCTGCCGGTCAGCTTTCACGACCGTGCGATCTATTATGTCGGCCCGGTCGATCCCGTCGGCGGTGAGGTGGTCGGGCCGGCCGGTCCCACCACCTCGACCCGGATGGACCGCTACAGCGACATGATGCTGGAAACGCTGGGCGTGTCGGTGATGATCGGCAAGGCCGAGCGCGGCCAGGAGACGATCGAGGCCATCGCCCGGAACGGCGCCGCCTATCTGGTCGCGGTGGGCGGCGCGGCCTATCTGGTCTCGCAGGCGATCCGCGAGGCACGCGTGCTGGGTTTCGAGGATCTTGGCATGGAGGCGATCCACGAATTCACCGTCAGGGACATGCCGGTCACGGTGGCGGTGGACGCGCGCGGCACCTCGGTCCATGCCAGCGGCCCGCGGCAATGGCGGATGCCGCCGCCCCGGGCGTGACGCGAAGGGACCGCTTTCGCAGCCCCTTCCTGTTCAGAACCGCAGTCAGAACCCAAGCAGGTTCGGCAACAGCAGGGTGATGGTCGGTATGTATGTGATCAGCGCCAGGAAGATCAGCGCGGTCAGCAGCCACGGAACCACCGCCACCGATACCTGCGTCAGCCCCAGCCGGGAGATCGCCGAGCCGACATAGAGGTTCAGGCCCACCGGCGGGGTGCAGAGGCCGATCTCCATGTTCACCACCATCATGATGCCGAAATGCACCGGGTCGATGCCCAGTTTCGCGGCCACCGGGAACAGGATCGGCGCCATGATCAGCACGATGGCCGACGGCTCCATCACCATGCCGATGACCAGCAGCATGACGTTGACGACCAGCAGGAACCCAACCCAGCCCAGGCCCAGGTCGACGATCCAGGCCGACAAGGCCTGCGGGATCTGCTCGGACGTCAGGATGAAGGCGAACATCACCGCATTGGTGATGATGTAGAGCAGCATCGCCGACATCGCGGCCGAGTTCAGCAGCACGCGCGGCACGTCGCGCAGCCTGATGTCCTTGTAGACGAAGACGGCGATGAAGAAGGCATAGACGGCGCTGACCGCGGCGGCCTCGGTCGGCGTGAACAGGCCGCCATAGATGCCGCCCATGATGATGGCGATCAGCATCAGGCCCCAGACCGACTCGCGAAAGGCCTTCCAGCGGTCGCGCCAGCTTGCGCGATCCAGGCGGGGATAGCCGTTGCGCCATGCCCGCCAGACGGTCGTCACTCCGAACATCGCCGCCAGGAGCAGCCCGGGCACGACGCCGGCGATGAACATCTCTCCGATCGAGGGGGCCATCACCTGCGCGCCATCGGGGCCGGTCACCATCATGCCCGAGGTCGCGACCGAATACATCACCATCACGATCGACGGCGGGATCAGGATGCCAAGGCCGCCTGCGGTCGCAACCGTCGCCACGCCGAACTTTGCCGGATAGCCCATCTGCACCATGGCGGGGATCATGATGGACCCGACCGCCATCACCGTCGCCGGGGAGGAGCCCGAGATCGCCGCGAACATGGCGCAGGACAGCACCGCCGCCAGCCCCATGCCGCCATACCAGTGCCCCACCATCGAGGTCGCGAAACGGATCATGCGCCTGGCCACGCCGCCATGGGTCAGGAAGTTGCCGGCCAGGATGAAGAACGGGATCGCCATGATCTCGAACTTCTCGATGCCGGTGAACAGCTTCAGCGCGATGCTGTCCATGGGGATGCTGGTGAAGCCGAACAGGAAGGTGAACACCGTCAGCCCCAGCGCGATCGAGACCGGCATGCCGGTGATCAGCAGCACCGACAGGATGAGGAAAATGATCAGCGCGGTCATCCGTGACCTCCCTTGGCGATATCGTCGGCCTCTTCCTGCACGCCTTCGACCGAGCCCATATCGTGATGGGCGACATGGCCGGTGGTCAGATACAGCCACAACGCCTGAACGAAGCGAAAGCACATCAGCGCCGAGCCGACCGGAACGGCCAGATAGACGATCCACATCTTGATCTCGAGATCCGGCGAGATCTGGCCGCCCTTCCAGGTGTGATAGACGAAATCCGTCCCGATCCAGGCAATGATCGCGGTAAAGATGATCCCGCCCGACATCGCGACGACGGTCATGGCCTTCTGCGCGGTTCCCGTCAGGCTTTGCACCAGAAGATCGACGCCGACATGGATGCCGATGCGCACCCCATAGGCCGCGCCGAACTTCGCCATCCACACGAACAGGTAGATGCAGGTCTCTTGCGCCCAGGTCAGCTTGAGCGAGTTGATCCATCTGAAGATCGACCGGGCCGTATCCTGCAGCCCGGGCATATCGTGGGCACGGGCCCAACCGACCAGGTCGGCGGCGGTGCCCAGCGAAAAGCGATGAACGACCGCAACGAAGATCAATGCGACGGCAAGGGCCATCAGCACCGAGATCAGGATTTCTTCGAAGCGGTCGAGGATGCGCAGAATCATAGCAAACCCCTCGTATGAAAAGGGGACGCGCTTAGGCGTCCCCTATTTGCGGCCGTCACTCGATCCCGAGTGCGGTATAGGTTTGCCGGATAAGATCCGCACCGACCCGCTTTGCCATGCTCTCATGCACGGGCTTGAGCACCTCGAACCATTCGGCCCGCTCTGCCTCGGTCATGTCGTGGAATTCGGTTTTTCCGGCATCGCGCATGGCTTGCAGGGCGGTGGCGTTCTCATCTTCGGCGATGTCATTGGCATAGGCCGTCGCCTCGGC
Organism: Paracoccus sp. SSJ; assembly: GCF_030234105.1. Taxonomy (NCBI): domain Bacteria; kingdom Pseudomonadati; phylum Pseudomonadota; class Alphaproteobacteria; order Rhodobacterales; family Paracoccaceae; genus Paracoccus; species Paracoccus sp. SSJ. Next base: position 99,331 of record NZ_JASSPE010000003.1, on the reverse strand, counting down.
CATCGCCTTTTCCAGATTGGCGCGCACGCCCTCGTCCAGCCCGTCCCAGAACGCCTTGTTCACGATGACGGCATAGCCGATATATCCGTGGTTGGAGACATTGCCGTATTTCTGCACCTCGTTGACGCGCTGCGTATAGGTGTTCGACGGCGTGTTCTCGGTCCCGTCCACGACGCCGGTCTGCAACGCCTGGTAGACCTCGGAAAAGGCCATGACCTGGGGCACGGCGCCAAGGGCCTCGAACTGCGCCTCCAGGATCTTCGAGGACTGGATGCGCATCTTCAGGCCCAGGAAATCGTCGGGATGGACCAGCGGCGAATTGGCGGTCATGATCTTGAAGCCATTGTCCCAATAGGCGAGCCCGATGATGCCCTTGGCCTCCAGTTTCCCCAGCAGGGCATCGCCGATCTCGCCCTCGGTGATCTTGCGCAGGTCGTCGCGATCCTTGAACAGCATGGGCAGGTCGAACAGCTCGAATTCCGGCACGCCCAGCGGCCCGAACTTGGCAAGCGACGGCGCCAGCATCTGCACCGCACCCAGCTGCAGGGCCTCGAGTTCTTCCTTGTCCTTGTAGAGCTGGCTGTTGGGATAGACTTCGACCTTCACCGCGCCGTCGGTATACTGCTCCGCCAGTTCCTTGAACCTGACGGCCGCCTTGCCCTTCGGCGTATCGGGCGCGACGACATGGCTGAACTTGATGACGATGGGGTTCTGCGCCAGTGCCGGCATGGCGGTGGACAAGGCGATGATGGCGGCCCCAGCCATTGCGGCAAAACTGCGACGAGTAAACATGAACTTCCCTCCCTGGTGCCGCATCGGCGATGCGGGCGTTCTCCTCACCGGCTGGCGGGCTGCGCTGTCGAAGCCTTCCTCGCAGGCATCCCTGGCCGGACAGGGTCGAGGATGCGCATAGCGGAACAGATACATCAAATATATGATCCGTATATCAGTCATATAATTATGATATGCCAGTTCGATCCTCTCGTGAGGGGATGCCATTCCCATCAGGGCCTTGGACCGCGCCGGCAGAGGCCGGGCGCGACATATCCGCACGCTGCCGATAGTGCCGTCACGTCCGGTTCCCAAGGCTTCCCGCTCTCGGTTTCCTCTCACCTGACCAGCAGATGCCGACCACCGGCGGAAAGGTCCGAGCCGGCCCGGAACATCTGCACGATCCTGACGGCACAGAGGATGCCCGGCGGCAGGGAGATTGCCCAACCGTCCAGCCCGACGTCACGCCGCGCGAGCGCCGTCAAAGCGCTTGGAAGGCCGCCTTCTGCCGATCCGTCCAGCGCAGGTGCAGGCGCACGCCATCCTCGGCCACCTCTTCGGCGGTGATCACGCCTTGCTCGTGCAGCCAGGCCCGGCGCCGCCCGTCCGAATGCGGCAGCACCAGTTCGGCCTCGCGGCGCGGCTCATCCAGCGCCTCTGCCAAGCGCGCCTCGATGGCGGCCAGCAGCGTATCCAGCCCCTCGCCCGACAGCGCCGAGATCGCCTGCACGCCTTGGGTCCGTGCGTCGGTGCGCTGAAGTGCGGCGCGGGTCTCCGGCGAAAGCGCGTCGATCTTGTTCCAGACCTCGATCAGCGGCACGTCCTCTTCGACGCCCAGCGAATCGAGGATCTCGCCGACATCCCCCGCCTGCTCCTCGGTCTCGGGATGGCTGATGTCGCGCACATGCAGGATCAGGTCGGCCGCCAGCACCTCTTCCAGCGTGGCGCGGAAGGCCGCGACCAGCTCATGCGGCAGGTCCGAGATGAAACCCACCGTATCGGACAGGATCACCCGGCGCCCACCGGGCAGCGTCAACTGCCGCATGGTCGGGTCCAGCGTGGCGAAAAGCTGGTCCTGCGCCAGGACCTCGGCCCCGGTCAGACGGTTGAAAAGCGTGGACTTTCCGGCGTTGGTATAGCCGACCAGCGCGACGATCGGATAGGGCACCTTGGCACGGGCCTTGCGGTGCAGCTCGCGCGTCTTGACCACGCGCTCGAGTTGGCGGCGCAGGCGCACCACCTGCTCGTCGATGGCGCGGCGGTCAGCCTCGATCTGGGTCTCGCCGGGGCCGCCGACGAAGCCAAGCCCGCCACGCTGGCGTTCCAGGTGGGTCCAGGCCCGCACCAGCCGCGTGCGCTGATAGGCCAGCGCCGCCAGTTCCACCTGCAAGACGCCCTCGCGCGTCTGCGCCCGGTCGGCAAAGATCTCGAGGATCAGCCCGGTGCGGTCGAGGATCTTGACGCCCCATTCCTTTTCCAGATTGCGCTGCTGGACCGGGGTGACCGGCCCGTCGATCAGCACCAGCTCGGCCCCCTCGCCCCCGGCGGCGGCCTCCAGGTGCTGGCCGATCTCCTCGCGCTTGCCCTTGGAGAACAGCATGCCCGGATCGGGATTGCGCAGCCGTGCCACTTCGGCCCCCGTCACCTCGATGGCGGGCAGCGCGTGGGCCAGCGCCACGGCCTCTTCCAGGGCCAGATCCGGCGAACGGCGGGTGCGCGAATTGCCCAGATCGGGATGGATCACATAGGCCCGGGTCGGGCGTTCGCGGGTTTCCGTCGGTTCGGCCAATCAGTCCTCGCCCTCATAGAGGCTGATCGGCTGCCCCGGCATGATGGTCGAGATGGCGTGCTTGTAGACCAGCTGCGACTGACCGTCGCGGCGCAGGAGCACGCAGAAATTGTCGAACCAGGTGATGACGCCCTGCAATTTCACACCATTGATAAGAAAAATCGTAACCGGAACCTTGCCCTTGCGCACATGGTTCAGAAAAGCGTCCTGGAGGTTCTGTTTGTCGCCGGCCATTCGGGGCACCTTGTTCTTTCTTATCGCGGGTTTTCAAGACTTAGGCGAGCGGGCAGCGGCTTGCAAGCATGTGATCCCGCCTAGCGACGCCAATATTCCGGCGAGACCAGCGCCAGGATCGCCAGCGTCTCGACCCGGCCGACGATCATGGCCCCGGCCAGCACCGCCTTGGTCAGCCCCGGAAGCCCCGCCCAGCCTGCCCAGGGGGCGCCCGCCATGCCGGCCGAGCCCTGGAAGGTCGGCGTCAGCGGAATGGCACCGGCAAGCTGGCCGGTATTGGTGAGCGCCGCGATGGACAGGATGGTCGCCGAATCGAATTCGATGCGTTGCAGCGAGATCAGCATCACCGTCACGGCGATGGAACTGGCGAAAAGCATGAAGAAGATGAAGGCGAGATAGGCCCCTTCGCGCCGCAGCCGCCGCGCCATCAGCCCGCCGCCGCCGACCGAGGCAGGATGCACGATCCGCTCCAGCTCGCGTTCGGAATGCCGCGCCAGCGCATAGACCCGCAGCAGCTTGACGCCGCCCGCCGTGGTGGCGACGCCCCCACCCATCATCGCAAGCCCCGCCAGCATCAGGCCGGGCGAACTGAGCCCCGACCAGTTGCGCGCGCCCTGCCATTCGACCGAGTTCCAGCCGGTCGTGGTGAGGTAGCTCAGCCCGTTGAAGATACCGCCCCAGGCGGCCGAGGCGGCGCTGTCGAGCGTGTCCAGGACCCCCTTGGCGCCGGTCGGAGAGACGCCGATGGCGCCGACGAAATGCCGCGCGAACAGCACGGCCGAGATCAGCAGCACCACGCCGGCCGCCATGCGCAACTCGGGATCGCCGACCCAGCTTTCGCTGGCCTTGAGCTCGCCGCCGCCCGGCCAGAAGCGGCGCGATAGTGCCGGGATCAGGAACAGGAAGATCACCACCTCGCCGGCGATGCCGCTGCCCTGCCCGGCCGGGCCCGTGACCGGGCTGATGCCGCTGGTCGAAAGCGTGCCCATGGCGCGGGTCAGCGCCACCAGCCCGGTCTCGCCCAGCATCAGAAGCAGCATCCACATCGACAGCGTCAGCCCGGCATAGACCGGCAGCACCACCCGCCCCGCCCGCATCACCCGATGCACCGGATCGGCCAGTTCGGTCTGGAAGGCGGGATGCGTCAGCGGGGCCAGGGCGTCCGGCCCATCGGCCGAGCGCGGCAGCCGCTCGAACCGCTCGCTGCGGCCATAGGGCGAGGACATGATCTCGAAGCCCCCGACCCGCAAGGGCGCGAGCAGCGCGATGGCCGCGACCAGCATGAACAAGCCCCCCAGCCAGCCGACGATCGCCCGCCACAGGTGCAGCGGCGCCGGCAGCAGATCGGCCGAGTAAAGCGAGGCCCCGGTCGTGGTCAGGCAGGAGATCATCTCCCACCAGGCGTTGAAGAAGCCGGTATCGGGCAGGGCCAGGGCAAAGGGCACGGCCAGCATGGCCGGCAACAGCACCATGGTTCCCAGCATGGTCAGAAGCACGCCGCGCGCCCGCAGGCCCTCGGGCCGGTCGGCCGTGGCAAGGCCCAGGATCGCGGCCAGGATCACGAACAGCCCCGCCGTCCCCAGGAAGATCGAGCCGATCTTGTGGCTGTCCAGCGCATGCGCATACAGCCCCGGCAGCACCATGGCCAGCGCACCGATGGCCCCCAGGATCACGATCAGCGGCAGGCGCAGCAAAAGCCCCATCCCCGGCCTCAGAAGAAGTCGATCGAGACCTGAAGCAGGCGCTCGACCTCGGGAATGTCGGAGACGAGCGCGAAGATCACCACGATGTCGCCCTCTTCGATGCGCAGGTCGCCCGTCGGCTTGACCACGCGCTCGCCCTTGCGCACGGCGCCCATCAGCGCGCCTTCGGGAAACTCGATGTCGCGCACCGCCCGGCCCGCGATGGGCGAGGTCGAAAGCACCTGCGCCTCGATCACCTCGGCCTCGGCGTCGCCGATGGAATAGATGTCGCGCACCCGCCCGTGCCGGATATGGCGCAGGATGGTCGAGACGGTGCTGGCGCGCGGGTTGATGAAGGCGTCGATGTCCAGGGGCTCCATCAACGACATCAGCGTCGGGTCGTTGACCAGCGAGATCGCGAGCTTGGCGCCGGCCTGCTTGGCGCGCACGGCGGCAAGGATGTTGGTCTTGTCATCATCGGTGATGGCCAGAACCGCGTCGGCGCGCGGCACGGCGGCCTCCTCCAGCAATTCGGCCGAGAGCCCGTCGCCATTGAGCACGATGGTGCGGTTCAGCGCATCGGCGGCATCCTCGGCCCGGGCACGGCTGCGCTCGATCAGCTTGACGCGGATGCGCTCGGGACGCGCTTCCAGCGATTGCGCGACGGCCAGGCCCACGTTGCCGGCGCCGATGATGACCACGCTTTCCTGCTTGGCCATGGGCTTGCCGAAAATCTCCAGCGTGCGCGCGACGTCTTCTGTCAGGGTGAAGACATAGACCTGGTCGCCCTCGAAAAGCTGGTCGCCCGGCTCGGGCGCGAACAGCTTGCCGCCGCGCCGCACCCCGGCCACGACGGCACTGAGACTGATGAACATGTCGTTGAGCTGGCGCAGGGGCGTGTTCAGCACCGGGCTGTCGGGCTCGAGCGAGATCCCCAGAAGATGCAGCCGCCCCTCCAGAAAGGTCTCGGCATCGAAGGTCGAGGGCGCCGAAAGCCGCTGCATCGCCGCCCGCGCCACCTCGCGCTCGGGGCTGATGACCACGTCGATGGGCAGGTGATCGGTGCGGTAGAGATCGGAATAGATCGCGTCCAGATAGGCCGAACTGCGCAGCCGCGCGATCTTGCGCGGCACCTGGAAGACGGAATGGGCCACTTGGCAGGTGACCATGTTGACTTCATCCGAATGGGTCGCAGCAATGATCAGGTCGGCGTCGCGCGCGCCCGCACGGTCCAGCACGTCGGGATGGCTGGCGAAGCCGGTCACGCCCTGCACGTCCAGCGCGTCGGTGGCCCGCCGGATCAGCTCGGCATTGGTGTCGATGATGGTGACATCGTTGCGCTCGCCCGCAAGATGGCGCGCGATATGCCAGCCGACCTGCCCAGCACCGCAGATGATGATCTTCATTCCGACCCCGGTTCATGCCCTTGGTGAGACGCGATCCTAGCGCGAGGCGCCAGCGACCGATACAGGGAAAACGCCGGCGCGAGCGCTGCACCGATGGCGCCGGCCGAACGATCGCATGAGTATTTATGGAACGAAGAAGCCGTTAAGCACTCCTTAATCTTTAGCGATCAGAATGGCCGCGCGGTACAGGCTGGAGAGCCGATGACCGCGAACGGAGAAGTCGCCCCGGCCATTTGGCCAAAACCTGTCCTGCCTGAACCGCGGGGGTGGCCGGGGCGCAACGCTTCGGCTTCTTCGTTCTTCAAATACTCATGCGACGGTGCGGCTCGCGCGTCATTTCCCCATCATCTCCTCCTCGACGCGCATGCCGCCGACGACGCCCAGCGACTTGAGCTTGCGATGCAGGGCCGAGCGCTCCATACCGACGAATTGCGCCGTGCGGCTGATATTGCCGCCGAAGCGGTTGATCTGCGCCAGCAGGTATTCGCGCTCGAAAAGCTCGCGGGCCTCGCGCAGCGCCAGGCTGGTGATCTGCGGGCCGAGCGCTAAGGCCTCGCTGGTGCCGGCGCTGCCATTCTGGCTTTCCAGTTCCGAGGGTTGGATCGGCCCGGTCCCGTCGCCCAGGATCAGCACGCGCTCGATCACGTTGCGCAGCTGGCGGATATTGCCCGGCCAGTTCATCGCCTGCAGCGCAGCACTGGTTTCCTCGGGCAGGGCGCGCTGCGGCAGGCCCTGGCTGGCGTGGAACAGTTCGATGAAATGCGTGGCCAGCATCGGGATGTCGTCGCGGCGCTCCGCAAGCGACGGCACCGCCACCGGCACCACGTTCAGCCGGTCGTAGAGTTCCTGCCGGAAGCGGCCGGCGGCGATCTCGGCCGCAAGGTCGCGATTGGTCGAGGAAATCACCCGCAGGTCCACCCGCACCTTGTCGGTGCCGCCGGCGCGCTGGAACTGCTGCTCGGTCAGCACGCGCAGGATCTTAGGCTGGGTGCCCAGCGGCATGTCCGCCACCTCGTCGAAATAGATCACCCCGCCATGCGCCTGCTCCAGCAGGCCCGGCTCGATGCCGCGTTCGGCGGTCTCGCGGCCGAACAGCACCTCCTCCATGTGCTCGGGCTCGATGGTGGCGCAGGGCACGGTGACGAAGGGCTCGCGCGCCCGCGGGCTCTGGGCGTGGACATAGCGCGCGGCGATCTCCTTGCCCGCCCCCGGCTCGCCGGTCAGCATCACCCGGCCGTTCGATTTCGCCACCTTGTCGAGCTGTTCGCGCAGCCTGCGGAAGGGCGCAGAATTGCCCAGCATCTCGGCCGCCCGTGCCTCGCCGCGCTTCAGCGTCGCGTTCTCGCGGCGCAGGCGCGCCGTCTCCATGGCGCGGCGGATCACCACCAGCAACTGGTCGATGTTGAAGGGCTTCTCGATGAAGTCGTATGCGCCCTGCTTGATCGCCGCCACCGCGATCTCGATATTGCCGTGGCCCGAGATGATGACCACCGGCACGTCCGGGTTGTTGCGCTTGACCTGCTTGAGAATGTCGATCCCGTCCATCTTGCTGTCCTTGAGCCAGATGTCGAGGATCATCAGCGCCGGCTCTGCCGCGTTCAGTTCGGCCACCGCCTGGTCGGAATTGGCGGCGAGGCGGGTCGAGAAGCCCTCGTCGCGCAGGATGTCGGAAATCAGTTCGCGGATGTCCCGCTCGTCATCGACAATCAGAATATCGCTCATTTCAGTGTTTCCTGCTCGTGTTTGTGGCGGCGCGCGGACAGGCGCACCGGCTGGCGCTCGCGCGGCAGACGGATCTCGGCCATGGCACCGCGGCCCTCGGGGGCATCGGTCAGCATCAGGCTGCCGCCGTGCTCTTCGACGATCTTCTTGACGATCGGCAGGCCGAGGCCGGTGCCGCCGGGTTTCATCGTGACGTAGGGTTCGAACAGCCGGGTGCGGTCGTCCGGCAGGCCGGGACCGTTGTCGGTGATGCGGATGGCAACGGAATCCGGGGCCACGCGCAGCTTGACATGGACCTGGGGAGTCCAATCTTCCGGTGGATTTTCCCGCAACTCGTCAATGGCCTCCCCGGCATTCTTCAACAGGTTCGTAAAGACCTGCCGCATCATGCCGGCATCGGCATCGACGATCACCGGCTCGTCGGGGATGTCCGAGACCAGAGCCCCTTGCAGTGCGTCGCGCTGCATCAGTTCGGCATCGCGCAGCAGCTTGGCGATGTCGGTTTCCTTGCGGTCCGGCTCGGGCATGCGGGCGAAGCGCGAGAATTCGTCGACGATCCGGCGCAGGTCGTTGGTCTGGCGGATGATGACCTCGGTATATTGCTCCAGCGCCTCGCGTTCCTCACCGGCGATGGGGCCGAACTTGCGCTTCAGCCGCTCGGCCGAAAGCTGGATCGGGGTCAGCGGGTTCTTGATCTCATGCGCCACGCGGCGGGCCACGTCGCCCCAGGCCGCCATGCGCTGCGCCGAGACCAGGTCGGTCACGTCGTCCAGCGCCACCACATAGCCCTCCAGCCCGCCGGCCGCGCCGCGGCGGATCGCCATGCGGACCAGCAGGCTTTCCACCCTGCCCTCGCGCGTCAGGCGGATCTCGTCCTGCACCGATTCATTGACCGACTGCGCCAGCCGTTCGAAGAGCGGCGCGAATTCCGGCACCGCCTCGGACAGCAGCCGGTCATGCGCCGTCGCCGGGTCCAGCCCCAGGAGCCGGGTGGCCGAACGGTTCAGGAAATCGATCTCGCCCGCCGCATCCAGGCCGATCACCCCGGCAGTGACCGAGGACAGCACGGAATCGAACAGCCGGCGCTGGTCGTCGGCGGCTCGGTAGCTTTCGACCAGTTCCTGCCGCTGTTGCTTGAGCTGCCGGGTCATGCGGTTGAAGCTTTCGCCCAGGGTCTGGATCTCGTCGCCCGTGTCGGGCGCAGGTATCTGGAAGTCCAGGTTGCCCTCGCCCACCTGCTCGGATGCCTCGGCCAGCCGGCCGATGGGCCGCGACAGCCGGTCGGCGAACCACAGGCCAAGCCACATCGCCGCCGCCACCAGAAGCAGCGCAAACCCAAGATAAAGCAGGGAAAACTCGAACAGGACCCGGCCGCGCTCCTGCTCCAGCCGCTGATAGTCGCCGACGGTCTGCCGGGTGTCGTCCAGCAGGCCCAAAAGGCTGCCATCCACGTCGCGGGTGACGTAAAGGTAGCGATCGGCCAGCGGCACCAGCGGCACCAGGGCGCGGAACTCGTTGTTCTGCCAATCCTCGATCAGCACCAGCCCGCGGGTCGCGGCCTCGTCGAACTGGACGGGCGAGGGCTCCTCATACCAGAACTGGTAGCTGCGCTCGCCGCGCGCGCGGATCGTGCCGCGGCCGTCGATGACATAGGCTTCGCGCAGGCCGCGCTGGATCAGCGCCTGGCCCTGCCCCAAGAGCAGCCGCAACTCGCCATCGTCCAGCATCGGGTTCTGCCGCGCCGCCTGGGTCAGCGCGCCCGCAAGCAGCTTGGCGTCGTTGGTCAGGTCTCGGCGATGCTCATCCTGATAGGCCTCGGCCGCCGCCAGCGAGGTCGAAACCACCTGCTGCACCCGGTTCGAGAACCAGCCCTCCAGCCCGATATTCACCGTCAGCCCGGCGAACAGCGCGACCAGCACGGTCGGCACCAGCGCGATGGTGGCAAAGACGCCCACCAGCCGCATGTGCAGCCGCGAGCCTGCGGCCGACTTGCGCCGCGCCGCGACGATCTGCGCCATGCGCGCCACGACAAGCCCGGTCAGCACGATCAGGTAAAGCAGGTCCGCCAGCAGCACCAGCCGCAGCACCGTGCCGCCCGAGGTTGAATCGGCAAACGGCCCCATCACCGCAAAGGTCAGCCCGGCCAGCGCCGGCCCCAGCAGGGCGAGGCCAAGCGTTGCGGTATTGCGATAGAGCCGCAGGCGCCGCAGCCGTGCGACGCGTTCCCATGTGCCCTTGGACAGCGTTCCCGCCACCTTGCCCGTCCTCACGGTTTCGCCGCTGTGTCCGCGGCCGTTCTGTGGCCGTTCAGCGACTCTCGCAAGGCCATCTGTGGCCGTTTTACATCAGTTTGCGGCGCCGTGTCACCTCGATATTCAGATCGGTCAGTTTCTTGCGCAGCGTATTGCGGTTTATGCCCAGAAGATCGGCACAACGCAGCTGATTTCCGCCGGTGGCGTCCAGCGCGATCTCCAGCAGCGGCTTTTCGATCTCGCGCAGGATGCGGTCGTAAAGGCCCGGGGGCGGCAGGTCGTCGCCGTGCAGGTCGAAATAGCGTTGCAGATGCATCTCGACCGATTGCGCCAGCCGCATGTTGGCGGGCTCGCCCAGCGGCGTGACCGGGGCGGCCGGGCTGATCGTGCCGGCGGCCGAGGTCGGCACGGCGGCCGGGGCCTGCGGCATGATGGGGCTGGATTGCGCCAGCGCGGTGCGGGCCTCGGCCTCGCTGATCTCGGCCGCCGCGGCGGTCAGCGCCAACCGCCGCATCAGGTTTTCCAGCTCGCGCACGTTGCCGGGAAAGGGATAGGCGCGGATCAGCGCCGTCGCGCCCTCGGAAAGCTTGCGCTGCGGCAGGCCCTGCGCGGCGGCACGGGCCAGCAGGTGCCGCGCCAGCGGCGGGATGTCGTCGACCCGCGCCCGCAGCGGCGGCACGGTGATCGTCACCCCGGCCAGACGGTAATACAGGTCCGCCCGCAGCCGGCCCGCGGCCACGTCCGCCTGCGGGTCGGGGCCGGTGGTCGAAACAAGGCGCGGCATCAGGTTGCGGCCGGGGCCGACCTCCCATGCCTCGATCATGCCGATCAGCCTTGCCTGGGCGGCGGCGTCGAAGCCGGCCGGGTCCTCGATCAGCAGCGTGCCGCCCTGCGCCCGCTCGGCGACGTTGTGGATGGCCTCTTCGGACAGGTCGGCCGCGGTCAGCACCACCAGCCCCGCCTCGCGCCGGTCGGAGAGGTCGTGGAACGAGCGGGCGACCACGGTCTTGCCCACCCCCGCCTCGCCGGCGACGATCACCGGCAGGTCGGCATTGAGCACACGCGCCACCATGCGAAACAGGTTCTGCATCGAGGGCGCATGACCGATCAGCGGCAGGGCCGGGTCGGCGCCGGCCTCGGGCGCGGGTGCCGCCGCGGCGGGCGCCGGGTCGGACCTGCGCACCCGGCGCGACAGCGCCTGGCCGGCCCGCGCCATCAGGTCAGGCAGGTCGAAGGGCTTGGGCAGGTAGTCGAAGGCCGCCGCCTCGGTGGCGCGAATGGCGGTGACGATGGTGTTCTGGGCCGAGATCACGATCACCGGCAGGTCGGGCCGCGCCTTGCGGATCGCCGGGATCATGTCGATGCCGTTGCCGTCGGGCATCATCACGTCGGTGACGACCAGATCGCCGCGCCCCTCCTCGACCCAGCGCAGCAACTGCGACAGCGAGCCGGTGGCATGGACCCGACAGCCGGCCCGGGTCAGGGCCTGGGTCAGGACCGTGCGGATGGTGCGGTCGTCGTCAGCGATCAGAACGGTGCCGTCCATGGAAAACCTCAGGCTTTGGGCAGTGAAATGCGGAAAACGGTGCGACCGGGGCGGGATTCCAGTGCGATCCAGGCGCCATGGTCGGTGACGATCTTGGAGACCAGCGCGAGGCCGAGGCCGGTGCCGTTCTCGCGCCCCGAGACGAAGGGCTCGAAAACCTCGCCCATGATGGCCTCGGGAATGCCCGGGCCGTCGTCCTCGATCTCGATCTGCAGGGGCAGGCTGCGGCCCTGCGGCTCGGCCTCGGTCGGCGCAAGGCGCAGGGTGCCGTCGTAGAGGCTGCGCAGGCGGATGGTGCCGCCCTGCCGCGCCCGACCGATAGCCTCGGCGGCGTTCTTGACGAGATTCAGGCAGACCTGCACCAGCTGATCGGCATCGACCAGCGCCGGCGGCAGCGAGGGGTCGTAGTCGGGCACGATGCGCAACCCCTTGCCGAAGCCCACCGCGGCCGAGCGGCGCACGCGCTCCAGTACGTCATGGATGTTCACGGCCGAGAGCCGGGGCGCCGAGGTGTCGCCGAAGCGTTCCACCTGGTCCAGCAATTCGACGATGCGGCGCGATTCCGCGACGATCAGGTCGGCGAGGTCGCGATCCTCGGCCTTGAGGTTCATGCCGATCAACTGCGCCGCGCCGCGGATGCCGGCCAGCGGGTTCTTGATCTCATGCGCCAGCATCTCGGCCATGCCGATGGCCGAGCGCGCGGCGGATCGCGCCGCCTGCCCCTGCCCCAGCCGGCCGCCGCCGTCGGCAGGCGCCAGCAGGATGACGGTGCCGCCCTCGGGGCTGGGGGCCTGGCCGGCATGGACGGTGGCGATGCGGTCGGAATGCCCGCCCGAGCGGTCGCCGATCTCGAAGCGCACCCCGGCGCGGTTCAGCGCCTCGTGCCCCTCGCGCATGCGTTCCAGGATCGCGCCGAGCCGGGGCACGATGCGCAGCCGCTTGAGCATCTCGGGCCCCTCCAGCGCCTGTCCCAGCGACGAGCGGCAGGAGATGTTCAGGAAAGCCTCGGCCAGGTCGTTCATCGCGGCGATGCGGCCCTGTGCGTCCAGGATGATCGCGGGCAGCGGAAGCGCCGACCAGTTCGGCCCGACCTCGGCCGGGACAAAGCCGCCGCCGGTCTCCATCTCGGGATCGGGCAGCATGTCGGACCCGGCCCGGCTGGTCATGAAGGCACCTCGGTCGCCTGTGCGTTGGCATGGACCGCATCGCCCGGCGCGGCATCGGCATCGCCGAAGCCGGCGCGGATCGCGGCCAGCGCAGCCTCGGGCGTGGGCGCGCGCAGAAGCTCGGCGCGGTTCGGGGCGCCGTTCGCCTCGGCATACCAGCCCAGGTGCTTGCGGGCGACGCGCAGCCCCAGTTCGCGCCCGTAAAGCGACAGGATGTCGTCGTAATGCTCGGCCACCGCCTCGGCCAGCCGCGCGCCCTGCGGCACATCCGGCGCGGGCGTGCCCCAAAGCTCATGCGCGATCTGCGCCAGCCGCCAGGGCGCACCTTGCGCGCCGCGGCCGACCATGACGGCCTCGGCGCCCGATTGCCGCAGGGCCGCGCGGGCCGAGGCCGCATCCACCACGTCGCCATTGGCGACCAGCGGCGGGCGGCCCGGCAGGTTCGCCACGGCGCGGATCGCCGCCCAGTCGGCACTGCCGGTATAGAACTGCGCCCGCGTGCGGCCATGCACGGTCAGCATCCCGACCCCCGCCCCGGCGGCGCGGCGCGCAAGGTCCGGCGCATTCAGGCAATCGCCGTCCCAGCCCAGCCGCATCTTCAGCGTCACCGGCAGGTCGGGCACCGCGGCGACCACCGCATCGATCAGCCCCAGCGCATGGTCGAGGTCGCGCATCAGCGCGGCGCCGGACAGCCCTCCCGTCACCTTCTTCGCCGGGCAGCCCATGTTGATGTCCACGATGCGCGCGCCCATGCCGGCCACGATCCGTGCCGTCTCGGCCATGGCGCCGGCCTCGCGACCGGCGATCTGGACCGAAACGGGCAGCGCGCCCTCGGTCAGCGCCTTTGCGCGCACGGCGGCGCGGGTCGAGGGGCGCGGCGTCACCATCTCGGTCGAGGCGACCATCTCGCTGACCATCAGCCCGGCCCCGCCATGGCGCGCGACGGCGCGGCGGAACGGCAGGTCGGTGATCCCGGCCATGGGCGCCAGAAAGACCGGCGGGCCAAGCCGCACGGAGCCGAGAGTGATGGGTTCGGGCAGTGTCATGGGAGAACTCGTAGGCCAGCCGGCGGGAATGCGAAAGAAAACGGCGCGTGCCCGATCGGCAGGCTTTCCTGCCGTGACGGAATTTGCCGCTTTTTCATGCTTGATGCCTAAATAGTCGGCAGGCACGGTTTCGTCAAATGTCGCGGAGCTTCAAGTCCGCTGTCGCAACCGCGCTGGCCTGTCGGGCGCGCGGCGGCTAGGCTTTCCGCGCCAGCCAGGGAGTGCGCGATGTTTCTTTCCGTCTTCGACATCTTCAAGATCGGAGTCGGCCCGTCCTCGTCCCATACCATGGGGCCGATGGTGGCCGCAGGACGCTTTCTGGACGCGCTGCGCGAACAGCCCTTTCGCGCGCACGGGCTGCGCGCCAGCCTGCACGGCAGCCTGGCCTTCACCGGCAAGGGCCACGCCACCGACCGCGCCACCATCCTTGGCCTGGCCGGATTCCTGCCCGAAACCATGGATGCCGAGGCGGCCGAGGCCGTGCTGGAGAAAAACCGCGAGACGAAGATCCTGTCGCCGCGCGACCTGGGCGATCTGGCCTTCGACCCGATGCGCGACCTGATCTTCGACTACGACCACGCCCTGCCCGGCCATGCCAACGGCATGATCCTGATGGCGACCGACGCCCAGGGCGACGTGATCTTTCGCGAGGTCTATTACTCGATCGGCGGCGGCTTCGTGCTGACCGAGGGCGAGTTGGCGGCGCGCGGCGACGACACCCGCTCGGATGCCTCGCCCAAGGTGCCCTTCCCCTTCGCCTCGGCGGCCGAGATGCTGGAGATGGCCGAAAGATCGGGCAAGTCCATCGCCCAGATGAAACGCGAGAACGAGCGGGTCTTTCGCAGCGATGCCGAGATTTCAGCCGGCATCCGCCGCATCTGGCAGGTGATGCGCGACTGCATGGACCGGGGGCTTGCGACGGGCGGCATCCTGCCCGGCGGGCTGTCGATCCGCCGCCGCGCCGCCGGCATCCACGAGGCGCTGAAGGCCGAGGCCGGCATGAACCTGACCGCGCCGCATGTCATCAACGACTGGATGTCGATCTATGCCATGGCCGTGAACGAGGAGAACGCGGCCGGCGGCCAAGTCGTGACCGCGCCGACGAACGGCGCGGCGGGCGTGGTGCCGGCGGTGATCCGCTATTGGCTGGACCATGTGCCTGACGCGTCCGAGCGCCAGCTCGACGAGTTCCTGCTGACCGCCGCGGCCATCGGCGGGCTGATCAAGCACAACGCCTCGATCTCAGGCGCGGAATGCGGCTGCCAGGCCGAGGTCGGCTCGGCCAGCGCCATGGCGGCGGCAGGGATCTGCGCCGCGATGGGCGGCACCGTCACCCAGGTCGAGAACGCCGCCGAGATCGCGCTGGAGCATCACCTGGGCATGACCTGCGACCCGGTAAAGGGACTGGTGCAGGTGCCCTGCATCGAAAGGAACGGCCTTGGCGCCATCAAGGCGGTCTCGGCCGCCAGCCTGGCGCTGCGCGGCGACGGCCAGCATTTCGTGCCGCTGGACGCCGCCATCGAGACCATGCGCCAGACCGGCCGCGACATGAGCGACAAATACAAGGAGACCTCGCTGGGCGGTCTGGCCGTCAACGTGCCCAACTGCTGACCGCGTGCGAAGAATCGCGCAAACCCGGGCCCTGGCGGCGGTCGGGGCTTGTCGGCGCTTGCCCAAGTCCCGGGCTTCCTGTAGCCAATCAGCATAAGCAAAACCCATGGAACCGGGACAGAGCAGATGAAATTCCGTTCGGCATTCGCCGTCCTCTCGATGACTGTGGCCCTTGCCGCCTGCGGCGAACTGCCCTTCCAGAAATCCGACGAGCCCGAGGCGCAGGGCCATTCCGGCCCGCCCACCGTATCGCCGCTGGAGCAGCCGATCGAGACGGGGACCGAAGGCAAGCCCATCGCCACCGCCGAGGCCAGCACGCTGAGCACCGCAATGTTCCGTGCCGCAGGCAGCGGCTGGACCGTGACCGCCGCCGACAAGACCGCCGTCTATGAACGCCCCGGCGCAAGATCGGTCGGCGTCACCGTGCGCCGCATGGTCTATGGCCGCGGCGTCGAGTTCATCGGCACAATGAACGGTTCGGTCTTTGCGCTGAACATCCAGGCGGCGGAATGCGAAGCCGGTGGCCAGAAGACCCCCTTCACCGCGCGGCTGCGCGTCGGCAGCCAGCGCCTGAGCGGTTGCGCGGCACCCACCGACACGATGCCCAAGGCGCAGGTCCGCGCCTCGTCCGCGGCGCCGAAGCCCAAGGCGCAGCCGAAACCGGCGGCGCCAGCGGCAAAGCCCGAAGCCGCACCGGCAGCCGAAGCCCCGACGACGGCTCCCGCGGCTGCGGCCACCGGAGCCACCGCCCCGGCAACCGCCACGCCCGAGACGACGGCACCCGAGACGGCGGCGCCCACCACGACCCCGGCGACCACCCCCTCGGCAGGCAGCCCGACCGAAGGCGCGGCAACCGGCACCCCGGCGACGGGGACCACCACGACCGACGCACCGGCTGCCGGGGCACCCTCGTCCACGCCCGCCGCCCCGTCCCCGGCTTCGGAAAGCCCGGCGGCAGGCGGCAGCGGGTCCGATACGACGGGCGGCGTCCCCGCCCCCGCGCTGATCCTGCCCGAACCGCCCGCACCAAGCGAATAAGCCACAGATCCGGGTGCCGCAGGACCAAGCCCGCGGCACCGAACCACCTGCCGCCCGCAGCGGGCCGCGACCTGAGAGGAGCCGCCGATGAGCGCCCATTCGATGCTTACCCGTCGCCTGCTGGCCTCGACCGTGCCGGTAGCGCTGCTTCTGGGTCTCGGCACCGGCCCGGCCCGCACCGATCCGATGATCGGCGATGTGCTTAACAGCTACGGCCTGCCCGGCGGGGTCGAAACCCCGACGGCCGAGATGCTGCCCGACGGAACCCTGGGCGGGACCGTATCCTATAACGAGCTGGGACGGCGCCACAACGTCGTGTTCCAGCTGCACCCGCGCATCACCACCGCGCTGCGCTATTCGCGGGTCGAGGGCATGAAGGACCATATCGAGGACCTGGGGGACCATATCTGGGACCGGTCCTTCGACATCCGCTTCCAGGTCCTGGACGAGGCGGGCTGGCGGCCCGCCGTCGCGGTCGGGCTTCAGGACTTCCTGGGAACCGGGGTCTATTCCGGCGAATACGTCGTCGCCAGCAAGACCATCACCCCGAACATCCGCGCCAGCCTTGGCGTCGGCTGGGGCCGCCTGGCCGGCAAGATGCGCGAATCGGATGACAACCTGGGCGGCAAGCCCAATGTCGACCAATGGTTCTCGGGCAGTCCCAAGGCCTTCGGCTCGGTCACCTGGCAGGTCAACGAAAAGCTGAGCCTGGTCGCCGAATATTCCAGCGACAAATACGCCCCCGAGACCGAGAGGGAGACGAAGGAAGCCCCGGGCAGCCAATTCAACCTGGGCGCCTATTACACCTTCAGCCCCAGCTATCAGCTTGGCCTCTATACGCTGGGCGGCGATACGTTCGGGGCGCAGTTCAGCTTTGCGCTGAACCCGCGCAACGCGCCCTTCCCCTCGGGGCTGGAAAAGGCGCCGGCCCCGGTGCGGTCGCGCCCCGCGCCCTCGGCCGATCCCGAAGGCTGGTCGGGCGCCTGGTCGGCCGATCCGACCGCACAGCCGGCGATCCAGACCGTCCTGGCCGATGCGCTGGCCGATGAGGGGCAGATCCTCGAATCCATGGCACTGTCGGCGAACCGGGCCGAGGTGCGCATCCGCAACACCCGCTATATCCAGCAATCCGAGGCCGTGGGCCGCACCGCGCGGCTGATGACCCGCGCCCTGCCCCCCTCGGTCGAGACGCTGGTCATCACCTCGAACTCCGAGGGCATGGCGACTTCGTCGGTGGTGCTGAAACGCTCGGATGTCGAGCGGCTGGAGAATACCGAGGCCGGGCGGATCGCCAGTGCCTCCGCGCTGGTCGATGCCGATCCGCGGCCGGGCGATCTGGTGGCGACGCAGGGTCTGTTCCCGCGCTTCCGCTGGAACCTCGGGCCCTATCTCGACATCGGCCTGTTCGACCCCGAGGATCCGCTGCGCTACGAAATGGGTGCCGAGCTCAAGGCCAGCTACGAGCTTGTGCCGGGCCTGGTCCTGTCGGGCAGCATGCGCCAGCGCGCCTTCGGGAACATGGACCAAAGCGGTCCCGCGATTCCGCCGGAGCTGAATGGCGGTGTCAGGGGCGATCACTACACCGCAGAGGAATACAAGGCCGATCCGAGCCTGGAGACCTCTCCCGACGGGGTTCCTCGCGTGCGCTCCGACACCCGGATGTATACGGGCCGGACCTCGCCTACCATCCCCGAGCTGACCTTGGCCTGGTATGCCCAGCCGACCGAGCAGGTCTATACGCGGGTGACGGTCGGCCTTCTGGAGCGCGCCTATGGCGGCGTCTCGGGCGAGATGCTGTGGAAGCCCGCCAATTCGCCCCTGGCCTTCGGCGCCGAGGTCAACCATGTGAAGAAGCGCGATTTCGACGACGTCTTCGGCTTCCGCGACTACGAGGTCACGACCGGGCACCTGTCGGCCTATTACGAATTCGCCAACGGCTTCACGGCACAGCTGGATGTCGGCAAGTATCTGGCCGGCGACAAGGGCGCGACCATCACGCTGACCCGCGAATTCGCCAACGGCTGGCGCGTCGGCGCCTTCGCGACCAAGACCGACATGAGCGACGAGGAATTCGGCAACGGCTCGTTCGACAAGGGCATTACCGTCTCGCTGCCGATTTCCTGGGCCGCAGGCACGCCGTCGCGCGATCGCGCAAGCAGCACGCTGCGGTCGCTGTCGCGCGACGGCGGGGCGCGCGTGAACGTGGACGGCCGGCTCTACGACAAGGTCCGGGACGCGCAATCGGTCAAACTCTATCAAGGCTGGGGGAGGTTCTGGCGATGATCACGACCCGCATCCACCGGGCGGTGCTGCCGGTGCTGCTGATCGCGGGCCTTGCTGCCTGCGGCAACGACGACACCGGCAGGGAGGCAAACCCCCTGCTGATCGCCGCCAGGACCGCCGGCAGCGCCGTGAGCGGGATGCGCGGCGGCGAGGCCGAACAGGCCCCCGCCGCCCCACGCACGCCCGAGCAGATGGCCGCCGAGGCGCTGCGGGTCAATCCCGCACCGCTGGTCATGGTCAACTTCGAATCGCTGGGCCGGACGCAGGTCATGGCGATGACCGGGCAGAACGGCGCGATGCGCACCTATATGGCGCCTTCGAAAGAGGCCCTGATCCTGCGCGACGGCATGCTGATCGGCACGCGGGGCCTGGGCAACGACCTCTCGGTCGTCGAGCCGCAGACCGAGGCGCTGATCCGCGCCGGCCGTTCGGGCTCGGCCCAACGCGTCATGCGCTATTACAGCGGCGACGGGCTGGAGCGCCCGCTGAGCTTCGACTGCACCGTCGGCCCGGGCCCGAAGCCCGGCGTGATCGTGGAAAGCTGCGAGGGCCACGGGGCGCGTTTCCAGAACAACTTCATGCCGCAGGGCGGGCATCTGCCGGTCTCGCGGCAATGGGCCGGGCCGCGGCTGGGCTACATCACCATCCAGACGCTGCGACCCTGACAGTCGCCAGTCAGAGGCAAGATGAAAAACCGGCCCACTTGCGGCCGGTTTTTTCATGCCCGGCCGTGCAGCGGATCACGACAAGGACGGGCAGCGGCGGACTGCAATAAAAAAAGGGCTGACCAATGGCCAGCCCCTCTGAGCTTTGCGAAACCCGGGTTCCGCTCAGCGATCAGTGGTCGTCGTCGTCCGAAGCGACGGCGGCAATGACGCCCAGCAGCAGCAGAGCCGGAACGACGAGGCCAGCGTTGGTCGAAGCGGGCTTCTCGTCCACGACAACCGGCTCGACTTCAACGACCGGGGCAACATAGCCACCGGCGAGAGCGGTCGAGGCCGACAGGCCAAGGGCCAGGGCGAAGGTAGCGAATTTGGTCATGATCATGCTCCGTTCAGTACTTTGACGGCTGCCGTTTCCGGCAACATCGCTGCGACAGTCGCATAATCCCAAGGACTTGGAAAGCGGTCTTGATCGGGAAATCATGCGCGCCCCGGGCGACTGTTGCATAATAGCCAACACCTGCACCGTTAGGCGAGATGCCGCCATCGGATCGGCGGAAACCCGCAAGTTTCCGCCCGCTCCGATACGTAGGTTATTTCCTGCAAACCACTAATGTCACGGCATAAATCGCTGCAGAAATCGCCACGATCGAAGGGCCTGCCGGCGTGTCCAGCCACAGGCTGGCCCAAAGCCCGCCGAGAACCGAAATGGCACCGATCAGGGTGGCGGAACCTGCCATCTGCTCGGGCGTTGCAGAGAATCCCCGCGCCGCCGCGGCCGGCACGATCAGCATGGCCGAAATCAGCAGCGCCCCGACGATGCGAATCGCGATGGCCACGACCACAGCCAGCGCCAGGGACAGGATCAGCCGCTCGCGCGCCGGATCGATTCCCGCCGCCATGGCCAGTTCCTCGTTCACCGAGGCCGTCACCAGCCGCTGCCAGCGCCAGATGAGCAGCCCCAGCACCGCCGTCGCACCGGCCCAGATCCAGGCAAGGTCGGCCCGCGTCACCGCAAGGATGTCGCCGAACAGAAAGGCCTCCAGCCCCACCCGCAGCGAAGGCACGAAGCTGACGCCCACCAGCCCCAGCGCCAGCGCGCTATGGGCCAGCACGCCCAGCACCGTGTCCATCGACTGGCCCCGCGCCGTAAGCTGCGCGACGATCAGCGCCATGGCGACGGCCACCGCCAGCGTGCCCAGATAGATCGGCAGCGAGAAGACAAAGCTCAGCGCCACGCCCAGAATCGCCGCATGGGCGGTCGAATCGCCGAAATAGGCCATGCGCCGCCAGACCACGAAGGAACCCAGCGCCCCCGTCGCCAGCACAAGGCCAAGGCCCGCCAGGGCGGCTCGGGTCAGGAAATCGTCAAGCATGGGACCTCAATGCGGATGGGCGCAGGCCGGGCCGTGGCGATGGCCCTCTGCGACATGGTCGTGGTCGTGATCGTGGTGATGCTGGTAAAGCGCCAACGTGCCCTGCGCCTCGCTGCCGAACAGGGCGCGATAGGCGGGGGCGGCGCTGACCGCCTGCGGCGTGCCCTCGCAGCAGATATGGCCGTTCAGGCAGACCACCCGGTCCGAGGCGCGCATGACCACCAAGAGGTCGTGGCTGACCATCAGCACGGCGGCGCGGGTTTCGGCCCTGACCTCCTCGATCAACTTGTAGAAGGCGACGATGCCGGGCTGGTCCAGGCCCTGCGTCGGCTCGTCCAGCACCAGAAGCTGCGGATCGCCGAGCAATGCGCGGGCCAGCAGGACGCGCTGGAACTGCCCGCCGGACAGCGCGGTGATCTGGCGGCCCTCAAGCCCCGGCACGCCGGTCCGCTCAAGCGCGGCGGCGGCCTGCGCATCGCCGACCCGGCGCGGCAGCGACAGGAAGCGGCGCACGGTCATCGGCATGGCCCGCTCGATATGCACGCGCTGCGGGACATAGCCGATGCGCAGCCCGGGCACGCGCTCGACCCGGCCCGAGGACAGCGAGACATGGCCCAGAAGCGCCCGCACCAGCGTCGACTTGCCCGAGCCGTTCGGGCCGACCACGGTGACGATCTCGCCCGGGCGGATCAGGAAATCGACATGGCTCAGCACCGGCAGATCGCCGCCATGGCTGACCGACAGGTCGGCGGCGCAAATCAGCGGCGTCACAGGCCGGCCTCGGTGCAGCGCGCGCAAAGGCCCAGCAGTTCGACGGTGCTGCGCTCGATGCGGAAGCCCGTCGCCCCGGCCAGCCCGTCCAGCGCCGCGCGCAACTCGGGCGCCTCGGCCTCGGCCACCTGCTCGCAGCCGCGGCAGATCAGGAAGGCCGGCGAATGGTCGCGCTTGGCCGAAAGGCAGGCGGCATAGGCGTTCAGGCGTTGCACGCGATGCGCGAGCCCCTGCTCCACCAGGAAATCCAGCGCCCGATAGGCCACCGGGGGCTGCTTGCCGAAGCCTTCGGCCGAAAGCCGCTCCAGCACCTCATAGGCGCCCATGGCGCGATGCGATTCCAGCAGGATCTCCAGCGCGCGGCGGCGCACCGGGGTCAGGCGCACGCCTTCGGTCCTTGCCTGCTCTTCGGCGCGGCGCAGCACCGCCGCCGCGCAATGGGCGTGGTCGTGCTCGTGAAACGGGTCGGGCGGGGATTCCGAAGTGGACATGATGTTATATCGTTACATTTTTGCTTGACGGGTTACGATATAACATAAATAACCTTGGCGTTTCCGCAAGTGAGTCCCGCCATGATCCGACCTTCCTCCCTTGTCCTTGCCGCTGCGCTTGGCACCGCCGCCCTGCCCGCCCGGGCCGAAGTCCCGCGGGTGGTGACCGATATTCCCGTCGTCGGGGCCATGGTGCAGCAGGTCATGGGCGATCTGGGCCAGCCCGAGATCCTGCTGCAGGCCGGCGGCGATCCGCACAGCTATCAGCTGCGTCCCAGCCAGGCCCGCAGCTTGCAGGATGCCGACCTGCTGATCTGGGTCGGCCCCGAGCTGACCCCCTGGCTGGAGCGGGCCGTCACCAGCTTTTCCGCGCAGGGCGAGATGCTGGCCCTGCTGGACCTGCCCGCCACGCATCGCCGGGACTATGCCGGCGGCGAGCATGAGCATGAGCATGAGCATGAGCATGAGCATGAGCATGAGCATGAGCATGAGCATGAGCATGAGCATGAGCATGAGCATGAGCATGAGCATGATGGACACGGCCATGCCGAGGAGCAAGCGCATCACGACCACGACCACAGCGGCACCGATCCTCATGCCTGGCTGGACCCGGCGAATGGGCAGGCCTGGCTTGCTGCCATCGCCGAGACCCTGTCCCGGCGCGACCCGGACAATGCAGGCGTCTATGCCGCCAATGCCGCGAAGGCCGCCGACGAAATCACCGCACTGGACGAAGAACTGAAATCGGCGCTGACCCCCACGCAAGGCAAGCGCTTCGTCGTCTTTCATGACGCCTATGGCTATTTCACCGAGCATTACGGGCTGGAGCCGGCCATTGCGGTCAGCCTTGGCGATGCCTCGACGCCCTCGGCCGCGCGGCTCAGGGCGATTCGCGACGAGATCGCCGAAGAGGGCGCGGTCTGCGCTTTCCCCGAGGCGAATCACGATCCGAAACTGATTGCCGCGGTGATCGAGGGCAGCGAAATCCGCCAGGGCGCCGCGCTCGACCCCGAAGGGACCGGCGCGACTCCCGGCGCCGGGCTTTATGCGGAGCTTCTGCGCGACATGGGCCAGGCGCTGGCCGATTGCCTTGGGGCGGACTAGGAACTGCCGGTAAATCCGCCCCATTCGGGGCGTCGGCAAGGCGGGCGCCCATGTGGCGCCCGCCTTTTCGCTTTCAAAACGACGGGTTATGTGGTGGGAAAATTCCCGACTATTTTCCTTTGACATCTCCTAGGAAATTTGTCAGGTTACACTCACCGCGACAGAAACGAGGAACTGGACATGACCGCGACCCGCCCCGCCGAATTCACGCGTCCCGGCGTGACCGCCCTGCAACGACTGCCCGAATATGACGCCGAATTGCTGACTGCCGGCGGCAATCAGGCGCTGATCGTATTGGGCGACCAGGTCTACAACCTGCGCATCACCCGCGCGGGCAAGCTGATCCTGACGAAGTGAACAGCCCCGGCAAGGGCGGCGCGATCTAGCCGCGCCGCGGCCCTTTTCCCTCTGGTCGCGCTCCCTTTCCGGGGGCGCGATTCGTTTTTGCGAAGCCCGGTTTCGGACCGGGTTTGCCGCCCGGCTTGCCCGTGGCCTTGCCGGGCTTGAAATCGCGGGCCGGCTTGCCTTCGCCGCGCGGCTTGAAGCCGCCTTCGGTGCGGGGCTTGAAGCCGCGCTCGCCTTCGGTCGCCCTGGCTTTGAAGCCCGGCTTGCCGGCGCGCTCGGGACGGTCGCCATCGCGGCGCGATTCGTCCCGCGGCCCCTTGCCGAAGGGCTTGCGCGCACCGTCGCGGACAGCAGGCTTGCCATCGCGATCCTCGCGCCGGGCAAAGGGTTTGCGCTCGCCATCCTCGCGTTTCGCAAAGGGTTTTCGCCCCCCATCCGGGCGCTTGCCGAAGGGCTTGCGTTCGCCATCCTCGCGGCGTGCAAACGGCTTGCGCTCCCCATCCTCGCGGCGCGCAAACGGCTTGCGCTCCCCATCCTCGCGGCGCGCAAAGGGCTTGCGGTCCCCGTCCTCGCGCCGGGCAAACGGCTTTCTCTCGCCATCCTCGCGGCGCGCAAAAGGACGACGCTCGCCATCCTCGCGCCGGGCAAAGGGCTTGCGGCCGCCCTCGTCGCGCGGCTTGCGCGGACGGGCATCGCCCTCGGCCGGCTTGGCCGCGCCGCGCTCGCGGAAACTGCGCGGCTTTTCCTCGGTCTCGCCGGTCAGGAGCCCGCCCAACTGGTCGCGCAGCACCTTGCGCTTGACCTCGCGCACCTCGTTCTCCTCGAGGCCGGTCAGCTTGAACGGGCCATAGCCGATGCGGATCAGCCGGTTCACGATCAGCCCGACATGGGCCATGGCGCGGCGGATCTCGCGGTTCCTGCCCTCGCGGATGCCGACGGTCAGCCAGGCATTGGCGCCCTGCTGGCTGTCGAGGTTGATCTCCATCGGCGCGAATTCCTCGCCCTCGATGGTGACGCCGCGGCGCAGCGGCGCGAATGTCAGGTCGTTGGGCTGGCCGTTCACCCGCACGCGATAGCGGCGCAGCCAGCCGGTGGTCGGCAGCTCCAGCCGGCGCTTCAACTCGCCGTCATTGGTCAGAAGCAGCAGCCCCTCGGAGTTCAGGTCCAGCCGGCCCACGGTCATCACCCGCGGCAGGTCGCGCGGCAGTGCGTCAAAGACGGTCTGCCGCCCCTTTTCATCCGAATTCGAGGTTACCAGGCCCAAGGGCTTGTAATAGAGCCACAACCGCGTCTCTTGCGGCTCCTCCAGCGGCTTGCCGTCGACGCGGATCCTGTCGGCGGGCGTGACGTCCAGCGCCGGGCTGTCGATCTTCTTGCCGTTCACCGTCACCCGGCCCTCCAGGATCATGCGCTCGGCCTCGCGGCGCGAGGCGACGCCGGCACGGGCCATCACCTTGGCGATGCGGTCTGCCTGCGGATTCGGGGCGGTTTCGGGGCTGTCTTCGGTCATGGCGATCTCCTGCGCATCTCTGC
This sequence comes from Paracoccus sp. SSJ, assembly GCF_030234105.1. NCBI lineage: Bacteria > Pseudomonadati > Pseudomonadota > Alphaproteobacteria > Rhodobacterales > Paracoccaceae > Paracoccus > Paracoccus sp. SSJ. Next base: position 74,503 of record NZ_JASSPE010000003.1, on the reverse strand, counting down.
GGTGGCAAAGCGGGCTCTCTACGCCCAACGCAGGAAGATGGAAAGCAGTTCTTGCGCGCAAGGCAAGCCCACGCGAAAAGCGCGCATGGATTTTGCCTCGCACATGCCCGCCGCGCTCGATGAGGCCCGTGCCGCCGCCCGGCGCGGCGAGGTGCCGGTCGGCGCCGTCCTGGTGGGTGCCGACGGCGCCGTGCTGGCCCGCGCCGGCAATCGCACGCGCGAGATGCGCGACCCGACGGCCCATGCCGAAATCCTGGCGATCCGCGCCGCCTGCGCGCATCTCGGCTCGGAACGGCTGCCGGGCGCGAGGCTATGGGTGACGCTGGAGCCCTGCCCGATGTGCGCCGCCGCCATCTCGGCCGCACGGATCGAGGTGCTCTATTACGGCGCCGAGGACCCGCGTATGGGCGGCGTGCGCCATGGCGCACGGGTCTTCGACCATCCGCAATGCCATCACCGGCCAGAGATCATCGACGGCATTTCGGCAGAAGAATCGCGCCGGCTGCTGCAAGAATTCTTTCGCGAACGCCGCTGAGATGAGAAAACCCGCGTCGCGAAACCGTCGCGAAGGGTGCTTGCGCTGCACCGCAGCATAGTTAGGATGCCCGCCGGGCGAACATGGGGGGACTGATGTTCCGTAAGATTCTTATTGCGAACCGTGGCGAGATAGCGATCCGCGTGATGCGGGCGGCGAACGAGCTGGGCAAGAAGACGGTCGCGGTCTATGCCGAGGAAGACAAGCTGAGCCTGCACCGCTTCAAGGCGGACGAGGCCTACCGGATCGGCGGCGGCCTGGGGCCGGTGGCGGCCTATCTCAGCATCCCCGAGATCATCCGCGTCGCGAAGGAATCCGGCGCCGATGCCATCCATCCGGGCTACGGACTGCTCAGCGAGAACCCCGATTTCGTCGATGCCTGCACCGCAGCGGGCATCGCCTTCATCGGGCCGAGCGCCGACACCATGCGGGCGCTTGGCGACAAGGCCTCGGCGCGGCGTGTCGCCATCCAGGCCGGCGTGCCGGTCATCCCCGCGACCGAGGTGCTGGGTGAGGACATGGAGGCGATCAAGCGTGAGGCCGCGCAGATCGGCTATCCGCTGATGTTGAAAGCCTCCTGGGGCGGCGGCGGGCGCGGCATGCGGCCGATCATGGGCCCCGAGGAACTGCCCGAGAAGGTGCGCGAGGGAAGGCGCGAGGCCGAGGCCGCCTTCGGCAACGGCGAGGGCTACCTGGAAAAGATGATCCTGCGCGCCCGCCATGTCGAGGTGCAGCTCTTGGGAGACGGCCATGGCGGGCTCTACCATCTTTACGAACGCGACTGCACCGTGCAGCGCCGCAACCAGAAGGTGGTCGAGCGCGCCCCGGCGCCCTACCTGACCCCCGAACAGCGCGCCGAGGTCTGCGAGCTGGCGCTGAGGATCGGCCGCGCCGTCGGCTACCGCAACGCCGGCACCGTCGAATTCCTGATGGATATGGACAGCCAGGCCTTCTACTTCATCGAGGTGAACCCGCGCGTCCAGGTCGAGCATACCGTGACCGAGGAGGTCACCGGCATCGACATCGTGCAAAGCCAGATCCTGATCGCCGAGGGCGCGACGCTGGCCCAGGCCACCGGCGTCGCCTCCCAGGCCGGGGTGCATCTGAACGGCCACGCCCTGCAATGCCGGGTCACGACCGAGGATCCGCTGAACAACTTCATCCCCGATTACGGCCGCATCACCGCCTATCGCTCGGCCACCGGCAACGGCATTCGCCTCGACGGCGGCACCGCCTATTCCGGCGGCGTCATCACCCGCTATTACGATTCTCTGCTGGTCAAGGTCACGGCCCATGCCCAGACGCCCGAGAAGGCCATCGCGCGGATGGACCGGGCGCTGCGCGAGTTCCGGGTGCGCGGCGTGGCGACGAATATCGAATTCGTCATCAACCTCTTGAAGCACCCGACCTTCCTCGACGACACCTATACGACCAAGTTCATCGACACCACGCCGGACCTGTTCGCGTTCCGCAAGCGCCGCGACCGGGCGACGAAACTGCTGGTCTATATCGCCGACATCACCGTGAACGGCCATCCCGAGACCGCCGGCCGTCCCCTGCCGCCGGCTGAGGCGCGCATTCCCGTGCCGCCTGCGGCCAAGGCCGAGCCCGCCCCCGGCACAAGGCAGCTCCTGGAGGAACAGGGGGCGAAAGCCGTCGCCGACTGGATGCTGGACCAGAAGCGCCTGCTGATCACCGACACCTCGATGCGCGACGGCCACCAGAGCTTGCTCGCCACGCGGATGCGCTCGATCGACATGATCCGGGTGGCGCCGGCCTATGCCGCGAACCTGCCCGGCCTCTTCTCGGTCGAATGCTGGGGCGGCGCGACCTTCGACGTCGCCTATCGCTTCCTGCAGGAATGCCCCTGGCAGCGGCTGCGCGACATCCGCGCCCGCATGCCCAACCTGATGACGCAGATGCTGCTGCGGGCTTCGAACGGCGTCGGCTACACCAACTATCCCGACAACGTGGTGCAGGAATTCGTCCGCCAGGCGGCCAGGACCGGCGTGGACGTGTTCCGGGTCTTCGACAGCCTGAACTGGACCCCGAACATGCGCGTCGCCATGGATGCGGTGATCGAGGCCGGCAAGATCTGCGAGGGCACCATCTGCTATACCGGCGACCTGCTCGATCCCGCGCGCGCGAAATACGACCTGCAATATTACCTGAAGATGGCGCGCGAGCTGCGCGACGCCGGCGCGCATATCCTTGGCCTCAAGGACATGGCCGGGCTGCTGAAACCCGCTTCGGCCTCGATTCTGGTCAGGGCGCTCAAGGAGGAGATCGGCCTGCCGGTGCATTTCCACACCCATGACACCGGCGGCATTGCCGGCGCCTCGATCCTGGCCGCGGCCGAGGCCGGGGTGGATGCGGTGGACTGCGCCATGGACGCCTTCTCGGGCAATACCTCGCAGCCCTGCCTGGGCTCGGTGGTCGAGGCGCTGCGGCATACCGATCGCGACACCGGCCTGGATATCGAGGCGATCCGCCGGATCTCGAACTACTGGGAGGCGGTGCGTGAGCACTATGCCGCCTTCGAGAGCGGGTTGCAGGCCCCGGCCTCGGAGGTCTGGCTGCACGAGATGCCCGGCGGCCAGTTCACCAATCTCAAGGCCCAGGCGCGCTCGCTCGGCCTCGAGGATCGCTGGCACGAGGTCGCCCAGGCCTATGCCGAGGTGAACCGGATGTTCGGCGACATCGTCAAGGTCACGCCCAGTTCCAAGGTGGTGGGCGACATGGCGCTGATGATGGTGGCCCAAGGGCTGACGCGGGCGCAGGTCGAGGACCCGGCGGTCGAGGTCTCCTTCCCCGATTCGGTCGTCGACATGATGCGCGGCAACCTGGGCCAGCCGCCCGGGGGCTGGCCCGCGGCGCTGCAGAAGAAGGTCTTGAAGGGCGAGGCGCCGCTGACCGCCCGCCCCGGCGCGGCCATGCCGCCGGTGGATATCGAGGCCACCCGCGCCGAGCTGATCCGCCAGCTGGAAGGCAAGGCGGTCGATGACGAGGACCTGAACGGCTATCTGATGTATCCCAAGGTCTTCCTCGACTACATGGGCCGGCACCGGCAATACGGCCCGGTGCGGACGCTGCCGACGCGGGCCTTCTTCTACGGCATGGAGCCGGGCGAGGAGATCGAGGCCGAGATCGACCCCGGCAAGACGCTGGAGATCCGGCTGCAGACCGTGGGCGAGACCGACGAGAAGGGCGAGGTCAAGGTGTTCTTCGAGCTGAACGGCCAGCCCCGGGTGATCCGGGTGCCGAACCGTCTGGTCAAGTCGCAGACCGCCGCCCGTCCCAAGGCCGACCCGGCGAACGAGGGCCACCTGGGCGCGCCCATGCCCGGCGTCGTCGCCTCGGTCGCGGTGACGCAGGGGCAGAAGGTCAACCCCGGCGACCTGCTGCTGACCATCGAGGCCATGAAGATGGAAACCGGCATCCATGCCGACCGAGCCGGCGTGGTGAAAGCCCTCCACGTCAGGCCGGGAGAGCAGATCGACGCGAAGGATCTCATGGTCGAGATGGAGTGAGACGAGCCGGGGCGCGAAAGCGCCCCGGGCCGACCGGGAAAATCGTCGCCGGATCATGCCGCTACGGCACCATCCACGGAATGGCGCGGCAGGCTTGCAGAATGCTGCGAATAACGGCCAGAGCGTCCGCCGCAATACTGGTCTTTCCTGACGACAGTGACGAGCAGGTGCTCCCCGCACAGCAGGGCTGCAAAGGCGGCGGCAGACCCGTCATGCAGGAAATACCGGCCTGCTGCGCTGGTATCCCGGGAAACCAATCCGCTGACGGCAGCCCCTGGCGAATGGCCGATTTTCGCAGGGGCGATATCCGGCTTGCGGGCATCCTCGCCCCCCTTCTACCCGCGAAGCGCCGGGACGAAATTTCAGTCCACGGCGCCCTGAAAACCGCCGATCAGGCGCCGCAACCCGAATGCCGCGCCGGCCACGATGGCGATGAGGGTGACGGGCCCGGACCAGGCCAGGGCCGCGAAGGCCGAAACCCCCTGTCCGACCGAGCAGCCCATGGCCACCACGCCACCGGCCCCCATCAGGGCGGCGCCGCCGATCTGGCGGCCCAGTTCGCGCGGATCCTCGCAGGCCTCCCATTTGAACAGACCCCGGATCATCGAGCCGATCAGCGCACCGGCCATCACGCCCACGACGGAGCCCACGGAGAAGGTGATCCCGCCTGCGGTCGAGGTCATCAGGAAGATCAGCGTGCGACCCACCGGGGCGGTAAAGGACGGGCCCTCGATCTGCACCGCGCCAAGGCTGTGGTCGTAAAGCCAGCTGGTGCCGAAGAAGCTCCAGCTGACGGCCAGCCCGGCGGCCGCACCCCAGGCGATCATCTGCGGCCTTGCGCGCAACGGGGCATGGCCCAACCCCCAGGCCAGGGCCGAGACGCCGATCAGCGCCACCGTGACCGGCGCCGGCAGGCCCATAAGGCCCAGGTCGTGGACGATACCCTGCGGGCCGTTGGCCTCGGGCTGCGGGAACAGCAGGACGCGCAGCGGCGCCAGCGGGCCGGACAGCACGATGAAGCCGACGATGGCCATCACCACCACCACCACCAGCGAGCGCAGGTCGCCGCTGCCGAAACGCACCAATGCGCCGAAGCCGCAATTGCCGGCCATGGCCATGCCATATCCGAACACCAGCCCGCCGATGATCGAGGCCAGCGGGTTCCAGTGGATGGTATGGTAGAAGCTGTTCTCCAGCTCGATCCAGCCGGTCAGGGCCAGCGCCTGCGTCGTCAGGATCGCCACGCCAAGCACCACGCCCCATAACCGCAGGCGGCGGGAATCCTTGCCATAGACCGCCGATTCCAGCGCGCCGAGCGTGCAGAAGTCGCCCAGCCGAGCCGAAAGACCCAGCACGATCCCGCCCGCCAGCCCGACCAGGGCCGCAAGCACTCCATAGGGCAGCTCATCCATCGCGTCTCTCCCATTCCCGCGAAAGAACCCTTTCGCGGCCTCCTTGCGTCATCCCGCCCCCCGCGCCGGGTCAGCAATCCGTGCCGAACAGCTTTTTCAGAACGGTCAGCAAGTCAACGACCTTGGGATCGAGGATCGAGTAAAAGATCGTCTGCCCGTCGCGCCGCGCGCTGACCAGCCCTTCGTGGCGCAGCCGCGCCAGTTGCTGGCTGACGACGGCCTGGCGCGAGGACAGCAGGTTCTCGAGTTCGGTCACGCTTTTCGGACCGCTCATCAGATAGCACAGGATCATCAGGCGGCCATCATGGCCAAGGGCCTTCAGAAAGGTCGAGGCTTCGTTCGCAGCCGCGATCAGCGCGTCGAAATCGGTTTCCTGTTCCGGTTCGTGCCGGATGTTCTCGATTCCGCCCAAAGGCTCATCCCCATTCCTTTCGATCCCTAAATGCAGGGTAAGCCGGCGCACGGCAACCGAAACCGAAGGATTGGGCCAATTTATCGCGGCACCGATGGGCGGGGACGTCACGGTGCCGGCTCCGCCACGGCGATCAGTCCGGCCAGCAGGGGCCAGAAGAAATCCTCGCCCGGATAACCTTCCAGCCGGCCGGCCTCGACATCGTCGGCCGTCAGCACGAAGGTCGGGGTAAAGGTCACCGGCCGCGCCAGTTCCAGTCCGGGCGGCAAGGGCTCGCGCAGTTGCAGGCGCCGCACCGGCGCGGCCTTGCCTTCGTCGGTCAGCGGATATTGCGGCGCGATCTCGGTGTTCCAGCGGTCGCAATAGACACAGCCGGGCTGCTCGAACATCACAAGCCGCAATTCGGCCGCAGTCGCAGGCCATGCCGCGGCAAGAAATGCCAGCAGCGCCAAGGGCGATCGTCGACGGGATTGACGCCTGAATTTGAACATAGGAATATTCTAATATAATGCCGGCCACCGGGCAAGCACCGGCAGGATGGCAGGCTGCGGGGGGAGAGGCCGATGCTGGATGTCACCTATGGCGGAGCCGCGCTTGCGGGGCTGCTTTCGTTTCTGTCGCCCTGCATCCTGCCGATGGTGCCGTTCTACCTGTCCTACATGGCCGGGGTGTCGGTGCGCGAATTGCGCGACGGCGGCACGGTGGCGCCGGGCGCGCGCGGGCGGATGGTGCTGCGGGCCTGGGCCTTTGCGCTTGGCGTGACCACGATCTTCCTGCTGCTGGGGCTGGGCGCCACGGCGCTTGGCAAGGCCTTCGCGCAATGGAAGGAAACCCTGTCCTGGGCGGCTGCCGGGGTGCTGATCCTGTTCGGCCTGCATTTCCTGGGCGTGCTGCGGATCGGCCTGCTTTATCGCGAGGCGCGGGTGCAGACCGGGGCCAAGCCCTCGACCCTGGCCGGCGCCTATGTGATGGGGCTGGCCTTCGGCTTCGGCTGGACGCCCTGCGTGGGACCGGCGCTGGCGGCGATCCTGATGGTGGCCTCGGGCATGGGAGATCTGTGGCGCGGCGGGCTGCTGCTGGTGGTCTACGGGCTTGCGATGACCCTGCCCTTCGTGCTGGCGGCGTTTTTCGCGGGATCGTTCCTGGGCTGGGTCGCGCGCCACCGCGCGCTGATGGGACATGTGGAAAAGGCGATGGGGGTCATGCTGATCCTGTTCGGCATCCTGATCGCCACCAACTCCATGAATGTCATCGCCGACTGGATGATTCGCAACTTCGACTGGACAGCCACGCTTACCTGAGAGGAGCCCGACCATGAAACCGATCCGTGCCCTGGCCGCCTGCCTGTTGCTGGCCGCGACACCCGCAGCCGCGGTCGAAACCGGCGATGACGGCCTGCACAAGCCCACCTGGCTGCGCGAGACCTTCAAGGACCTGCGCGAGGATCTGGCCGAGGCCAATGCAGAGCAGAAGCGCCTGCTGATCCTGGTCGAGCAGCGCGGCTGCATCTATTGCGCCGAGATGCACGAGAAGGTCTTTCCCGACCCCGAGATCGACGCGCTGATCCGCGACGGCTATTTCGTCGTCCAGATGAACCTGTTCGGCGATGTCGAGGTCACGGATTTCGACGGCACCGCGCTTTCGGAAAAGGACATGGCGGTGCGTTGGGGCGTCATGTTCACGCCGACGATGATCTTCCTGCCCGAGGACGTTCCCGAGGGACAGACCGCCTCCGAAGCGGCCGTCGCCCTGATGCCGGGCGCGTTCGGCAAGGGCACCACCAGCGCCCTGCTGACCTGGGTTCGGGCGCATGGCTATGAAAATGGTGAGCATTTTCAAAAATTTCTTGCGCGCGAACTGGAGCGCAAGAACTAAGCCCGCCCTCACGCGCCTCGCATACATATAAATATTCATAAATTGCTATATTTATGTTGTCAGACCATCCGGCCTTTCGTTATCATCGGGTCAGGGAGAGCACAGGGAGGACAGCATGAGCAGCCATCTATGGCATGCGGCGGTGGTGGCGATGGCCATCGCCACGCCTGCCATCTGTGAAACGGCACCGAAGGACGTGGACTATGCCGAGGGCGCGGTCGAGGCTTCCCTGACCGGCGTTCCGGGCAATCCCGAGGAAGGGGTCCGGGTCATGACCACCAACGCGCTGGGCAATTGCGTGGCCTGCCACCAGATCGGGGCGCTGCCGGATGTCGAGTTTCCCGGCACCATCGCACCGCCGCTGGACGGCGCGGCGGATCGCTGGACCGAGGCCCAGCTGCGCGGCATCGTCGCCAACGCGAAGATGACCTTCGAAGGGACGTTCATGCCGGCCTTCTACAAGGGAGAGGGCTTTGTCCGGCCCGGCGACGGCTTTACCGGCAAGGCCGGGACCGAGCCGCTGGCCCCCATCCTCAATGCCCAGCAGATCGAGGATGTCGTCGCCTTCCTGGTGACGCTGAAAGAGTGACGCCTGTCCCGACAGGCCCCGAAAACCAAGGAGAAAACGATGATCCTTTCAAGACGCGAGGCGCTCTGGATCGGCTTTGGCGGCCTTGCCGCCGCCGTCCTGCCGGGCAAGGCCGCGCTGGCCGCCACCGTTGACGAGTTGACCGCGACCTTCACCGGCGGCGCGGCGGTGGGCGAAGGCGGGCTGACCCTGACCGCCCCCGAGATCGCCGAGAACGGCAACACCGTGCCGGTCGAGGTCAACGCGCCGGGCGCCGTGGCGGTCATGCTGCTGGCCTCGGGCAACCCCGAACCCGCGGTCGCCACCTTCACCTTCGGCCCCGCCGCCGCCGAACAGCGCGCCGCCACCCGGATCCGCCTGGCCCAGACCCAGGACGTGATCGCGCTGGCAAAGATGGGCGACGGCTCGGTCGTCAGGGCGCAGACCACGGTCAAGGTCACCATCGGCGGCTGCGGCGGCTGAATCCAGCAACAGGAGATTACGATGGCAGATGATGCAAAGCCCCGCGTGAAGGTTCCGAAATCGGCCAAGGCCGGCGAAACCGTGACCATCAAGGCGCTGATCTCGCACAAGATGGAATCGGGCCAGCGCAAGGATGCCGAGGGCAAGCTGATCCCGCGCTCGATCATCAACCGCTTCACCTGCGACCTGAACGAGGTGAACGTGGTGGACGTGGCGATCGACCCGGCGGTCTCGACCAATCCCTATTTCGAATTCGACGCCAAGGTCGATGCGGCGGGCGAGTTCAAGTTCACATGGTATGACGACGACGGCTCCGTCTACGAAGACGTGAAGCCGATCGAAGTCTCGTAGGCGCCGCAACAGGTCCAGATCCAGGGAGGAGACGCCATGCCGCGCTTTACCAAGACAAAAGGCACCTTGGCCGCCACGGCCCTTGGCCTCGCCCTTGCGGGCGCGGCCTTCGCGGACCCGGCCGAGGACGAGCTGGTCATCGAAACCGATGACGGCCCGGTCGAGATCGCGACCAGGACGACCCCGCCCGCCTTTCTGGCCGACACGTTCGACGAGATCTATTCGGGCTGGCTGTTTCGCGACGACACCACGCGGGATATGGAACGGGACGATTTCGACAACCCCGCCATGGTCTTCGTCGACCGCGGGTTGGACGCCTGGAACGCGGCCATGGGCAGCAACGGCGAAAGCTGCGCCAGTTGCCATCAGGGACCCGAGACCATGGCCGGGCTGCGCGCGGCGCTGCCGCGGGTCGACGAGACCTCCGGCAAGCTGATGATCCTCGAGGATTACGTCAACGCCTGCGTGACCGAGCGCATGGGCCTGGAGAAATGGGGCACCACCTCGGAGGACATGAAGGACATGCTGTCGCTGATCTCGCTTCAGTCGCGCGGCATGGCAGTCAATGTCGCGATCGACGGCCCCGCCGCCCATTTCTGGGAGCAGGGCCGGGAGATCTACTATACCCGCTATGGCCAGCTGGAAATGTCCTGCGCGAACTGCCACGAGGACAATTACGGCAACATGATCCGCGCCGACCATCTGAGCCAGGGCCAGGTCAACGGCTTTCCCACCTACCGCCTGAAGGATGCGGGCATGGTGACGGCGCAGCAGCGTTTCGTCGGCTGCGTGCGCGACACGCGCGCGGAAACCTTCAAGGCCGGCTCGGACGAGTTCAAGGCGCTGGAGCTTTACGTCGCCTCGCGCGGCAACGGCCTGTCGGTCGAGGGCGTCTCGGTCCGACACTGAAGCCCTGCGGCCGCCGGCGCGTCCGGCGGCCCGATCCCAACCTTCGAAAAGGGCATGTCCGACGCGCCTTGGCGCGGCGGGGAAGTCTTGCCCGAAACGCATGAGGAGTAACCGAGGAATGATTACCCGACGCGAGTTCTTCCAGGCCGCCATGGCCGCCTCGGCACTGGTCGGGGCCTCGGGCTTCGGAACCTGGTCGCGGGTAGCCGCGCAGCAGGCGCTGACCCAGGACCAGCTGCTGCAATTCGACGATTTCGGCAATGTGACGCTGATCCATGTCACCGACATCCACGCCCAGCTGAAGCCGATCTACTTCCGCGAGCCCGAGATCAATATCGGCGTGGGCGATGCCAAGGGCCAGGTGCCGCATGTCACCGGCACCGCGTTCCAGCAGATGTTCGGCATCGCGCCGGGCTCGGCCGACGCCTATGCGCTGAGCTACCCGGATTTCGAGGCGCTGGCCCGCGGCTATGGCCGGATGGGCGGCATGGACCGCGTCGCCACCGTGGTCAAGGCGATCCGGGCCGCCCGGCCCGACTCGATCCTGCTAGATGGCGGCGACACCTGGCACGGCTCGATGACCTCGTTCCTGACCAAGGGGCAGGACATGGTCAACGTGATGAACGCGCTTGGCGTCGATGCCATGACCAGCCACTGGGAATGGACCTATGGCACCGAACGGGTCAAGGAGATCGTCGAGACGCAGCTGAAGTTCCCCTTTCTCGGCGCGAACATCTTCGACGCGGAATGGGACGAGCCGGCCTTCGAGCCCTACAAGGTCTTCGAGCGCGGCGGCCGGCGCATCGGCGTGATCGGCCAGGCCTTCCCCTACATGCCAATCGCCAATCCGAAATGGATGTTCCCCGAATACAGCTTCGGCATCCGCGAGGAACGGATGCAGCAGGTCGTGGACGAGCTGCGCGGCGAAGGCGTCGATCTGGTCGTGCTCCTGTCGCATAACGGCTTCGACGTGGACAAGAAGATGGCCGGCCGCGTCAAAGGCATCGACGTGATCCTGTCGGGCCATACCCATGACGCCGTGCCCGAGCCGATCCTGATCGGCGAGACGATCCTGATCGCCACCGGCTCGAACGGCAAGTTCGTCAGCCGCGTCGATCTGGACCTGCGCGACGGCAAGATGATGGGCTTTCGCCACAAGCTGATCCCGATCTTTTCGGACGTGATCGCGCCGGATGCCGAGATGGCCGCGCTGATCGACGCCGAGCGCGCGCCCTTCAAGGCGCAGCTCGAGGAAAGGATCGGCACCACCGAAAGCCTGCTCTACCGGCGCGGCAACTTCAACGGCTCGTGGGACGACCTGATCTGCGACGCGGTGCGTTCCGAACGCGATGCGCAGATCGCGCTGTCGCCGGGCGTGCGCTGGGGCACCACGCTCTTGCCCGGCGATGCGATCACCCGCGAGGACATCCACAACGTCACCTCGATGACCTATGGCGCGGTCTACCGCACCGAGATGACCGGCGAGATGCTCAAGACCATCCTTGAGGATGTCGCCGACAACATCTTCAACACCGATCCCTATTACCAGCAGGGCGGCGACATGGTGCGCGTGGGCGGGCTGGCCTATGCGATCGACATCTCAAAGCCCATGGGCGAACGGATCGGCGCCATGGCGCTGGCCGATACCGGCGAGGCCATCGAGGCCGCGAAATCCTACACGGTCGCCGGCTGGGCCTCGGTCAACGAAGGCACCGAAGGCCCGCAAATCTGGGACGTGATCGAGACGCATATCCGCAAGATCGGCACCGTCCGGCTGCAACCCAACACCTCGGTCACCGTGACCGGGGTCTGACATCACGAAGGAGCGTTCGCCCATGAAAGACGAACCCACCGGGAACGGCAAGGATGCCGCGGGCACCTCGCGCCGTGCCTTCCTGCGCGCGGGCGCGGCGGCCGGGGCCGGCCTTGTCACCGGGGCCGGCATCGCCCGAGCCGCCGAGACCCCCGACCCGCTGATCACCGAGGTCCAGCCCTGGGCCACGGAGTTCGGCGAGGCGGTCGATGCCCACCCCTACGGCCTGCCGATCCATTTCGAATCGCATGTGAAGCGGCAATATGTCGAATGGCTGACGGAAAGCCCGGTATCCTCGATCAACTTCACGCCCATCCATGCGCTGGAAGGCACCATCACCCCGCAGGGCTGCGCCTTCGAGCGCCACCATTCCGGCGCCATCGAACTGTCCAAGCAGGACTACCGGCTGATGATCAACGGGCTGGTGGAAAAGCCGCTGGTCTTTACCTTCGAGGATCTGCTGCGTTTCCCCCGCGCCACCACCACCGCCTTTTGCGAATGCGCCGCCAATGGCGGCATGGAATGGGGCGGTGCGCAGCTGGAGGGCTGCCAGTATACCCAGGGCATGATCCACAACATGGAATATGTCGGCGTGCCGCTTTCCGTGCTGCTGGCCGAGGCCGGGGTGAAGCCCGAGGGGAAATGGCTTTACGTCGAGGGTGCCGATGCCTCGTCCAACGGCCGCTCGCTGCCGATGGAAAAGGCGATGGACGACGTGATGCTGGCCTTCTTCGCCAATGGCGAGGCGCTGCGCAAGGAACATGGCTATCCCGCCCGCCTGGTCGTGCCCGGCTGGGAAGGCAACATGTGGGTGAAATGGGTCCGGCGGCTGGGCGTCTATGACCAGGCGGTGGAAAGCCGCGAGGAAACCTCGAAATACACCGACCTGATGCCGGACGGACGGGCGCGGAAATGGACCTGGGTGATGGATGCGAAATCGGTCATCACCTCGCCCAGCCCGCAGGTGCCGATCCGCCACGGCAAGGGGCCCTTGGTGATCTCGGGCCTGGCCTGGAGCGGCAACGGCCGCGTCACCCGCGTCGATGTCTCGCTGGACGGCGGCAGGAACTGGACCACGGCGCGCATCACCGGCGATGCCAGGCCCAAGGCGCTGACCCGCTTCCACCTCGACATCGACTGGGACGGCTCCGAGATGCTGCTGCAATCGCGCGCCGTGGACGAGACCGGCTATGTCCAGCCGACCAAGGACGCGCTGCGTGCCATCCGCGGCCGCAACAACGTCTATCACAACAACGCCATCCAGACCTGGTGGGTCAAGGCCGACGGGGAGGTCGAGAATGTCGAGGTCGCATAAGCTGTTCTTCGCCTCGCTGCTGGCGGCATCGGCGCTTGCCGGCCCGGCCATGGCCGACAGGCTGGGACTGGGCCGCGAGGCCCTGCCCGAGGAAATCAGCGCCTGGGACGTGGCGGTCCTGCCCGATGGCCAGGGGCTGCGCCCCGGCTCGGGCGACGTCATGACCGGGGACGAGCTTTTCGCCGACAACTGCGCCTCGTGCCACGGCGATTTCGCCGAGGGGCTGGACAGCTGGCCCGTGCTGGCGGGCGGCGACGGCAGCCTGACCGACCCGCGCCCGGTCAAGACCATCGGCAGCTACTGGCCGCATCTTTCGACGGTCTATGACTATGTCCACCGCTCGATGCCCTTCGGCTCGGCGCAGACCCTGTCGGTCGATGATACCTATGCGATCACCGCCTTCCTGCTTTATTCCAACGGGCTGGTGGAGGACGATTTCGTCCTGACGCATGAGAACTTCACCCAGGTCGTGCTGCCCAATGCCGAGGGCTTCTATCCCGACGACCGGCCCGAGACGGAGTATCCGCTGTTCTCGAAAGAGCCCTGCATGACGGATTGCGCCGCCGCGGTCGAGATCACCAAGCGCGCGGTCGACCTGAACGTGACCCCCGAGGATGCCGACGGGCGCCCGGCCGGCACCATGCCCGACATCGGCGCAGGCGCCGCACCGGCCGAACCTGCCGAGCCGGTCGAAAAGAAGGCCGAAGCCGCGCCGACCGAGGCACCGGCACCGGCCGCCGCGCGCGAGAGCGTGGTCAAGACCGCCGCCGTCGCGCCCGAAGCGCCAGCCACGGCAGACACCGCCGCCGATCCGGCGCTGGTCGCGGTGGGCGAAAAGGTCTTCAAGAAATGCACCGCCTGCCACAAACTCGGCGAGGGCGCGAAGAACGGCACCGGCCCGCTGCTGAACGGCATCGTCGGCCGCCCGGCGGGCGAGATCGAGGGCTTCAAGTATTCCAAACCCCTGCTCGCCATGGCCTCGGACGGGCTGGTCTGGGACGATGCCGCGCTGCACGCCTTTCTGGAAAACCCCAAGGGCTTCATGAAAGGGACCAAGATGTCCTTTGCCGGGCTGAAGAAAGAGGACGAGCGCGCCGCCGTCATCGCCTATCTCGCCACGTTCGACGAATAGCGGATGAGATGGCGCGCCATCCCTGCTGCGCTGTCCATTGCGGTCGCGTCCGGCGCCTTTCCGGTCGCGGCCAGCGAGATCGGCGATCCGTTGCGCGGGGCCGAACTGTTCGCGGAGGAATGCTCCGCCTGCCACCGCATCGGACCAGGGGCGACGGATGCCACCGGCCCAAGGCTGAACGGCATCTTCGGCCGCCGCGCGGGCAGCCTTGCCGGCTTCAACTATTCCAGGGCGATGCTGCGCATGGGCAATGACGGCCTGACCTGGACCCTGTCGACGCTGGACGCCTATATCGAGAACCCGAAGGCGCTGGTTTCGGGCACGCGCATGGCCTATCGCGGGCAGGCCGATGCGCAGGCAAGGGGCGACCTGATGGCCTATCTGCGCGCCTATTCCGACCGGCCGCAGGACATCCCGGAAGCCGAGCCCACCGCCCGCGCCAGCGCGCCGGTCCTGCCCGGGTGGATACTGGCCTTGCAGGGCGATCCCGGGTTCGGCGAATACCTGTCCGCGGAATGCACGACCTGCCACCAGCGCGACGGATCGGATCAGGGCATCCCCTCGATCGCGGGCTGGCCGGAGCAGGATTTCGTGGTGGCCATGCATGCCTATCGGCAAAAGCTGCGGCCGCATCCGGTGATGCAGATGATGGCCGGGCGCCTGAGCGAAGAGGAAATCGCGGCGCTCGCGGCCTATTTCGCCACGCTCGAATGACCGAAGGCGGCCGGGGCAAAGGCCCCGCAGCCGCAAACAGGAAAGGAACGAGACCATGATCCTGACCAGACGAGAACTGATCGCCGGCAGCGCGGCCGCGACCGGCCTGCTTTATGCGCCCGCCGTGCTGGGACAGGGCAAGCCCAAGGTCGTCGTCATCGGCGGCGGCGCCGGCGGCGGCACGGCGGCGCGCTATCTGGCCAAGGATTCCCAGGGCGCGCTGGACGTGACGCTGGTCGAGGCCGATCCGGTCTATACGACCTGCTTCTTCTCGAACCTCCATATCGGCGGGCTGCGCGATTTCGACAGCCTCCGGCACGGCTATGACAAGATGGCCGCGGGCGGCGTGACCGTCGTCAACGACCGGGCGACGGCGGTGGACCGCGAGGCGCGGACGGTCACGCTGGCGGGCGGGCAGGTGCTGGCCTATGACCGGCTGGTGCTGTCGCCCGGCATCGATTTCGTCGAGGATTCGGTTCCGGGCTGGTCGCTCGACGCGGCCGAGATCATGCCCCATGCCTACAAGGCCGGGCCGCAGACCGAGTTGCTGAAGCGCATGATCCAGGCGATGCCGCAGGGCGGCACCTTCGCCATGGTCGCGCCCCCCAACCCCTATCGCTGCCCGCCCGGCCCCTATGAACGGGCCAGCATGGTGGCGCATCTGCTGAAGCAGACCAACCCGACGGCCAAGATCATCATCCTGGACCCCAAGGAGAAATTCTCCAAGCAGGCGCTGTTCGAGGAGGGGTGGGGAAAATATTACGACGGCATGATCGAATGGATCAATCCCGAGTTCGGCGGCGCCGATGTCGCCGTGCGGCCCGACAGCATGGAAGTGGTCGTCGAGGGCGTGGCGCAAAAGGTGGATTGCTGCAACGTGATCCCCGCCCAGACCGCCGGCCGCATCGCCGCCATCGCCGGGCTGACCGACGAATCCGGCTGGGCCCCGGTCCATCCCGACAGCATGAAGTCCCGCATCGACGGGAATGCCTGGGTCCTGGGCGATTCCAGCGCCCAGGGCGACATGCCGAAATCCGCCTTCTCGGCCAACAGCCAGGCCAAGGTGGCGGCAATGGCGATCCGGGCCGAACTGACCGGCTCGCGCCTCTTTCCGGCCAAATACTCCAACACCTGCTGGTCGCTGCTCGCGCCCGAGGACGGCGT
Source organism: Paracoccus sp. SSJ (assembly GCF_030234105.1). Classification (NCBI taxonomy): domain Bacteria; kingdom Pseudomonadati; phylum Pseudomonadota; class Alphaproteobacteria; order Rhodobacterales; family Paracoccaceae; genus Paracoccus; species Paracoccus sp. SSJ. The sequence continues at coordinate 58,290 of NZ_JASSPE010000003.1, read as the reverse complement.
CAAGCTGGGCGCCTCCTATGAGCCCAATGACGACAGGATCGCCAGCGTCGAGAGCTTCATCAGCGACACGGGCGAGGATGCCGCGCTGCGCCGGCGCACCTATGAGGAAAGCCTCGGCTGGTATGCGGGCATCACCGCCGACATCTTCGGCTGAACCGAAAGGAGAACCCCATGCACCTGAACCGCCGCCATTTCCTTGCCGCTTCCGCCGCCGCCCTGGTCCTGCCCGGCAGGCGGGTCTGGGCCGCCAGCACCCTGACCATGGGAACGGTGCGCGTCGACAGCCTGTCGGACGGGCATCTGGAACTGCCGCTGGACTTTACCTTCGCCGGCCTGCCCGAGGCCGAGATCGCGGCCCTGCTCGACCGGCACGGGCTGGCGGCGGACGGGCTGACGCCGCCCTGCAACCTGACGCTGCTGCGCGACGGCACGAACACCGTGCTGTTCGACCTGGGCGCGGGGCCGGATTTCATGCCCACCGCCGGCAAGCTGGCCGAGGCGCTGGAGGCGCTGGACCTGACGCCCGGGGATGTGACGCATGTGCTGATCACCCACGGCCATCCCGATCACCTCTGGGGCCTGCTGGACGAATTCGACGAGCCGGTCTTCGCCGATGCCGAATACATGATCGGCCAGGCCGAGTTCGACTATTGGATGGACCCGGCCACGGTCGAAAGCATCGGCGAGGACCGCGCCAGCTTCGCCATCGGCGCCTCGCGGCGGCTGGAGATCGTCGCGGACAGCATCCGCAAGCTGGCCGACGGCGAAGAAGCCCTGCCCGGCATCACCGCGCGGCTGACGCCCGGCCATACCCCCGGCCACCTGGCCTATGAGATCGCCACGCCCGAGGGCACGCTGATGGTCGTGGGCGACGCGATCGGCAACCACCACGTCGCCTTCGACCGCCCCGACTGGCCCGCGCCCTCGGACCAGGATCCCGCGCTGGCCGCCGCCACCCGCGTCGCGCTGCTGGAGCGGCTGGCGGACGGGGCCATGCCCTTCATCGGCTACCACCTGCCGCAGGGCGGGCTGGGACGGGTGGAAAGAACCGAAACCGGCTATCGCTTCGCGGAGGACATCTGATGCGCCGGCTGATCCTTTGCCTGATCGCCCTGCCCGCCCTGGCATCCGAGGACATTCCCGACCAATATCCGCAATCGGTGCTGTATTCGAAGCCGGTCGAGGTGATCCCGCATGTCTTCTCGGCCATCGGCGCCACGGCGCCGCCGACCTATGACAATGCCGGGCACAACAACAACCTGACCTTCATCGTGACCGGCGACGGCGTGATCGTGGTGAATGCGGGCGCCTCGTGGCAATTGGCCGAGGCGCTGCATGCCGAGATCCGCGCCGTCACCGACCAGCCGGTGAAACTGGTCATCAACGAGAACGGCCAGGGCCATGCCATGCTGGGCAACGGCTATTGGGCGGCGCAGGGCGTGCCGATCCTGGCGCATGAGGAAGCCGCCGCCGAATTCGCGGACGGTGCACCGCAGGACCTGGCCAGCCTTCGAAACTATGCCCGGGAACGGGCCGAGGGCACGGTGATCGCCCCTCCGACCGAGACCTTCACCGATCGCAAGGACATCGCCATGGGCGGCGTCGCCATCGAGGTGCTGCACCTGGGCCCCGCGCATTCGCCCGGCGATACCCAGGTCTGGATTCCGGAATGGTCGATGATGATCGCCGGCGACATCGCCTTTCACGAGCGCATGCCGCCGATCTTCGAGGGCACCTGCACCTCTTGCTGGATCGAGACCTGGGAGACGAAATTCGCGCCGCTCGCCCCGGCCCATGTCATTCCCGGCCACGGCCATCCGACGAATCTGGCGCAGGTCACGCGCCATACCCGCGACTATTTGGCCGACCTGCGCGAAAAGATCGGCGCACATATCGAGGAGGGCGGCGATCTGGCCGGCGCCTATTACGTCGACCAGTCGCGCTGGTCGCATCTCGACACGTTCGAGGAGCTGGCCACCAAGAATGCCGGCGTGGTCTTTGCCGAGATGGAGTTCGAATAGGGTTCAGGCCGGGGCACGTTTCCCGGCCTGATCGACCAGCAGATCGGTGATCGCGGCCCCGATCCACATGCACAACAGTGCAAGCCAGGCCGTCGCCACGAAGATCGAGCCGCCCGAAACACCGGCACCGATGGCGCAGCCCCCGGCCAGCATGGCGCCGAATCCCATCAGCGCCGCCCCCAGCATCGAGCGCCGCATCTGCCCCTCGCCCTCGAAGCCCTGGAACTTCAGCCGCCGCTTCAGCGCCGCCGACAGAAAGGCCCCGGCAAAGACGCCCGGCACCAGGCCGATGTCGAAATCCAGCCCCGGTTTTTCCGTCAGAAAGAACATCAGCGTGCTGGCAGAGGGCCCCGAGAAGGTGGCCGATGTCACGCTGACCGGCTCGAAAGCCTGTTGCGACAGGGAAAAGGTCAGCACCCAGCCAAGCGCCACCGCAAATCCCGCACCCGAAGCGAAGACAAGCACCCGCACGCCGATCCGGTTCGCCCGTGCCAGCCAAAGCGCCGCCGCGGCAAAGCCGAAGCCGATCAGGATGGCGCCGGATTCGGGCAGGGGCAGCGCCGTCAGCAGGCTGACATTGCGCCCGCCCGCCGTGGTCCACAGCCCCGCAAGCTCTTGCCGCAAGGGGGCCAGCCAGCCATGCAGCGCCATCTGCGCCACCACCGCGAAGATCAGCCCCGACACGACCGAGCGCAGGTTCCCGGTGGCGGCCAGCACCAAGAGCCGCCCCGAACAGCCCCGCGCCAGCACCATGCCCGCGCCGAACATCAGCCCGCCAATCACCGCACCGGACCAACTGCCGGTAACGGCCATCATCCGGGCGTCCTCGGCTCGAAACAGCCCCAGCAGGCGCGCGCCCTGCACCCAGATGACCGCAGTGGAAAAGGTCAGCAGCCACACGGCAACCCTGGGCCCCAGGCTGCCGCGGGCGAACTCCACCGTCGCGGCCCGCAGGCAAAAGGACGAACGCTCGGCGGAAAAGCCGAAGACGGCGCCGACCAGAAGACCGAAGAGCGCCGCCAGATACGGCTCGGGGAAATGCTCGAGAAGAAGGGCAAGGTCCATGACAACCGTCCTTTTCGACATATGACCCCAGGCATGTCGGCCGCGCCTTGACATGAATCATATCCCCGCCGCCGCGAATCCAGAAGCGCCAGGGCATGGAGAGATATCTGCGGGCCAAGGGCCGCAGCCCCTCCTGCCACCCATCCTGACGTTCAAGGTTGTTCGGCGGATCGGGGTTTCGCCAATAACGAGCGCACCGCCATTTTTTACACGCCGGGCGCCTGTATTTTAAGGCATAGCGGACACTTGCGCGCTTGACTTGGTCCCGGGACGCACTCAATCTTATTTGAAAGGCCAGCGATCCAAGGGGGAAATAAGGGAACCGTATATCCAGGGATGTTCTCGGCCATCAGGAAACCACGCCGTCTTCTGGAATCGGGCAATTGGAGATCGAATGATTAGCCGCATAATCGGCGGGGTCTCCCGCGTGGTCAGGAGAAGGGTGGCCCAGCAAAGGCGCTGGATGAAAACGCGGCATCTGCATGGCCCGGAATTCGTGGAACTTTCCGATACGCAAGCCATGGTGACATTGCTTGCACGCAACTCTTCCTGGTTCATTCGGAAGTTCATCGAGCATCATTTTTCGCTTGGCGCAGCACATATCCTTGTGATCGACAACGGCTCGACCGATGCAACCGTAGATATTTGCAGGAATTATGATCGGCTGACCGTTCTGCAGAACGACCTGCCGGCCAAGCTGTATGAAAGCGCATTGCGCTCGGAATTGTCGCAAAGGGTTGCAAAGGGCGGATGGATACTGTTCGCCGATTCCGACGAGCTGATCGAAATTCCCACCGGTGGGTTGACCCGGTTGCTGGGATATTGCAACGATCGGGGATATACTTCGGTCTTGGGGCAAATGCTCGATCACTTCTCAACCCTGCCCTATCGTGAATTGCGATATATGGATTATGCGGAATCCATCAAGGCGCATAATCTCTATTCCGTCAGGCATATCGAGGTCATTCCATATTCCGACCAACATGCCACGAGCTTCAACTGGTTCCTTCGCAACAATATATGCAACCATCCGCAAATAAGCTTTCGGCGCGGCGGCGTGCGGGCCGAGCTTTTCGGAGAAAATCCCTTTCTGTCGAAACATTCCCTCGTGCGGAACCTGCCCGGCATAACGCCGATGCCGCACCCGCATTGCGCCACGAACGTCACGCTGGCCGATACCATGCTGCTTGTCCGCCATTACAAGCTGGCCGGGGATTGGGTGGCGCGCGACCGGCTGGCGATCCGCGAGGGCCGGTGGGATCACGGCGAGGACAGCAGGCGCATTTCCGCCATCGGCGACGAAAACGCCATGCGGCTGGACCCGCAGGAGCCTCGTCCATGGCGCGGGATCGATACCTTGCGGGACGAGGGCTTTCTGTTCTCGTCAGCGGAGTTTCTCGCCGCCATGCAGGACGATCCCGAAACATCCGGCCAAGTCGCATGCGCCCAGATCAGAGCAGGGGGAGCGGGTCCTTGAAAATCCTTCTTTTCCAGATCTACGGAAATCAGCGCGCCTATCATCTTGAACTGACCTACAGCGTCCTTTCCGCCATGCGCTTTCTGCAGGACGACCCGGCCGGGATTCGCATTGTCCTGGCCGCGGATGCGGAAAACCGTCGCCCCGATCTTCCCGCCGATCACCTGCCGATCACGCCCGATACGCTTCTGGAATGGCAGATGAACGGCAGCTATACCCATGCCATCCAGGCCCATGCCCTGCACCATGCCGTCCGGCATTTCGACGCGCCGACGATCCTGATCGACAGCGATACCGTTTTCCACGCCCACCCCAAGCACCTGTTCGACCGGATCGGGCCGGGCAAGACCCTGATGCATGCCCGCGAAGGAATATTGCGGGACAGCCCGGAATGGCCGGAATGGGAAAGCCTGATCCGCAATACCAGCGGCGTATTGGCAGGCTGGCCGGTCGACCGGAATACGGTCATGCACAATGCCGGCGTTCTGGGCCTGCACCCCAGCGACGCCGCGCTCATGGAGGGCGTAAAGGCCGCGATGCAGGAAATCCGCGCACAAAGCTCGGTGTTCACGGCCGTGCAACTGGCCGCGTCGCTGGGTTTCGGCAATGAGACGGAACTGTCGGATTGCGACGACCTGGTCGAGCATTATTGGAACGGGCCGCGGGCCTATTACCACTATCAGATCAAGCGCATGTTTCCGAAAATCCTGCAAGGTGGCGGGATAGAGGGAATGAACACGCCGCTTGCACCGCTGGAAAGAAACCCGCCCTGCCGGATGGGAAACCGCATTGCCGCGCGAATCAAGCGGATGCGGCGGGGCGGCGATGGCGAATATGCCTATGCCTATCTGGCCTATCTCAATGCGCTGTCGCTGCGCAGAAGCGATATGGACATGGCGAATGTGTGGGCGGTCACGGCATTGGACATGCTGTCATGGGGCGTATCGCGCCAACACCAGGAAATCACTACGGATTTCGCGCATTTCTCTCCGGCCGGCCTGGATGCGCAAGACTGGATGCAACCCACCTTGCGCCGGCGTTGGCATGATTACTGGGCGGCGCGGACATGACCTGAAAAGGCGGGGCTAGACCTTTTCGCCATTCGCCCGGTCGAAGCGCGACTGGGCGGTATGGATCGCGTCGATATTCGCCATCGCCCATTCCGCAAGGGCGCAGACCGGCTTGCGCAGCGATTGGCCAAGCTCGGTCAGTTCGTAATCCACGCGGGGCGGGATGCTGGGCGTCACCGTGCGCGACACCAGCCCGTCGCGTTCCAGCCCGCGCAGGGTCAGCGTCAGCATGCGCTGGGAAATGCTGGGGATCTCGCGCCGCAATTCGTTGAACCGCTTCGGCCCTTCGGCCAGGACCGAGACGATCAGCAAGCTCCATTTGTCGCCGATCCTTTGCAGGACGGCGGTGAAGGCCCTGCAACCGAAACTGTTCGGATCATGCATCTGGTTTCTCCGGTTACCTCGGTGTGACCAGGTCACAGCCATGTAAGTGCGGCACAGGATTGTGCCTTCTTGCGGGGGGTTCCCCGATGGTTACTTAGGGGATCTGAGTATAGATTCCATACCTAGGAGACAAGAGTGACCATCCTGCATATCGACAGCAGCATCACCGGCGAGAACAGCGTCAGCCGCATCGTCAGCCAGGCGATCATCGACCGGCTGGCCGAGGCGCAGCCCGGCATCCCCGTCATTCGCCGCGATCTTGCCAGCGCGCCGCTGCCGCACCTGACGCTGGATGCGCTTGGCGACACTTCGGTGCTGGACGAGTTCCTGGCCGCCGATACGGTGGTGATCGGCGCGCCGATGTATAACTTCACCCTGCCCAGCCAGCTCAAGGCATGGATCGACCGCATCGTCGTTGCCGGCAAGACCTTCCGCTATACCGCCGAAGGGCCGGAGGGGCTGGCCAAGGGCAAGCGCGTGATCGTCGCCCTGGCGCGCGGCGGTTTTTACAGCGACGAGGCCAGGATCGCGCTGGAGCATCTGGAGAGCTATCTGCGCTCGGTCTTTGCCTTCATCGGCATCGAGGCCGAATTCGTGATGGCCGATGGCGTGAGCATCGGTCCCGAACAGCGCCAGGCCGCCATCGACCAGGCGCTTGGCCAGACCCGGCAGCTTGCCGCCTGAGCGCGCCGCCGCCTGTCCTTCACGGCAGGCGGCTGATCGCCGGCCAGTAATCGGCCAGCCACAGCAGGAACGCCGCCGCCCACAGGACCGCCGCGACCAGATGCAGCGGGCCGGGCGGCCAGGGCATCAGCCCCATCTCGGGCAGGGCGCGCAGCAGCACCGCCGCGGCGGCCAGCACGAAAGCGGCCCGGGTCTGCCAGTTCAGGCCCAGCCCCTGCCCGGTATGGAACCGCCCCGCAATCGCCAGCACCGCCAGGACGCCCAGGCCCAAGCCCCCCATCAGCGCCAGGTGCAGCGGCCCGGCCTCGGCCCAGGGCGCGCCCAAGGCTGCGGCACCCAGACCCAGCAGCCCCACGCCGGCAAAGCCCGCCGCCGCCATCAGCACCATGATCTCGGCGCGAAACGCCTCGGGGCCGACAAAGCCCTCGGCCATGCGGTCCATGAAGGCGGCGCCGGCGGCGATCCACAGAAAGCCCGCGACCGCCGGCGACAGGCCCGCAACCTGCCCGATCAGCGCCAGGGCCACCAGCCCGGCCGACAGGTTCAGCCGCCCCGGATGCGGCCGGAAGGGCGAGGTCCTTTCGCTGGGGTCCAGCACGATGTTCGTGACCGGCACGGTGATCCGCGCCAGGGCAAGGGCGAGCAGCCCCAGAAACACCAGCCCCGCGATGCGCAGCCATTCCGCCGCCGCCTCGGCCTGCCCCGCCAGCATCGCCATGCGCGCCATCAGCCCCGCCAGCGTCAGCGCGAAAAGCCAGCCCGCAAAGCTTAGCAGCCGCGTCGTGCGCTGCTCCAGCGAGACCTTCAGGAAATAGGCCAGCAGCAGCACCAGCCAGGCCAGATCCGCCAGCATCGCCGGCAGGATCAGCGCGTCCGCGCCCATAAGCCCCGCGATCCGTGCCAGCCCCCAAAGCGCGGCAAGCCACCACAGCGGCCGCCCGCGCAGGCGCGGCGTGTCGGTCCATTCCGGCGCGGCAGTGGTCAGAAAGCCCAGCAGCGCCGCGCCCCAGGCGCCGAAGATCATCTCGTTCGCATGCCAGATGCCGGGCGGGATCCGGCGCGCAAAGGGCAGGTCGAAGGACCAGAGCGCCACCCAAAGCAGCGGCCACAACGCCGCATGCAGCGCCGCCAGCGGAAAGAACAGCCTGAAGCCTTCGTCGGAAAGCACGCGATGCAAGGGGGGCTTCATGGGCGCAGCCGTTCGTCGATGTCGTGGATATGCGCAAACAGCGGGTCGGCGGTCAGGTAATGCTGGCGCAGGGCAAAGATCGCCGCCTCGTCGCGGGTTCCGGGGTTGCCGGGCGGCAGGCGCTCGCCCGCGATGCCGCGCCCGCCCGCGTCCAGCACCAGGATGCGGTGGCTGATGCGGATCGCCTCCAGCAGGTCGTGGGTGATGAACAGCGCCGCGAACCGCGCCGAGGCGGCGGCCTCGATCACCAGGTCCTGCATCCGCCGCTTCAGCGCGACATCCAGCGCCGTAAAGGGTTCGTCGAAATAGATGAAATCCGGGTCGGTCACCAGCGCGCGGGCGATGGCGGCGCGCTGGCGCATGCCGCCCGAAAGCTCGGAGGGGTATTTCCCCAGGTCCTCGGGCAAGAGCCCGGCGCGCAGCGCGGCATCTCCGATCATCCGGCGCCGCATCCGGCGCGGCGCGCGCGACAGGCGCAGCGGAAAGCCGATATTGCCGGCCGCCGTCGCCCAAGGCATCAGTCGCGGATCCTGAAACACCATCGCATGGCGAAGGTAGCGGCGGGCGACGCGCCCCTCGCGCGGCTCGACCAGCCCGGCGGCGATATGGGCGAGGGTCGACTTGCCCGAACCCGACGGCCCGACCAGCGCCACGATCTCTTGCCGCTCGACGGTCAGGGTGATGCCCTCCAGCACGGTGCGGCCGAAAAAGGCGTGGCCGATGCGATTCAGCTCCAGCAGGCTCATCGCTTGACGCCCCAGGGTGCGGCGGCCTCGCGCCAGCGTTCCAGTTCGGCCCGGACCGGGCGGATCAGGACGTATTCGACAGCGATCAGCGCGGCGACGGCCAGGCTGACCCAGGCCAGCGCCTCGGCGATGTCCAGCATGGCCCGCGCCCGCGCCAGCGCACCGCCGATGCCGCCGGCATTGGCCAGCAGCTCCGCCATGATCGCGACCTTGAAGGCCGAGCCGAGTGCCAGGATCAGCGCCGGGAACAGCTGCGCCGAAATCTGCCGGGCCGATACGAACAGGAAGCGCCGCAAGGGGCCGGCGCCAAAGACCCGCGCCATGTCGTCAAGGCCGCGGTCGCGCGTCACCACCCCCTCGACCGCGCCGACAAAGACCACAGGCGTGGCCGAGATCAGGATCGTCACCGCCACGGTCATGTCCGAGGGGCCGAACCAGATCATCGCCAGCACGATCCAGGCGATCGGCGGCACGCCCAGAAGCAGGGTCAGGACCGGCCGCGACAGCCGCAGCGTGGCCGGCGAATAGCCCGCCGCCACCCCGGCCAGCGTGCCGATCAGCGCGCAAAGCCCGAAACCGGCCAGCGCCCGGGCGGTGGTCAGCGCCAGCAATTCCTGCGCCCTGCCCTCGTGCAAAAGCCGCGCCGCGGCGGCCAGCGTGTCCAGCGGCGCGGTCAGGATGAAGTCGCCATAGGCCTCGTGCCCCGCCTGCCACAGCGCACCGATCAGCGCGAGCCCCGCCAGCCCGGCCCAGGCCGACCACAGGAACCGGCCCAGCCGCGCCAGCCGGTCGAGACAGGCCGCAAGCAGGCTCACAGCAGATAGAACCCCGCATCGGGCAGCTTGCCGCCGATGATCGCGGCATCGGTTTCCGCCATCAGCGACAGGATCGCCTCGACGGCCGGCCGCGCCTCTCCGGCCGGGCGCACGGCCAGCCGGGAATGGGGAACCGACAGCGCCAGGATCGGGGCGGGCATGTCCAGCGGGCCGGAGGCTTCGGTCGCGGCCTGCACCGGATCGGCCAGAACCTCGTCATTCGCCCGCACCAGCGCGGCCTGCAACGGCTCCAGCAGTTCCGCCCCCTCGGCCAGAAAGGCGTCGGTCGCGGCCAGCCCGGCCTGCGGCAGCACCGGGCCGACATCGCCCTGCCGGCCCCATTCCGCTTGCAGGTCGATCACCCGGGCGAAAGCCTTGCCCACCGTCCGGCCGCGCATGATCGCGACGCTGGAGGCAGGCTCGCTCAGCAGCGCCGCCTCGATCTGGCCGGCCAGCAGCATCTGCGCGGCCTCGATGGGGCTGCCGACGGGCACCAGTTGCACCTTGTCGGCGATGCCCTGCCGCGCCAGCAGCGCGCGCAGCACGAAATCGGGCGTGTCGTTGACGAAGGGCACGGCCAACCGCCGGCCCTCCAGCGCCGCGAGATCCGCGACCGTGCCGGATTCGGCCACGATGAACAGCAGCCCGTCCGTCATCGTATTGACCAGCCGCAGCCCCATGCCGCGGTTGTAAAGGTTCGCCGCGACCTGCACCGGCACCACCGACAGGTCGATGGTCCCCGAGGTCAGGCCGGCGCGCAACTCGTCCGGGCTGCGCCAGACGGTCAGCGACACCTCGGCCGACAGATCCTTCAGCGCGCCGCTGGCCACGGCATGGGCCAGGGTGATGCTGGGTCCGGCAGGCGGGCCGAACAGCGCCAGACGGGCAAGCGGCGCAGCGCGCAGGAGGCGGGGTGCCGCCAGCGTGGCGGCCAGCGCCCCCGCCCCGGCAAGGACGGTGCGGCGCGAGGGATTGCGAAGGATAAGGGACATGGCTGCCCTCCTGGCAGGCGCAAAGTGAACGAGGGGTCGCTGGCGGAGGGCTGGCGCGGCGTTGTCGATACCATAGGCCGGCACGGCCGGGCATCCTTGACATAGGTCAGGTCGAGGCCGCGAAATCGCCCGGCCGGGCACAGAACTCGACGAAAAACCGCACCGGCGCCGGGGCCGCAACCTCGTGCGGCCGCTCTGGATGGATCAGCGGATGGATGCCCGGCCCCAGCAGCAGTTCGGCACCGTCCACCAGATCGCGAAAGAGCAGCCGCCCCTCCAGCACATGCAGCCGCGCCCAGGTGCCGGGGCGGGTGGCATGGGCACGCAAGAGACCACCCGGCACGGTGGTTTCAGTGAATTCCGGGGTGCGCCGATAGGGGGCGGCGTCACCGGGCCAAGCCGGGCGGTTCATTCCGCCGGCCAGTCGTAGAGATGGATCAGCTTGGGGTCGTCGGCCGCCGCCAGCATCCGGCGCACCCGGTCCTGGAACAATACCGCGAAACGGGCCTGTTCGGCCGGATCGGTCAGTCCCGCGACCGCGGGCGGCATCAGGTCGGCGATGGCCGGGTCGTGCGGGACATGGCCGGTGTCGATGTCGATGACCACGCCCGCGCCATCATCGCGCCGCCGCAGCGCCATGACGCCGTCGATCGGCGCCTCGAAGCGCAAAAGCCCGCGGCGCGAGAACAGATGCCCCGACCCGATGCCGTGAAAGCCGCCCTCGGCCGCGGCACCCGTGACCAGCGTCGCGACCGAGGCGGTGACGCCGGTCGTGCCCTGCGCAACACCGTCGCGCATATGGACCTCGATGCCGCCGCGTTCGGGCAGGTCGTCGCCGTAAAGCCATTCCAGCCCGGCCAGCACCATCAGCCAGGCGCCGGCGACTACCGGGCAGGAATGGCCGCAAAGCCGCACGGCATCGGCATAGCGATAGGTCATCGCCCCGCCCTCGGCCGTGCCGAGAAAACCCGCCAGCGGATCACGGACCCGGATCACCGGCGCATCGTCGAAGAAGGCGGGAAAACCCATGGCTCACTCCTGTTCGTCGGCCAGCAGGTCGGCCAGCGTGCGGCGGTCCATCACCTGCAGGAAGGCGGCAAGCGCATCCCGGATCGCCGCGTCCAGCGCACCGGGGCGGTTGGGATCGCGGATCTCTTCGGGGCCGAAGCATTCGGCGGCGGCCATGTCCGGCTCGGTCACCCGCAGCACCTCGCCCAGCCGCAGCGCGGCCGGATCGCGGCCCAGCTCCAGCCCGCCCGAGCGGCCGCGAACCGAGTTCAGGAACCCTGCCCGCGTCAGCACATTGGCCACCTTGGTCAGATGGCTGCGCGAGATGTCATAGGCAAGGGCCGCCTCTTCGATGGTCACCAGCCGGTCGGGATGGCGCGCCGCATAGATCAGCAGCCGCAGCGCGTAATCCGAAAAGCTGGTCAGTCGCATGAAGGGGGCTTCCTCGATCCGCCCGCACAAAAGCACGGCCCGCGCCCGCCGGTCAATGGCACGCACCGGGACACGGTGCGGCCCTCTCGCATGAACCGCAGGCAAGGCATGGGGCATCCGGGCGGCGGCGCGCTCCATCATCAGAACCGCAGCCGCGTGCCCAGATAGAAGGCCCGCCCTTCGCCCGGGATGAAGGCCGCCTGCCCCGCCGAGGCCTGGTCCACGACCAGCGTCGAGGCGGCATAGCGTTCATCCGTCAGGTTGGTGACCTGGAGATGGACCAGGGCATTCGGCGTCAGCGCGTATTCGACCCCCAGATCGACCAGCGCATAAGAGTCGTTGAATACCGTGTTCATGTTGTCCACCGGCGTCTTGCCCGGCACCCAATGCAGCTTGCCGGTGACCGTCAGCCGCTCGGCCGGGCGCCAGTCCAGCACCAGCGAGATCACGTTGCGCGGCGCGCCGGCGATGCGGTTGTCGCCGCGCAAGGGATCGTCGTCAAAGCGGAAATCCTGCCAGGTCCATGCCAGCCGCGCCGCCAGCGTTTCCGCAAGATCGCCCGACAGGCCAAGCTCGACCCCGCTGTGCCGCGTCCGCCCGGCATTGACCGAGGCCAGCGTGGCGCCGGTCACGTCGCGCAGCGAAAGCAGTTCGTTCTTCAGCCGCGCGTGATAGACGGTCGCGTCCCAGGACAGGTTCTGCCATGTCCCGCGCCAGCCCAGCTCCAGCGTGGTCGAGGTCTGCGCCTCCAGGTCGGGCGTCGCGAACATCGCCGCCGGCGCCGCGGGATCGGCGGGGTTCGGCCGGCCCGGCCCGCTGTTCGGCGTGCCGCCCACCGTGCCCAGCAGGTCGTCATGGGTCGGCGGCTCGAATCCGCGCGCCAGCGAGATCCAGGCGAACTGCCCCTCGGCCGGGGTCCAGGACAGGGCCAGCGCCGGCGTGAAGCCGCTATAGCTGCGGTCGTAGCTGGTCGAGACCGCCGGCACCGCCCCATCGGGCAGGCGCATGCCGGGGTTCATCGGACTGTAGGCCACCGTCGGCCGGGTCGCCCCGCCCCAGCGGTCATCGCTTTCGCGACTGGCATGGTTGAAGGCGATCGAGGGCGACAGGGTGAACCCGCCCAGCGGCAGGTTCGCCCCGGCAAAGACCGACAGCGTATCGGCCGTCAGCCGGTTGCGGCCGAAGGCCGGGCCGCGCGCGCCGCCCAGGTTGTGGAAATAATCGCGGTCGGCCTTGCCGAAGGACCAGGTCAGGCCGGTCTCGAACAACGGCAACGCGCCCTCGCCCAGCCGGCTGTAGCGCGCGGTCAGCGTCGCGTCGGTGCCCTCGGTGTCGCGGAACCCAGCCGAGATCGGAAAGGCAAAGCTGTCATCCGTCCGCGACAGGCTCAAGCCGAAGTCATAGATGTCCGCGCCGCGCTCCAGCGTCGTCCGCGCCCCGGCCAGGGTCTGCCGGGTCTCGCGCCGCGGCCGGTCGCGCAGCACGTTCGGCCCCGGCCCCACCGGCACGCCGCCGACGATCACCGGCCCGGCATGGTTGCTTTCTGGATCGTTCTGGATCGCGTCCCAGGTCAGCGGCCCGGCCACGTCGAATTCCAGGTCGGTATGGCTGAGGAACAGCCGCGTCACCGCCTCGCCCGTCTGCAAGGTGACGTTGCCGCCGATCCCCGTGCGGCGCGAGCCGTTGTAGTCGCGATAGCCGTCCTTCTGCGCATGTTCGAAGCGCAGCAGCACATCGGCGCGCTCGCCGTCGATGCCATAGCTGCCCGCGACCTCGCCCCGCCCGAAGCTGCCGCCGCCGAAGCTGAGCCGCATCCCCGGCGCCGAGGCCCCCGAGGGCGAGGCGAAGTTGATCGCGCCGCCCAGCACGTTCGCGCCGATGCGATTGGCCGAGGCGCCGCGAAACACCTCGATGCTCTCGGCCTGGCCGGGCGCCGCAAGGCCGACGACATAGGAGCCGTCGGCGCGGTTCACCGGCATGCCGTCCTGAAGGATCAGCAGGCCGCGCTCGGCCGGGTTCTGTTGCAGGCCCGAGCCGCGGATCTGGATGCGCGGCTGGTCGTTGCCGCCGAAGAACTCCTGCACGACGACGCCGGGCACCTCGGACAGCGTGTCGGCCAGCGTCGGCGCCGCCTCGCCCGACGCATCGCTGCGGTCGATCAGCGCCACAGCGCCCGGCGTCGCCTCGAAGCGCCGCGCGGTGGTGTCGGCGCGGATCTCGATCTGGTCCAGCACGATCACCGCGCCGGGCGAGGCCGATTGCGCCAGCGCAGCACCCGCCTGCAAGGACAGGCCGGCGGCCAGCCCGGTCAGCGCGGGGATCATCCGGGGAAAGGCTCTGGTCTTGTCGTCTGCATCCATGGCGGCACGTCCTTGATCTTCCCGCGAGGGACAGCGCCGGCGGCGATGCACAGGCGCGAGGGTGGCAATGAGACGGCTGGCACAAGGCTTGCGATGCGGCATGGCGGCTGCGGGCATGGGCTGCGGGCGCGCCGGAATGAGCCCGTCTTGGATAGGCCAATCAAACATGAATGTGAAGGTCATATTTTAGCCAAGGCACTTTTGCCGCAGCCCGGCGCGCGAGCGGGTGCGCGGGGTGCGCGCTGGACAGCCCGGTCGCCGGCAAGCTACACAGGGACGGCAAAAGCGACCCGAAACAGCGCGAAAGACGGAAAAGCCAACCCATGTCGAACCAGGGCCGGAAACTGGAACAGGCGGCCAAGGCGGCGTGGCTCTCTTACGTCGCGGGCAAGACCCAGGACGAGATCGCGGGGATCATGGGCATCTCGCGCCAGACCGCGCAGCGCCTGGTCGCGCAGGCCATGGCCGAGGGCATCGTCAAGATCCGCATCGACCATCCCTTTGCCCATTGCATGGACCTTGCCGCCGAATTGCAGCGCAAGTACCGGCTGGATTTCTGCCAGATCGCGCCCTCGGACGCGCCCGAGGCCGGGGTGGCCCTGATGCTGGCCGACGTGATCGAGCAATGGCTGCGCCGGGCCGAGCCGATGACCATGGCGATCGGCACCGGCCGCACCCTGCGCAGCGCCATCGCGCAATTGCCGCATATCGACTGCCCGCAGCACCGCATCGTCTCGCTGACCGGCAATATCGCACCGGACGGCTCGACTGCCTATTACAACGTGCTGTTCACGCTTTCGGACCTGGTCAGCGCGCGCAGCTTTCCCCTGCCGCTGCCGGTCATCGCCCCCAGCGTGCGCGAACGGCAGGCAGTCAACAGCCAGCCCAGCATCGAGCGGCTGATCCGCATGTCCGCCGGGGCCGCGGTCGCCTTCGTCGGCATCGGCACGGTGGGCGCGCAGGCTCCGCTGATGCTGGACGGGTTCCTGTCGCAGCCCGACCTGGACGCGCTGGTCGCGGCCGGCGCGGTAGGCGAGATCACCGGCTGGGCCTATGACGCGCGGGGCGCGCTGGTGGCGGGGCTCAGCAACGACCGCGTGGCCTCGGCACCGATCCCGCCGCGCGAGACGACGCTGGTGATCGGCGCGGCCCATGGCGCCGAAAAGGTGCCGGCGATCCGCGGCGCGCTGCGCGGCGGGCTGATCAGCGGGCTGATCACCGATGCCGCGACCGGGGCCGCATTGCTGGCCGATTGATCCCTACATCGCCGCGATCTCGGCGCGCTGCTGCTGCATGCGCAGAAAGATGCGCCAGTCCCGCTCGCGCCGGGCACGGGCGGCGGGGTCGGGGCGGGTCACCTCGACTGGCCTTGCGAAACGGTCGCGCGCCGGGCGGATTCCGCCCAGCAAAGGCGCGGCGGCGGCGATGGCGGTGCCGCGCAGCACCGCATCCTCGGGCTGCCAGTGGATCTCGGCCCCGGTCGCATCGGCGTAAAGCTGGCGCAGCAGGGCCGAACGCGCCTGGCCCCCGGCCATGGCCAGCGCGGCGGGCGCCAGGCCCATATGCGCGATGACCTGCCGCGTCCCCAGCGCAATGCCGACCGCCGCGCGCCAGTAAAGCGCATCCAGCGCCGGCGCGCTGCGTTCCAGCGTCAGGCCGTGGATCGCGCCGCGCAGCAGCGGATCGGCAAAGGGCGTGCGGCTGCCCTTGATGTCGGGCAGGACGTGCAGGTCGGGCTCCGGCTCGGGATCGGCGGCGATGCGGGCCAGGATCTCGTCATGGCTGACCGGCTGCGGATAAAGCCCGCGCACCCGCTCCAGCAACGCGCCGGTGGCGGATTGGCCTCCCTCGGTCACGCTTTCCCCGGGCAGGATCGCACCGGGATAGGGCCCCCACAGCGCCGGGCGCGGCGCGAGCCCTGTCGCCATGACGCAATTCGAGGTGCCGGCGATCAGCGCCGGCATGTCCGGCGCCGCGCCAAGCGCGCCGGCAAAGGCGTCGATCAGCCCGGTGGCGACCAGCGCTTCGGGCTCCAGCCCCAGCTCGGCCGCGCCCTGCGGCGACAGCGGACCGATCCGCGTGCCGGGCGGCAGGACCGCGCCGGGGCGCGGGAAATCGGTAATGCCGAGCTTTTCCAGCAGATCCGCCTGCCAGCCGCCCCGGTCGGGCAGCCAGGGCCATTTCGCCGCGGCCGCGCAAAGCGACCGCGCCTCGATCCCGGTGGCGCGAAAGGCCAGGTGGTCGCAAAGGTCGCGCACCCCAGCCAGCACGGCCCAGACCTCGGGCCGATGGCGGGCCAGCCACATCAGCTTCGGCGTCTGCATCTCGGGCGAGACCGAGCCCCCGGCCCGCGCGACGATCTCATGCGGGATGTGGCTGAGTTCGCCCGCCTCGGCGATGGCGCGGTGGTCGTGCCAGGCGATCACGTCGGGCGCAAAGCCCGGCGCCTCGACCACCAGCGAGCAGGTGGCGTCGAAGGCCAGCGCGCCCACCTGTGCCGGGCTGGCGCCGGCCTGCCGCCGCGCCTCGGCCAGCGCTTCGGCCACGGCCTGCCAGATCTCGGCGAAATCGTGCATGGATTGCCGGTCCGGCCCCGGAACGGTGGCGAAACCCCGGCTCGCGCGCGCGACCAGCCGGCCGTCGAGGGTAAAGAGCCCCGCTCGCGCACGGGCCGAGCCCACATCCACGGCCCCGATCAGCACGCCGATTCCCCTTCCTAGCCCAGACCGGCGAGAGTTTTGGGCAAATCCCGGGCATGGTCAATCAGCGCGTCGGGGGCCAGCGCCGCCAGCTTTTCGGCCAGGCGCGCGGGCGCGGCATGGCTGCCGCCCAGAAAGCCGATCACCCGCATCCCCGCCGCCCGTGCGGCGGACAGGCCGGCCGGGCTGTCCTCGATCACCACGCAATCGGCCGGCGCGATGCCCAGATGCCG
This sequence comes from Paracoccus sp. SSJ, assembly GCF_030234105.1. Taxonomy (NCBI): domain Bacteria; kingdom Pseudomonadati; phylum Pseudomonadota; class Alphaproteobacteria; order Rhodobacterales; family Paracoccaceae; genus Paracoccus; species Paracoccus sp. SSJ. Next base: position 41,115 of record NZ_JASSPE010000003.1, on the reverse strand, counting down.
GGCGGTGAACAGGAACAGGTCGGGCTCGGGCTTGCCGCGCGCCACCTGCGTCGCGGAATAGACATGCGGTCCGAAAAGCGGCGCGAGGCCCGTCAGCGACAAGGACAGCCGCAACCGCTCGGGCGCGCTGGAGGAGGCCACGGCGCGCGGCCCGGAAAGCTGCGCCAGCGCCTCGGCCATGCCGGGCACCGGGCGCAATTCGCGGCGCAAGCGCAAGGCCAGCGCTTCGGCATAGCCGGGCAGCGCCGGACCCAGGTCGACGCCATGGTCCCGCGCCGCCTCGACGATGGTCGAGAACGAGCGGCCCAGGAATTCGTCATAGATGCGGGTGCGGGTGATGGGCGCACCCAGCCTTTGCAAAAGCGCCTCGATCTCGGCCGCGGCAAGCGGTTCGGAATCGACCAGCACGCCATCGCAATCGAAGATCAGCCCCCGCGCCACCGCCTAGCCCTTGAGATAGGCATCAAGCGTCGCGCGCGTGCCCCTGTCCCACAGCATGGCGAGCCATCGCGCGAAAGGCTCGGCCAGGCGCGGATCGCGGCCGGTCCCGCCATAGATCTCGGCCATGCCGAGCCAGGCCGAAGGGTCGGTCCGGGCCGCCTGCGCCACCTGGACGAGCTTGTCCCAATCCGGGTCGTTCGGCTCGATCACCGCGCCGCTGTCGGTGGTCCCGGCGCAATAGCGGCACCACAGCGCCGATTCCAGCGCCAGCCCCTCGACCGGCAACCCGCGCTCCAGCCGGTGCGCGATGGTCGGCACGATGAATTTCGGCTGCCGGTTCGAGCCGTCCAGGCAAAGCCGGCGCACCGTGTCGCCGATCTTGGGATTGGCGCAGCGTTCGGCCACCTTGGCGAAATAGGCGCCAAGGTCGGTGCCGGGCACCGGCGGCACGGCCGGGATGATCTCATCCGCCTCGATCTTTTCCAGGAAGGCGCGGACCTGCGCGTCCTCCATCGCCTCATGCACGAAATGGATGTCCAGAAGCCCGGCCGGATAGGCGATCACCGCATGGCCGCCGTTCAGGATGCGGATCTTCATCAGCTCCCACGGCGTCACGTCGGCGACGAACTCGACACCGGCCTTTTCCAGCGGCGGCCGGCCGGCGGGGAAATTGTCCTCGAGCACCCATTGGATGAAATCCTCGCAAAACACCGGGGCGTCGTCATGGATGCCGAAATCCTCGCGCACCATGCGGCGCTCGCGATCCGAGGTCGCCGGCGTGATGCGGTCCACCATGGCATTCGGAAAGGCGACATTCGCCAGGATCCATTCGGCCAGCTGCGTGTCCAAGAGCCGCGCTGTTTCAGCCACCGCCTCGCGGGTGACATGGCCGTTATGCGGGATGTTGTCGCAGCACATGACGGTGAAGGGCGCGTGCCCCGCCGCCCGGCGCGCCTTCAGCCCCGCGACGATCAGGCCGAAGACGGTCTGCGGCGCGTCGGGGCTGGCGGCATCTGCGGCGATGGCGGGATGCGTGGGGTCGAAATGCCCGGTGGCGGCGTCGATGAAATAGCCGCCCTCGGTGATGGTCAGCGCCACGATGCGGATCGCCGGATCGGCCAGCGCCGCGATCACCCGCCGATGGTCGCCCGGCGCGATATAGTCCACGATCGGCCCCAGCACGCGCGCGTCCGAGCGCTCGGCCGATTGCTCGACCAGCGTATAGAGGTAATCCTGCGCGGCCAGCGTGTCGCGCATCCTGGCGTCGCCCGGCATGACGCCGGCGCCGATGATGGCGAAGTCCTGCGCCAGCCCCATGTTCATCAGCCGGTCCAGATAGGCGGCCTGATGGGCACGAAAGAAATTGCCGACCCCGAAATGCAGGATGCCGGCGCGCAGGGCGGCGCGGTCGTAGCCCGGCACCGGCTGGCCGAGGCGGTCGAGGGTCTGGTTGGAAAGCCTGTCCATCCGAATTCATCCCGGTTCTGTATTGCAGGAAACAGGGCCGCGGACGCGACCCCGAGGGGAAAGGCGCGGCTAGAGCGCCAGCCCCTGCTGGTCGAAGCGATAGACCCGGCCGTCCTGCGGGGTCAGGTAGATGCGGTCGCCGTGATGAACCGGAAACTCGCCCGCCGCCCGCGCGACGATATGGGTGCCGCCGTCCAGGTCGACATGCAGGAAGGTATCCGACCCCAGATGCTCGGCCACGCCCACGGTGCCGGCGAACTGGCCCTCGCTGGTGGACATGGCGAAATGCTCGGGCCGCACGCCGATGGCATGGGCGCCCAGCCGGGCCGCCGCCTCGCCCTCGATGAAGTTCATGTTCGGGCTGCCGATGAAACCGGCGACGAAGCGGTTCCGCGGCGTGCGGTACAGCTCCAGCGGGCTGCCGACCTGCTCGACCAGGCCGGCGCGCAGGACGACGATCTTGTCGGCCATGGTCATCGCCTCGACCTGGTCGTGGGTGACGTAGATCATCGTCGTCGCCAGCTTCTTGTGCAGTTCGGAAATCTCGACCCGCATGTTCACCCGCAACGCCGCATCGAGGTTCGACAAGGGCTCGTCGAACAGGAAGGCCGATGGCTCGCGCACGATGGCGCGGCCGATGGCGACGCGCTGGCGCTGGCCGCCCGACAGCTGGCCGGGGCGGCGGTCCAGGTAATCGGTCAGGTTCAGGATGCCTGCCGCGTGCTGGACGCGCCGCTCCTGCTCATCCGCCGCCATGCCCGCCATCTTCAGCGGAAAGGCGATGTTCTTCCTGACCGACATATGCGGGTAAAGCGCATAGGACTGGAACACCATGGCAAGCTTGCGCTTTGCCGGTGCCGCCTGGGTCACGTCCTGCCCGTCGATCAGGATCTGGCCCGAGGTCACGTCCTCGAGCCCCGCGATCAGCCGCAAGAGCGTGGACTTGCCGCAGCCCGAGGGGCCGACGAAGACCACGAACTCGCCGTCGTGGATCTCCAGATCGACGCCCGGGATGACCTCGACATCGCCGAAAGCCTTGCGGACCTGTTGAAGCGTGATGCTACCCATCATTCCCCCCTTTATTTCACCGCGCCGAAGGTCAGGCCGCGCACGAGTTGCTTCTGGCTGAACCAGCCGAGGATCAGGATCGGGGCGATGGCCATGGTGCTCGCCGCCGAGAGTTTCGCGTAGAAAAGCCCTTCGGGACTGGAATAGCTGGCGATGAAGGTCGTCAGCGGTGCCGCCTTGCTGGTGGTCAGGTTCAGCGTCCAGAACGCCTCGTTCCAGGCCAGGATCACGTTCAGAAGCAGCGTCGAGGCGATGCCGGGCACGGCCATCGGCGTCAGCACATGCAGGATCTCGTTCTTGAGGCTTGCCCCGTCCATCTGCGCCGCTTCCAGGATCTCGGACGGGATCTCGCGGAAATAGGTATAGAGCATCCAGGTGATGATCGGCAGGTTGATCAGCATCAGCACCACGGTGATGCCCATCCGCGTATCCAGAAGCCCCCAGCTGCGGAACAGCAGATACATCGGGATCAGCACGCCGGCGGCCGGCATCATCTTGGTGGACAGCATCCACATCAGCAGGTCCTTGGTGCGCTTGGCCGGCTGGAAGGCCATCGACCAGGCGGCCGGAATGGCGATCAGAAGGCCCAAGAGCGTCGAACCGACCGAGATGATGACCGAGTTCATGAAATGCCGGAAATAGGGCGAGCGGGACTGCACCTCGGCATAGTTCTGGGTCGTCCAGTCGAAGAACAGGAACTTCGGCGGCGAGGCGATGGCGTCGGCCTCGGACTTGAAGCTGGTCAGGATCGTCCAGAGGATCGGAAAGAAGATCAGCAGCGCCACGCCCCAGGCCAGGATGGTAAAGCCCCAGCGGCGGGTATCGGAAATCTTGCGGGCCATGGTTCTTACTCCAGCGTCTTGCCGATCATCCGCATCAGGAAGATCGCGACGATATTGGCAAGGATGACGGCGATGATGCCCCCGGCGGATGCGCCGCCCACGTCGAATTGCAAAAGCGCCTGCGAAAAGACCAGATAGGTCAGGTTGGTGGACTGATAGCCGGGCCCGCCATTGGTGGTGACCAGGATCTCGGCAAAGACCGAAAGCAGGAAGATCGTCTCGATCAGGATCACCACGGTGATGGCGCGCGACAGGTGCGGCAGGATCAGGTGGATGAACTTGGACAGCGCGCTGGCCCCGTCCATCTCGGCCGCCTCCATCTGCTCGCTGTCCAGCGATTGCAGCGCCGTCAGCAGGATCAGCGTGGCAAAGGGCAGCCATTGCCAGGCGACGATCAGGATGATCGACATCAGCGGATATTGCGCGAGGAAATCGATGGGCTGCGCGCCCACCGCCTTGGCAAGCCAGGCGAAAAGCCCGTTCACCGGGTTCATGAACATGTTCTTCCACACCAGCGCCGAGACGGTCGGCATGATGAAGAAGGGCGCGATCACCAAGATGCGCACGATCCCTTGCCCGAACATGGGCTGGTCCAGCAGCAGCGCCAGCAGGATGCCGCCGCCCACGGTGATGACCAGCACGCCCCCGACCAGCAGCAGCGTGTTCTGCATCGCGGTCCAGAAGGCGGGATCGGACAGGAAATACTTGTAGTTGGTCCAGCCGATGAACTGTTCCATGCCGGGCGAGAGCAGGTTGTAGCTCTGGAAGCTGAACCACAGCGTCATGGCCAGCGGCACGATCATCCAGCCCAGAAGCAGCAGGACCGAGGGCGCGACCATCAGGCGCGCGAGTGTTTTCTGATGTCGGGTAGCCATCGGCGCGCCTCCCACGCGAGCGATGAGGGTTCGGATTGCGGCAGGGGCCGGGCTCGCCGCCCCCCGCCCGGTTCGTGGCCGTCAGGCCAGGCCGCGCATCACTTCGGATAGCCGGCCTTGGCCATCTCGCGCTCGGCGATCTGCTGGGCCATCTGCAGCGCCTGGTCGACGCTGGCCTGCCCGGCCAGGGCGGCCGAGAATTGCTGGCCGACCGCGGTGCCAAGCGCCTGGAACTCGGGGATGCCCACCCATTGCGTGCCGATATAGGGCACCTCGACGGTGGTCGGATTCTTCAGGTCGGCCGACATGATGCTGTCGAGCGTCGGCTTGGCGAAGGGCGCGGCCTCCTGATAGGCGGGGTTCTCGTAGAGCGAGGTCCGGGTGCCCGGCGGCACGTTCGCCCAGCCCTCTTCCGCCGCGACCTGCTCGGTATAGGCTTTCGAGGTCGCCCAGGCGACGAACTTCTTGGCCGCATCCGGCGCGTCGGTCGAGGACGGGATCGCCAGCGTCCAGGCCCAAAGCCACATCTGCGGCTTCTCGCCCTCGGGGGCCAGCGCATAGCCGACCTTGTCGGCCACGGTCGAATCCTTGGGGTTCGACACGAAGCTTGCCGCCACGGTGGCGTCGATCCACATGCCGCATTTGCCGGTCTGGAACAGCGCCAGGTTCTCGTTGAAGCCGTTGGACGAGGCGCCGGGCGGGCCGGCCTCGTTCATGATCGCGACGTAGTCGGTCAGCGCCTTCTTCCACGCCTCGCCGGTGAATTGCGGCTTCCATTCCATGTCGAACCAGGGCGCACCGTAGCTTGCGCCCATCGAGGTCAGAAAGGCCATGTTCTCGCCCCAGCCGGCCTTGCCGCGCAGGCAGATGCCATAGACCTCGGCCGACTTGTCGGTCATCTTGCGCGCCGCGTCATAGATGAAGTCCCAGGTCGGGCGCTCGGGCATCTCCAGCCCGGCCTTTTCCATCAGGTCGGTGCGATACATGATCATCGCGGATTCGCCATAGAAGGGCGCGGCATAAAGCTTGCCGTCCAGCGACAGCCCCTCGGCGATGGGCGGCAGGATGTCGGCGGCATCGTAATCCGCGCCCATGTCCTCAAGCGCCAGGAGCCAGCCTTGCTTGGCCCAGATCGGGACCTCGTAATTGCCGACGGTCACGATGTCATATTGCCCGCCCTTGGTGGCGATGTCGGTGGTGACGCGCTGGCGCAGCACGTTCTCTTCCAGCGTGACCCATTCCAGCTGGATGTCCGGGTTCGCGTCGGTGAACGGCTTGGTCATCTTCTGCATGCGGATCATGTCGCCGTTGTTCACGGTGGCGATGGTCAGCGTCTCGGCCCATGCGGGCGCGGCCAGCGCCGTCATGGCGCAGGCCCCCATCAGGCCGCGCAGCATCATGCTCATTCGATTGTCCTCCCCTGCGGATCAGCATTTGCTAATACGATGGGCAAATGCTCACATATTCGCAGCGGGACTGTCAAGCGAAATCGGCGCGGCCCGATACCCGGGACCGCGCCGACCGATGATTTCTTGCAGGGTGGTGGGGCCGGATTCAGCCGCGGCCGCGATAGGGCGGCACGCCCTGATCGGGGATCCAGACCCCCTCGGGCATGGGGCCGGTCTGCCAGAACACGTCGATGGGCATGCCGCCGCGCGGATACCAATAGCCGCCGATGCGCAGCCAGCGCGGCGCAAGGAACCCTGCCAGCCGCCGACCGATCGAGACGGTGCAGTCCTCGTGAAAAGCACCGTGATTCCGGAAGCTTCCAAGGTAAAGCTTCAGCGACTTCGATTCGACCAGCCATTCGCCCGGCACATAGTCGATCACCAGGTGCGCGAAATCCGGCTGCCCGGTCATCGGGCAAAGCGAGGTGAACTCGGGCGCGGTGAAGCGCACGTTGTAGGCCACGTCGGCCTGCGGGTTCCGCACCCGCTCCAGCTCGGCCTTGTCGGGGCTTTCGGGCAGCAGGGTGGCGCCGCCCAGTTGCTTGAGGCCGCTATAGATCGTCTCGGTCATGGTTCCCTCCGAATGTCAGACGCCGCGCCGGTTGCCCCAGATCAGGACATGCAGCTGCGGCAGGATGCGCGGTTTCAGCCAGCCGCGGCCGACCGTGTTCTCGACCAGCCACAGCAGCCGGTCGGCCAGGGCCTGCGGATCGACCGGCAGGGCGGGATCGGTCTCGGGGTTGCCGGGTTGCAGGTAAAGCGGCAGGCCGGGATGGCGGGCGGCAACCTCGCGCGCCCAGTCCAGGTCGACCTGGTCGAAGATCACGATCTTCAGCACCCGCTGCCCCGCACCCTCGCCCGCCTTCAGGCAGCGGTCGAAAGCGTCCCAATCGACCACCTGCCCGCTCGACGGCGGCTTCGGCGACAGCACCAGCGTGGACAGCTCCGCGAACCAGGGCTGCGCGACCGAGCCCTGCGTCTCGCAGGCGAAGCGGTAGCCCGCGGCGCGTCCCAGCGCGATCAGCGGGGCGAAATCCTGGATCGCCGGATTGCCGCCGGACAGCGAGACGGTCAGCGGCTGGCCCCCGGACAGGCGCCGCACCTCGGCCCAGATCGCCTCGGCGCTCATCGGCCGCCATTCGTGGCGATGGCTGCTGTCCACGGCATGCGGGCTGTCGCACCAGAGGCAGCGATAATCGCAGCCGCCGGCACGGACAAAGACCGTGGGCTCGCCGATCAGCGCGCCCTCGCCCTGGATGGTCGGGCCGAAGATTTCCGCGATACGCAGCGTCATGGCCGATACTCGGCCCAGGTCTTGGGCGTCTCGGACACCCGGACCGCCACCGTCTCGGGCCAGCGCGCCTTGCACCAGTCATGGAAATGCCGCGCCATGTTCTCGGCGGTCGAAGGACCGTCCAGCACGTCGTTCAGGTGGCGATGGTCGAAATGCGTGTCGATATAGTGCTTCAGCGGCGCAAGCTCGTGATAGTCGCGCACGAAGCCGTCGGCATTCAGTTCCTCCGCCGCCAGTTCGACCACGACGATGTAATTGTGCCCGTGCAGCCGGGCGCATTGGTGGTCGGGCGGCAGATGCGCAAGCTGGTGCGAGGCCGAGAAATGGAACTCCTTCGAGATGCGGAACATCAGGCCCGCTCCCGTTCCGCGATGGCCTGCCGCCAGAAATCCGCGTCCTCATAGGCGGTCGGGTCGGGGATGCCGGCCAGATGGAACGCCTCGCGCCGTTCGACGCAGGTGCCGCAGCGCCCGCAGTGAAGCGCTCCACCCTTGTAGCAGGACCAGGTCTCGGCAAAGGGCGTGTCGTGGCGGGCGCCCTCGGTCACGATGTCGGCTTTGGTGCGATGCACGAAGGGCGTCAGCAGCCGCACCTGTGCATAGCCGTCCAGTGCGGCGTCCTGCATCTGCTGGAACGCCTGGGTAAAGGCGGGGCGGCAGTCGGGATAGATGAAATGGTCGCCGCCATGCACGGCGGCCGCCACCGCCTGATCGCCCATCGCCGCCGCCATGCCGAAGGCGACGGTCAGCATGATGGCGTTGCGGTTCGGGACCACGGTGATGCGCATGGTCTCCTCGGCATAATGCCCGTCCGGCACCTCGGCCCCGCCGGTCAGGGCCGAGCCGGTCAGCACCGCCCCCACGCCGCGCATGTCGATGACGTGATGCGGCACGCCCAGCCGCCGGGCGGCGGCGGCGGCGTAATCCAGCTCCTTGCGGTGGCGCTGGCCGTAGTCGAAGGAGATCAGGCGCGTCAGCCCGCCTTGCGCGGCGACCATATGCGCCAGCGAAACGGAATCGAGTCCGCCCGAGCAGACAACTATCGTCTTCATGATGTGACCCTTGTTTTGATGACCGGGTAGGCTGCGACCGGTATGGGCGCCCGACATAGCGGGCTTTGGCCGGCGGCGCAACCGCCGGGCCGCATCACTCGGAAAGGTCCAGCGCCGGGGTTTCGCCGCTTTCCTGCAGATGCCGGACCGCCTGCCAGCGCCCGTCGCGGCACACAACAGCGGTGACGCTGGGCCGGATGCGGATCGGATGGCCGGCGGCGAACCACAACCCCGCCGCCGGCGTTGGTCCCGAAAGCAGCAAGGAGCCGACCATGACCGAGCGGATCGAGGGTGTGACCATCTCGCATCCCGAGCGGGTGATCTTTGCCGATGCCGGGCCGGGCAAGGCGGGGCTGACCAAGGCGAGGCTGACCAAGGCGGGGCTGGCGCGTTACTACCAGCAGATCGCGCCCCTGATGCTGGAAGAGGCCGCGAACCGCCCGCTGTCGCTTCTGCGCCTGCCCGACGGGATGGCGGGCGAGCGGTTCTTTCAGAAGCATCCAGGCAAGGGCTTTCCCAAGGCGATCCGGCAGATGCAGATCACCGAAAGCGACGGCGAAGCCGCGCCCTATGCCTATGTCACCGATGCCGCGGGGCTGGTCGCCGCCGTGCAGATGGGCACGGTCGAGTTCCATATCTGGCCCGCCCGCCGCGACCGGCTGGAGCGGCCCGACCGGCTGGTCCTGGACCTCGACCCCGATGAGGGGCTGGGCTTCGATGCGGTGCGCAGCGCCGCCCTGTCGCTGCGCGGCCGGCTGCTGGACCTGGGGCTTGAGCCCTGGGCGATGCTGACCGGCGGCAAGGGCGTGCATCTGGTGGTCCCGCTGCGCCGCAGCCTCGGCTGGGACGATCTCAAGCGTTTCGCCCGCAGCTTTGCCGCGCTTTGCGCGCAAGAGGAACCGGGTCGCTATACGGTGGAACTGGCCAAGGCCAGCCGCAAGGGCCGGATCTTCATCGACTGGCTGCGCAACGAGCGCGGCTCGACGGCGGTCGCACCCTTTTCCGTGCGCGCCCGGCCCGGCGCGCCGGTGGCGGCCCCGATCGGCTGGGACGAACTGGCCCGGATCAGCACCGCCCGCGCCTTCGGCATCGCGGCGGCGCAAGAGCGCGGCTGGGCCGGCGTGACGCGGATGCAACAAAGCCTGACCCGGCCCATGTTCGAGGCGGTGGAGAAGGCGCTGGCCGGTTGAACGCCCCCTTCAGCCCTCGATGCGCCGTCCGCTGACGGGATCGAAGAAATGCAGATGCGCCGGATCCGGCACCGCCTCGACCCGGTCGCCGCGCGACAGTTGGCTGGTGCCGGGCAGGCGCAGCACCATCGGCACCTCGGAGCCCTCGATCATGCCGTAGCCGAAGGCATCCGCGCCCAGCCTTTCGACCGAACGCAGCACAACCGGAATCGCCGCCTCGCCCGGCTGTGCGGTTCGCAGATGCTCGGGGCGCAGGCCAAGCCGAAGGTCGCCGCCGCGCGGCACCGGCAGCGGCAGGACCGCGCCGCCCGGCAGGGTGACGCGCCCGTCGGCAGCATCGACGGTAAAGATGTTCATTGCCGGCGAGCCGATGAAACCGGCGACGAACTCGCTGGCCGGCCGCTCATAGACTTCCAGCGGCGTCGCGATCTGTTCCGCCACGCCCTTGTTCATCACGATCAGCCGGTCGGCCAGCGTCATTGCCTCGACCTGGTCATGGGTGACGTAAAGCGTGGTCTGGCCGGTGCGCAGGTGCATCTCCTTGATCTGCAAGCGCATCTGCACCCGCAGCTTGGCATCGAGGTTCGACAGCGGCTCGTCCAGCAGCAGCGCGGCCGGCTCGCGCACCAGCGCCCGGCCCATGGCGACGCGCTGGCGCTGGCCGCCCGACAGCGCACGCGGCTTGCGGTCCAGATAGGGCTCCAGCTCCAGCATGGTCGCGGCCTTGGCCACGCGGGCCTCGATCTCGGTTTTCGGCAGTTTCGCGATCTTGAGGCCGTAAGCCATGTTCTCGCGCACCGACATATGCGGATAAAGCGCATAGTTCTGGAACACCATGGCGATGTCGCGCTGGCGCGGTTCCAGGTCGTTGACCACCTTGCCGCCGATCTCGACCGTGCCGGCGCTGATGGCTTCCAGCCCGGCCACCATGCGCAGCAGCGTGGACTTGCCGCAGCCCGAGGGGCCGACGATCACCACGAACTCGCCGTCGGCGATCTCCATGGTGATGCCGTGGATGACCTGGTTTCCCGCATAGCTCTTGCGGACGTCGTTGAGCAGGATGCGGGCCATCTATTTCTCCGTCTCGACCAGGCCCTTGACGAACCAGCGCTGCATCAGCACCACCACCAGGATCGGCGGCAGGATGGCCAGCACGCTTGTGACCATCACGAGGTTCCAGGGCGTATCGGCATCGGCAAAGGAGATCATCTTCTTCAGCGCGATGACGATGGTGTTCATTTCGTTGGAATTGGTGACCAGCAGCGGCCACAGGTATTGCGTCCAGCCATAGATGAACTGGATCACGAAGATCGCCGCGACATTGGTCAGCGACAGGGGCCACAGGATGTCCTTGAAGAACCGCCATGGCCCGGCGCCGTCGACGCGCGCCGCCTCCAGCAACTCGTCCGGGATGGTCATGAAGAACTGCCGGAACAGAAGCGTCGCGGTGGCCGAGGCGATCAGCGGCAGGATCAGCCCCGGATAGGTGTCGATCAGCCCCAGGTCGACCATGACCTTGTAGGTGGGCTGGATGCGCACCTCGACCGGCAGCATCAGCGTGATGAAGATCAGCCAGAAACAGGCCATGCGCAGCGGAAACCGGAAGAAGACGATGGCATAGGCCGAGGCCATCGAGATCGCGATCTTTCCCAGCGCGATGCCCATGGCGACGATGGTGGTATTGGCCAACAGCCGCCACAGGCTGACCCCGCCGATGCGGCTGATCCCGCCCGAGAAGGCGTCGGAATAGTTCCGCGCCGCCTCGGGTCCGGGCAGCAGGGGCAGCGGCGGGCGCAGGATGGTCTGCACCGAATGGGTCGAGGCGACGAAGACGTAATAGACCGGAAAGGCCACCACGATCACGCCCAGCACCATCCAGAAATGCGCCAGCAATCGCCCGGCGCCGCGCGCGGCCAGCGGAGAGGGCTCAGCCATAATGCACCCTCCTCTCGATGAAGCGGAACTGGAAGGCGGTCAGCGCGATCACGATGATCATCAGGATCACCGATTGCGCGGCGGAATCGCCCATGATCAGGTTCACGAAGCCGTCGTTATAGACCTTGTAGACCAGCGTCTCGGTCGCCTTGCCCGGGCCGCCGCCGGTCACGGCATGGATGATGCCGAAGGTGTCGAACAGCGCATAGACCGTATTCACCACCAGCAGGAAGAATGTCGTCGGCGCCAGCAGCGGAAAGGTGATGGTCCAGAAGGCATGGCGGCGCGAGGCGCCGTCGATGGCCGCAGCCTCCAGAAGCGATCGGGGAACCGCCTGCAAGCCCGCGACGAAGAACAGGAAATTATAGCTGATCTGCTTCCACGTCGCGGCCGCGACCACCAGCGCCATCGCCTGTTCGCCATCCAGCAGCGGGTTCCAGTAGATGCCCATCTGCCGCAGCGGCCAGGCCAGCGTGCCGAAGCTGGGATTGAACATGAACAGCCACAGCATGCCGGCGATGGCGGGCGCCACCGCATAGGGCCAGATCATCAATGTGCGGTAGAAGCCCTTGCCGCGAATGATCTTTTCCGCCTGCACCGCCAGGAACAGCGCAATCGCCATGGCGCAAAAGGCGACGAGCACCGAGAACACCACCGTCACCCGGACCGAGTTCAGATAGTTCGGATCGCTCAGCACCTTGCGGAAATTCGCCAGCCCCACGAAGGTCGTCTTCAGGCCAAAGGCATCCTCGCGCAGCACGGACTGGCGAAAGGCCTGCGCCGCCGGCCAATAGAAGAAGATCAGCGTGATCGCCAGTTGCGGCGCCAGCAGCAGCCAGGGCAGCAGCTTGTGCGGAAAGACCGTGCGTCTCATCCGTCCCCCTTGTCGGATCGGGCGGGCGCCGAAACGCCCGCCCTTGGTTTCAGCCGCCCACGGCTTCCCTGATCGCGGCATTGCCGCGCTCGACGGCGTTCTTCAGCGCCGTGGCCGCGTCCTGCTGGCCGGCCAGCATCTTTTCGTATTCCTCGTTCTGGATGTCGCGCAGCTGCGGCAGGTTCGGCGCGCGCACGCCCTTGGAGTTCTCGGTCGGCTCTTTGCCCATCATCTGCAGGATCGGCGTCTCGCGGCCCGGGTTCTGCTGGTAGAAGTCCGAACCCTTCGTGACTTCGTAAGCCGCCATGGTCACCGGCAGATAGCCCGACTGCTCGTGCAGGTATTGCTGCACGTCGGTCTGCGACAGGTAGTTGAAGAAGGCGGCGACGCCCTTGTAGGTCTCTTCCGACTTGCCGCCCATCACCCAGAGCGAGGCGCCGCCCGGCGTGGTGTTCTGCGGCGCACCCTCGGCCGTCTCGTCATAGGGCAGCTGGCCGATGCCGTAGTTCATGCCCGACTTGACGATGTCGCCAAGCCCGCCCGAGCTTTCGGTCAGGATGCCGCATTCGCCCGAGGTGAAGTTCTGCTTGGCCTCGCTGGTGCGGCCGCCATAGACGAAGACGCCCTCTTTCGCCAGATCCGCAAGCTCCTGGAAGTGCTTGACGAACAGCGGGCCGTCGATCTTCAGTTCGGGCGGGCCGGCCAGGCCGTTCTCGTTCGTGCCCCAGCTGACGTCGTTCCAGGCGGCGAAGTTCTCGGTATGGATCCAGGTCAGCCAGGTCGAGGTATAGCCGCAGGTCGCGGCCCCCGATTCCTTGATCTGGCGCGCGGCGGCCCAGACCTCGGCCCAGGTCTTGGGCGGGTTCTCGACATCCAGCCCCGCCTTTTCGAAGATGTCCTTGTTGTAATACAGGATCGGCGAGGAGGAGTTGTAGGGAAAGGACAGCATGTCGCCCTCGGGCGTCGAGTAATAGCCGACGATGCCGGGCAGATACTGCCCCTTGTCGAAGGCATAGCCGCCCTCTTGCAGCACCTCGGCCACCGGCTTGATCGCGCCCTGCGCGCCCATCATCACGCCCGTGCCCACGTCGAAGACCTGAATGATGTCGGGCGCCTGCCCAGCGCGGAAGGCGGCGATGCCGGCGTTCAGCGTCTCGGGATAGGTGCCCTTGAAGACCGGCTTCACCTCGTAATCCGATTGGCTCGCGTTGAAGTCGCCGGCGATCTTGGTCACCACCTCGGCATTGGCGCCGGTCATCGCGTGCCACCACGAGATTTCGGTCTTGGCCTCGGCCGCGACGGGCAGCGCCATCATCCCCGCAAGCCAGAATAGGGTTCTTTGCATGGTAATCCTCCGAGTCGTGCCTTGCGGCGTCATCGTTCCCGGACGGCAGCACCTGGGCCAGAGCCCGCCATGCGCCATCCGCCTCCCTCTGCGGATTTGTCACCTGCCAGGGGCCGGGGTGTCAATTCGCAACTGGACCGTCTGGTATGGCAGGCAGCAGGCAGACACCGCGCCGGTCACCGCGGCTCTGTCGCATTGTTTTATGAAAATTCAATGACACCAATATGTAGTCTTCGAATTATCATGTTGTTTCTTGCTTGATGCGCATGGCCTGTGCATCGGAAAGCGGCCCGGGTTCCGTAGCGTCCGCCCGCCGGCATCCGGCAGCGCCACGGAATGTTTGCCATTCGTCCCGCCAGCGGGCGCGGGAAATTCACGCCGCAATCACAGGCTTGCGCGAAGATCGGGAAAGCCCTCTGCCAAGGACACCCGCGACGCGATGGAAAAACCCGGCCCCCGCGCCCCCGACCTGACCGAAAACTGGCAACGCCATGACTGGCGCGAAAGCTTCTTTGCCCCCGGCTTCGTCATCCTGCAGGCGCTGACCCGGGACGGCCTCACCGCCAGCGGCGCCGGCCGGAACCGGGACGAAGCCTTCGACCGCTGCATCGGCGAGACCGCCGAGATCCTGGCGCTGGCCGCCTTTCGCGCCGGGGACGGCGCGTTCGAGCCCTGGCGCGACGGGCTGGCGGCGCATCCCGATCCCGGCCCGGCGCGCGAGGCCGCGATGGACGAAGCCTGCGAACGGCGCGCGGTCGCGGATTGGTGGCTGGGCCGGCGTCCCGCCGTGCCGGTGGCTGCGGAATGGGTTCGGCAGGCCGGGCTGGCCGCACAGCTTGATCGCGCGCGCGACGGGGCGGCGCTGCGGCGGCGCACCGACTGGTGGCAGATCGGGGCCGCGGGCGACCCTCGCATCATGATCTGCCGCAGCATGAGCCCCGAGGGGCAGGACCCGGTGCTGGGCTATGGCGCCCATCGCGATCCGGTGCGGGCGGCCGGGAAAGCCCTGCGCGAGCTGCTGCTGATGGAGTTGAACCTGATGGAGCTGCTGGCCGCCCGCTCCTTTGGCCGCGAGGGCGCGCTGCAAGCGGTGCGCAACCGCATCCGCGGCTATGCCCGCCGCGCCGCCCTGCTGTTCCCCGAGGCCGTCGCCATCCATCCCGCGCCGCCGGGCGATGCGGATGCCGGCGGCTGCTTCGACACCCCGCCCGCCTGCCATGAGATCTCGCCGCCCGAAGGGCCGCTCAGCGTCTGGATCTGCCGTCCCGACGCAGCCGCGCCGCCTTTCACCGACGAGACGGGCCTGCCCTATCTGTGAGGATTGCGATGCGCGACGACAGCTTGGCCAGAAACCTGCGGGCACCGGGACCGGGGCAAGGCGGCTGCCCCATGGGCTGCGCGCCGCTGATGGGGTCGCTGCGCGACATGGGGGCGCTGGCCTCGCCGCTGTCCCAGGCCGACGACCGCCCCGACATCGGCCAGCGCCTGCCCCAGATCCTGCTGAACACAACGCCCGACTGGCGCGCGGCCTGCCTTGAGCTGACCGCGCATATCCCCTCGGGCTATACCTATCTGGCGCAACTGATGGGCCATGACATGGGCAGCAGCGTGCCGGCCGACAGCGTGCCCTATACCCGGCCCGAAGGCGGCGTCGGCCCGGCCAGGCGCTACAACCTGATCGACAATCCGCTGACGCTGGAAACGGTCTATGGTCCCGGCCCGGCCATGCTGACGCATGTCTACGATCCCGAGACCTGCCTGTTCCGCCTGACCCGCGGTGCGCGGCTGGCACGGCTTTATGGCCGTGCCGCCGGCGCCTCGTCGGACCCCGATCCCCGGCCGATCCGGGCGCTCTATGACGAGCGCAACCGCGACTCGCTGATGCTGCACGAGCTGACGGTGGCCTGGATGCAGTTCCACAACCGGCTGGCCCGCCACCTGATGGCCGAGGAGCTGGAGCCGTTCCGTGCCTATGTCCTGGCCCGCGCCCATGCCCTGCGCTGCTGGCACGGCATCCTGGCCGGCGACCTGCTGCCGCGATTCCTGCATCCCCAGATCGCGGCGCTGGACGGCGATGCCCTGCCCGGTTGCTGGGCGCTGGACGAGACCACGTTGCTGCACGGGCTGTGCCGCGCCTTCCACGCCCTGCCGCTGGCGGCCTATCATCTGGGCCGCTCGGGACTGCACAACCTGGGCACGCTGCTCAAGCGCGGCTACGCCCCCAGCGAGGCCGAGACCGACTGGCATATCGACTGGCCGCTGTTCCTCGGCGCCAGCCCCGGCGCGCCGCTGACCGGCATCTCGGCCAGCGTGGCGCCCGAACTGCGCGCGCCGGTGACGGCGGCGGCGGTGATCGCGCTCGACAACCGCTCGGCCGCCGAGGCCGGCTCACTGCGGCCCGGCAACGATCCGATCCGCGCCGCCATCGCCGCCCTGCCCGGCGACTGGCCCACGCGCATCGCCCCCGCCCGGCTGGCCGACGATTTCGCCGCCGCCCATCCGCAGGCGCCGATCCGCATCGATGCCGAGGGGCTGGAATGGGGGCCGCTCTACCAGTTCCTGATGGTCGAGGCGCAGCTGCACGGCCGGCTGGGCGGCTTCGGCCCGCTGGGCAGCGCCTTGTTGCGCGGCTCGGTCCTGGGCTCGATCCGCCGCGTCGTGCTGGCGCCCGAAACCGAAGCGACCGCCGGCCTGCCCCGGCCCGCGACCATGCTGGAACTGATCACGCTTGCCAGGCAATAACGGAGAAACGACCATGACAGGGACGCGCCGCAAATACATCATCATCGGGGCCGAGGTGGACCAGCCCGAGGCGTGGCTGCACAAGGACGGCAGCATCAGCGCCAAAAAGGGCGGCGACGGCGAGCCGCTGAACGTCGAATATATCGGCCGGCTGATGGTCGATCTGTCGCAGCGGGGCAAGTCCGGCGTGCCCAAGGCCGAACTGGACGCGCTGGAGGAACGCATCAAGCGCGCGCTGGTGGTGCAGGATTTCTCGGCCCATGACGGCACGGCGCCGCTGAGCGATGCCGAGCGAGAGGCGATCCTGGACGCCACCACCGTCCGCATCGAGTTCGAAAGCCGCCGCCGCGGCAGCAAAAAGCCCGACCGCAACACCCGCATCCTGGTCGTGCCCTCGGACGAGACGCTGGCCATCGCCGATGCCATGCTGCGCGCCCAGGGCGAGGCCGAGGGGTTTCGCCCGCCGCTGTCCTATGAACTGGACCGGGCGCTGATGCTGGCCGGCATGCAGACCGAGATCATGGAGATGGTGCGTGAGTTCGCCGCCCGCGCCGAGCCGGGCTGGACCCCGGCGCTGCAAACCGCGCTGGAGGCGCATGTCGAGCAGGCGATCCGCGAGCGCAGCCGCTTCAAGGACGCCAGCGGCAGGCCGGCCAGGGACGTGAAGAACGAGATCATGTCGAGCCCCCTGCGCGCCTTTCACCGCTCGGTCGGGATCTATGCCACGAACATGTGCCGCTAGGCGTGAAAGCGGCAACTGGACGCGCCGGCCTGTTCCAGCGTCTCGCGCAGCTCTTGCCGCCAGTCTTCGTTGCGCAGGGGAAAGATGGACAGGAACCAGTCGAGGATCTGCGCATCCGTCGGGTCGAGGGGGCCGTGCCATTGCCCGCGCAACTCGGCCAGATAGGCGTGAATCCGCCGCGCCGCCGCCTCGGCCTGTCCCAGCCGCCACAAGGCGGCGCTGTGCCAGCCGCCCACCGTCGGCATCAGCCCGGCGCCGCCTTCGCATTGCCGCGCCGCCGCCGCGAAGTCGCCGCACAGATAATCCGCCGCCGCCAGATAGATCCGGTGAAAGGGCTCCATCACCGCGGCATGGCGCTTGGTCTCGGCCACCAGCCCGGCGGCCTTCCCCAGATCGCCCGCAAAGGCGCAGCCGAGCGCGCAGGAGGCCAGCGTCAGCGGGTTGTTGCGGTTCAGCACCAGCGCCTGGTCGAAATGGAACTCGGCCAGGTCGAAATAGCCCAGATGGCAAAAGCACCAGGCCAGCACGCGATGCGCGCGAGTGTCCAGCGGATCGGCGGTGACGGCGACGATGGCGTGATGCATGGCGTCGCGCTTGAGCTCCTCGGTCTGGTAGGTGCCGGGCAAAAGCACATGGCGCACGTTCAGCGCGCCCGCCAGTTCGGCATGGGCGGGGCCGAAGGGCGGCGAGCGCGCGGCGATCTCGCGCAGGATGGCCAGCGCCTCGGCCTCGGTCTCGGGCGACCAGCTGTCCAGAAGCGCCTGCGCCCTGAGCCAGTTGTCATAGATGCCCGAGCCGGAATCCGACAGCGACCGGTCCGAGACCACCACCGACAGCGCATTGGCGATGTTGGACAGCAGGACGCGGACCTTGGCCTCCCAATCGGTCTGCGGCGCCTCGATCCATTCCGACCAGACCAGATGCCCGCCGGCGCCGCGCTGCACCTCGACGAAAAGCCGCAGCCCGGCGGGCAGGTGGAACGGCTTCAGCGTGACGCGCACCTGCGCGGGATCGGGGGCGCCCTCCTCGACGATGCACCATTCGCGGAAGCGGCCCATGCGCATGCGCAGATCCGAGAAGAGCACGTTGGTCAGGCTTTCCAGCCCGTGCCCCTCGCCCTCGGCCTCCAGCAGCAGGACCGACAGGCTGGCCTGCGGCAGCCGGTCGCGCTGCCGGTGCTGCCCGCCGCCGCCGGGGTCCAGCTTGATCGCCGCCAGCAGCTCGACGGTCTCGGCCTCGGGCTCCTGGTCGAACATCTCGTCCAGATGGGCGTAAAGCGTGTTGTAGCGCTCGATGGCGCGGGTCGGCCGGCCCGCCTGCCAGTCGAGCCGCATCAGAAGCCGCGTGGCGTTCTCGTTCGACGGCTCCAGCGCGACGGCGAATTCGGCCAGCGCGCGCTGGGTTTCCGGGTCGGAACCCGCAAGCCCCGCAAGGCGGCGGTCCAGCACCTGCCGCACCCCGGCCAGCAGGCCGGCACGGGTGATCGCCAGCCAGCTGTCGAACGAGGCGCTGATCCCCTCGAGCTGCACGGTCTGGTCGATCAGCAGCCGGATGCGGCCGGCCTCGCCGGCATCCCAGCCCGAGGCCGACAGCCGCGCCGCCAGCTCTTCCTGCAGCACGAAGCCGCCCGGCAGGCGCAGCGCGATCTCGCCCGCGCTGGTTTCCAGCGCCCAGCCCGGCATGACCTCCATGGCGCGGCGGATATGCTTGACCGCCTGCCGATAAGAGGCCGAGGCCTTGTGCTCGTCCGAGTTCTGCCAGAACAGGTCGGTGACCTTTTCCGTGCGATGCACCGGCGTCCGGTCGGCCAGCAGGAAATACAGAAGCGCCCGCGCCTTGCGCAGCCGCAGCGCCTCAAGAACCTGCAAAAGGCCGTCCAACTGCATATGCATCCCTTGCCGCGACTCGCACCTGACGCGCGACACACCCGCAACCCATGAGTTTTCCAAGGATTCGCCATAACGGGGCGGCGATCAACGGTTCATCGCGGCAAAGCGGCGGTTTTTGCCGGCGCTACCCGGCCGAACCGCCGGGCCGCGCCTCGCCCGGGGCGACGGGGCGGCCGAAGGCCAGGGTATAGACCACGCCCTCCCCGGGCTGGGAAAGCCCGATCAGCGCATTCAGCCGGCTGTCGCGGAATCCGCCCATGCACAGGCTCGCCAACCCCTGCTCGGCCGCCGCAAGGCAAAGGTTCTGCGCGGCATGCCCTGCCTCGAGCAGCACATAGCGATAGCCGCGCGGCCCGTATTTCTTCTGCGTGCGCGAAAAGATCGCGGCCAGGCACAGGATGACCGGCGCCTCGGCCACGAAGGGCCAGGTGTAGAACATCGGCTCGGCCTCGGCCTGCCAGGGGCCGGGGCGCAGCAGTTCCATCGCATCGCCCTGGGCGTCGTAGTGATGGATGCCGGGCGCCAGCCCCTCGACCCGCGCCACCAGCGCATAGATCTCCAGCGGATAGGTGCCGCCGGCCGAGGGCACGCTGCGGCGCAGGAACCGGCCGCCGGTCTCGAATGGCTCGGGGCCGGTCAGCCCGTATCCGGCGCGCATCAGCCGCGCCAGGGCCGCAAGCGGCAACGGCTCGGGCAGGAAGGCGCGGGTCGAGCGACGCCCCATCGCCAGCGCCTCGACCCCGCCCGGATCGGTTGCGGGCAAGACCACGCGCGGCGCCTGCGGATAGCTGCGGAAATCCTGCAGATAGGGACCGGCGCGATAGGCGGCCTCGTTCAGCCAAGGCTCGGAATTCAGGTGAAACAGGCGAGACAGGGCGGTGGGGTCGTGGACGGGGATGCTCATCGGATCACGCCAGCGGATGGGGACAGGGATTCAGGTCGGCCTCGGCCAGCGGCTCGGCGCGCAGGCCCCAGCGCAGCGGCGCCTCGTAAAGCCGGCGCCCGCCCAGGCGGCCCTCGCCATGGCCGAAATGGATCGGCTGGAACCCGGTCGCAAAGCAGCGCACCACGCGCGGGCCAAGCGGCGCGATGTCCGGCGCGGTGATATCGACATAGGCGATGCGGGCACCGGCGGCATTCGCGACCTCGACCAGCCGGGCCAGCACCGCCTCGGGGTCCGGGACAGCCGGGCGCGGCAGGTCGTCCAGCCGCACCCGGCTGCCCGAGGCGAACAAGAAATCGAACGCGCCCAGATTGCGCGGCAGGGCATGATAAAGCGGGTGGTCGTCGAGGTCGCGCACATCCTCGGGGCCGCGCAACCGCTCGGCCGCGTCGCTGCGGGCAAGGCGCGAGATCATGCTGGGCCGGGCCTGGCACAGCTCGAACATCGCCTTGTCGACGGCAGAGGCCGGGTCGGGGTCGCAACCCATGCCGACGATGCGCGCGCCCTGCGCCGGGTCCGGGTTCTCGGCCACGGCCATGACCACGAAGGCGGCCTGGTCGGTGGCCAGCGACAAAAGCCGCACCACGACCCCGAAGCGGCGGTAGTGCCTGATGATCGCGGCGGCCATGCAGCCGGTCTCGGGCGTCTCGATCAGCGTGGCGGGCAGGCGGTTGAGCCAGGTGATCATCAGCGCATCGCGCTCGATCAACTCGCAAAGGCCACCGATGACGGCGCGGGTCAGGTCGGACCCTGCCGCCAGCCCGTTCGAGGTGACGGCGGCGACATGATCCTGGGGCCGGGGCAGCGGGCTGAGCAGATAGACCAGCCCCGCCGGCAGTTCGACCGGCCGGCCCGAGGGCAGCTCGACCCCCTCGATCCAGCTCGTCTCGGTCGCGGGGCTCCAGCGCGGATAGGGCAGGCCGGCGCGATATTGCGCCTCGGAATGCAGCACGCAATCGGCGGGGGTGATCGCGCCGGGCAGCGCCGGGCCGACGCGGACGCGCGAGGCGTCCCAGTGATAGGCCGAATACCGCTCGATCGCCTCGCCCAGGGCGGAAAGCCGCGCCTCGGCCTCGGTCCGGCCCTTGCCGGCATTCAGCCGTTCGGAGGGACCGGCGGCGCGGAAATCGTAATGCGCCAGCGTCGCCGTCCACAGATGCGGCGGACAGGGTTCCTCGGGGCCCCTGCCCTGCGGCGCGAGTTCGCGCACCAGCCCGCAACGGCGGCTGACCAGCGCCGCACCCAGCCGTTCGGCCTGCACCGCATCGTCCCTCATCTCGCCGTCCCGCCGCAGACCGGGCAGCCGGGCTTGCGCAGCACGCCATGCTTTTCCTGCCGCAGCCCGGGCAGTTCCACCACGAGGAAACGCCCGTCCAGCGCCGGCTCTCCGGCACCGGTCAGCACCGCGACCGCCTCGGCCGCCATCATGCCGCCGACGATATCGGCGCCCATGGCCAGGTTTTCGCGCCGGGCGGACAGATCGCGGCGCAGCCGGTCCAGATGCCGCTCCAGCGCGAAACGGGCCTGCGGATTGGCGGCGCAGGCGACCTCGCGCATGCGCCAGCACATGTAGCAGGCGGCATCGGGGTCGCCGGAAAAGCCGGGGCCGACGACAAGGTCCAGCCCCTCCATGCCACCGGCCAGCCAGCGCATGCCGAGGTCGCGGCAGGCCCGGTTCAGCTTCAGCACCAGGTTCAGCTCTCCGGCGTCGAGACAGCAAAGCACCATGGCCGCCCCCTCGATCAGCGCGGCGATGTCCTGCGGGCTGTCGGGGCGGGTGGTCCGGGCGCGGATGCGGCAATCCGGCGCCAGTTCGGCCAGCGCATCGGCCAGGGCCTCGGCGCGCAGGCTGCCGGCATCGCCGGGCCGAAACAGCGGCGAGAAATAGCTGTCGCTGGCGCCGACCTCGGCCGGATCGACGATCAGCAATTCGCCGATCCCGGCGGCCGCGAGACCACGCGCCGCCGCCGCACCCGGCCCGCCGGCCCCGAACAGCACCACGCGCGCCGCCGTCAGGTGCCGCTGAGCGGCACGGCCCTCGGGCGCGGCCTCGCTGAGCCAGGCGAGTTGCGGCTGCAACCCGGCCGGCAGGGCGGCCGCATCCGCCCCTCCGCCCTCGACCACGACCCCCTGCCCGCCCAGCATCTCCAGCGCGGCCTCCAGATCCTCGCGGGCGAAGATGTCGGCAACCTCGTCGCAGATCCGGTCGATGCCGGTGCGGCCGTCGAGCAGCGGCACTACCTCGCGGCTGAATTCGCGGAAGGAATGGCCCTTGAGCGTCAGCGCCCGCCGCCATGACACGATGCGCAGCAACTCGTCGCCGCCCTCGTCGGGGGGCTCGGCCCAGGTCAGGAAATGCTCAGGCAACAGCGGGTTCCGAAAGGGCATGGCTCTCTGCCTGGATGGTCGGGGGACGGATGCGGAAGACGGCGAGCGCCAGCGCGCGCTCGCCCTGCCGGGCGATCAGCCGTGCGCGGTCCAGATCGGCCAGTTCGGCCTCGATCCGCGCCTCGGGCTCGGCGGTGGCATGGGCAAGCCCGGCGATCGAGGCCGCGCTGTCGCAAAGCGCGTAAAGCCGCGCGGCAAGCCCGGTCAGCCGGTGGCGGCGGGCGGTCGCGACGGCACGGCTGTCGCGGATGGTGACGCCGCCCGCATCGAATTCCGCATCCAGCATGGGCCGGCCCTCGGGGGCCAGGCTGGCATTGCGCCAATCGGCGACCGCGGCCTGGACGGGGCTGACATAGACGGCCGGCTCGCAGCCCGGCTCGTGGTCGAAATCGAAGAAATAGGCCAGCCGCGACAATTCCCGCCGACCCAGCGGATAGACGTAGAAATAGGCCCTCGCCGGACGCATGCGGCGGATGCCCAGGGCCTCGGCCCGGCTGTGGAACGGGCTGAAGCGGTCCAGCCGCAGCATGCCGCAGGAACAGGGCGGGTCCAGATGCGTCAACCGCGGGATCAGCCGGGCCATGGCGGCATATTCCTCGGGTTCCTCGCCCGGAAAGCCGGAAAGCACGTTCCAGGCCACCTCGATCCCCAGCTCGCGGCACCAGCGCATCAACTGGATGTTCTGGAATCCGGTGCAGCCCTTGTCCATCAGCTTCAGCACCCGGTCGGAAAAGCTTTCGATGCCGGGCTGGATCTGGGTCACGCCCCCCGCCCGCATCTGCCGCAACTGGTCCAGCCGCAGGTTCGACTTGACCTCGTAGAACAGGTCGAGGTGATAGCCCGCCTCGGCCAGCCGCGGAAACAGCGTGGTGACGTATTTCATGTCGAGGATGTTGTCCACGCAGCCGACCCGGCTGGCCTTGTGGCGCTGTGCGAGCCAGGTGATCTCGTCAAAGGCCCGGTCGGGGGATTTCGAGCGGAAGGCCATGGTGTCGCCGTTCAGCCCGCAGAAGGTGCAGTGATGCTTGGCGCCCCACCAGCAGCCGCGCGAGGTCTCGAAGACCAGGTGCCCCTGGAACTGGCCCGCCAGCGGCGATTGCGCCAGGTGCAAGAAGTAATCGTCGAAATCGGGATAGGGCAGCCGGTCCATCTGCGTCACGCCCTGCGAGCGCAGCGGCGCCTCGGCCGCGCCCTGGTCCAGCACGCCGGGGATCGGCCCCGGCTCGCGACGACCCGAGAGCCGGTCGAGCAGCAGCGGAAAGCTGATATCCGCCTCGCCCGAGCAGACATGGTCGATCCAGGGAAAGCTGCGGATCATCTGCCAGCCCATCTCGCCTTCGCAATTCGCGCCGCCGAACACGACGACCGGCGGATCGGGCAGCGCCTTCAGCCGCCGCGCCAAGGCAAGGCAGGCGCAGGTCTGGTGAAAGACCGTGCTGAAACCGACCACGTCGGGACGGCGCGCGATGATTTGGGCCATGCAGGCGTCCAGATAATCCGGCAGCAGCGCCCGGATTTGCCGCATCGCGGCATAAATGTCGCGGTCATCGCCCAAATGCGGATGCAGAATGTCGCGAATGAATTCATCGGGCGATGATATTTCATCCCCGAACAATTCCGCGGAGAAAAGCCATTCGCCGATCAGCAGGTTCGGCGGGAAATTCGTGGCAATGCGCTGATAGGGCACCAGCCCGATGCGGGCGGCCATGTCGATATTCAGATAAAGCGCCTCGGCGCTGTGACCGGCCTCGCGCGCCTCGGCGATCAGCAGGCCGACACCCATGGCCGGCCGGCCGATATCGGCGAAGGGAACGACGGGAAACAGGACATGCATTCGCCCCTCCACTGGTCATGCAACGGGCTGCTCAGCCGCCCAGGCCGCCGAAACCTCCTCCGCTGAAGCCGCCGCCGCCGGGCGCGCAGCCGCCGCCGCATTCGTTGATGCAGGGCTGGATGATGGTGCAGGCGCGGATGGTGCAGGCTTGCACCACGCAAGGCCGGATACATTGCGAAATCACAGTGCATTGGCTGATCACGCAGGGGCGGACGCATTGCTGTATCACGCAGGCATCCGGCACGGGGGTCAGGGCCGGGCTGGTTGCCGCGGCCGCGGGCTGGGCCGTGGCCATCATCGAGGCGACCTTGTTATAGGCGCGCATTTCCTCTTCGGTGACCTCCAGGCCCTTCAGCTTATCCTCAAGCTCGGCCACCCGCATTTCCAGGGTCTTTCCCGTCTCCTTCTTCTCACTACCGGCCATCGTGGAATCCTCCGACAGAACGTGGGTTGCTCCATTTTCGATCCTATCACGAAATCTTGCGGCTCGATAATGTTTTCGTGAACACAGGCTGTTTCGAATAAACCATTAATCGAAAAGACTGCGGGTTGTGATTTTCACGATTGGGCTGCCTGAAATGAAAGCCGTCGGACACTCGATCATCACGAAAAAATGGGATTCCGGGGCCTGTCTTTTCCCGGTGCGGGAATATGCGGCATTCTTCCCTGGGTTGTCATGCCGCGCGATTCGCGCCGTGCCGGGAATATCCCGGCACGGCGACTGCGCCCCGGCCGCAAAAAAGCCGACAGGTTTCCCTGGAACGCCGTGGCGGAACGACGGCGCGATCCCAACGGCACACATGGCCGGCCGGTCAGGGCTGTCGGGGACCGGCCCTGGAGGCCGCGTAAGCCGGGGGCTTCCCCCCGCCCGCCGGATATGCCACGCACGGGGCCGCAGCGCCGTCATCGCCCTGCCCGAACTGGCCAAGCGGACGGAACGGGCGACCCGATGCGGCCGCGGGTGCTGCACCGCGAGGATGGCGACCCGTCGCCGGCCCCGCCCGACGAAGGAATTGGAAGGAAACTGCCATGCTGCGCGCGTTCTTCGCCTATTACCGCCCCTGGATGGGGCTTTTCTGGCTGGATTTCGGCTGCGCGGTGTTGTCGGGCCTGTTGGAGCTGGCCTTCCCGCTGGCGGTCACCGCCTTCATCGACCACCTGCTGCCGCAGGGCGACTGGGGCCTGACCATGCTGGCGGCTGCCGGGTTGCTGGGACTGTACACGCTGAATGCCGGGCTGATGGCGATCGTCACCTATTGGGGCCACAAGCTGGGCATCAACATCGAGACCGAGATGCGCGCCCGCGCCTTCGACCACCTGACCCGGCTGTCCTGGCGCTGGTATGACCGCGCCCGCACCGGCAAGCTGGTCGCCCGCGTCACCCGCGACCTGGAAGAGATCGGCGAGGTCGCCCATCACGGCCCCGAGGATGCCTTCATCGCCATCATGACCTTTTTCGGCGCCTTCGCGCTGATGTTCGCGATCAATCCCGATCTGGCGCTGGTCGTGGCGCTGGTGGTGCCGGCGATGCTGGCGCTGGTGATCGTCTATGGCGGGCGCATGACGCAGACCTGGCAGGCGATCTACTCCCGCGTCGGCGATTTCAACGTCCGGCTGGAAGAGGCGCTTGGCGGCGTGCGCGTCGTGCAGGCCTTCGGCAACGAAGCGCATGAAAGCGAACTGTTCGCCGCCGACAACCAGCGTTATCGCGCCGCCAAGCTCGATGCCTATCGCATCATGGCCGGATCGCTGGCGCTGCAATACATGGGGCTGCGGCTGGTGCAGGTGGTGGTGATGGTGATCGGCGCCGGCTTCGTGCTGACAGGCGCGTTGACCACCGGCGGCTTCGTCGGCTTCCTGCTGCTCGTCGGCGTCTTCTACCGCCCGCTGGAAAAGATCGCCGCGGTGATCGAGACCTATCCGCGCGGCATCGCCGGCTTTCGCCGCTATCAGGAACTGCTGGCGACCGAGCCCGAGATCCGCGACGCCCCGGATGCCGTTCCCGCCCCGCCGCTTGGGGGCGACATCCGCTTCGAGGGCGTGGGCTTTTCCTACGATGCCAACCGCCCGATCCTGCGAGGCATCGACCTGACCATCCGCTCGGGCGAGACGGTGGCCTTCGTCGGCCCCTCGGGCGCCGGCAAGACGACGCTGCTGGCGCTGCTGCCCCGCTTTTACGAACCGACGCAGGGCCGCATCACCGTGGACGGCATCGCGCTGGACCGGATGCAGCTTCACAGCCTGCGCCGCCAGATCGGGCTGGTCAGCCAAGACGTGTTCCTGTTCGGCGGCACGCTGCGCGAGAACATCGCCTATGGCCGGCTGGGTGCCTCGGACGCCGAGATCATCGAGGCTGCGCGCCAGGCCCGGCTGGGGCCGCTGATCGAAAGCCTGCCCGAAGGGCTCGACACCCTTGTCGGCGAACGCGGGGTGATGCTGTCGGGCGGGCAGAAGCAGCGCGTCGCCATCGCCCGCGCCTTCCTCAAGAACCCGCCGATCCTGATCCTGGACGAAGCGACCTCGGCGCTGGACAGCCAGACCGAACGCGAGATCCAGTCGGCGCTGGACGCGCTGGCCCTGGGCCGCACCACGCTGGTCATCGCGCATCGGCTGGGCACGATCCGCCATGCCGACCGCATCGTGGTCATGCAGGAGGGCCGCATCGTCGAGGCGGGCGATCACGGCGCGCTGATCGCCCGCGGCGGGGCCTATGCCCGGCTGGCAGGGTGATCGCCCAGGCGGCGCAGGGACGCTTGAGTATTTGGGGAACGGTGAAGCCCTCAAGGGAAACGGCCAGCCTTGCAAGGCTGGCCGTCATCCCCGGGGTGGTGCGGATCAGAAGCTGCGAGAGACCGACAGCTTGAAGTTCCGCCCCGGCGCCGGACCGCTGAGCCAGGTTGCGGGCGTGTAGTCGCGGTCGGTGACATTGTCGCCGCCGACATGGACCTTGATCCCCGCCGCCGCACCGCCTTGTGGCACCCAGGTGGCAAAGACGTCATGCACGCCGTAGCCGGCGCGATGCGTGCCGTTAGGCTTGTCGCGGCCATCGGCCAGCGTGCTGCGCAGGCCAAGGCGCAAAGCGTCGCTGGCTTGCCAGATCGCCTGCAGGGTCACGCGGTTGTTGGGCAGCGTGTCCAGGTCGGCACCGTCCTGATCCACCCCATTCACGACCGAGAAGGCCGCTCCGAACTCCCATGCGGCGACGGAATAGGTCGCCTCGAGTTCACCGCCGCGCAGATAGGCGCGGTCGATATTGACATAGGCCGGCATCGGCGCGGGCGCATTGGTGCGCACGATCATGTCGTCGATATGGTTTCGGAACAGCGTGAGCTTCACCACCGCCTCGTCGCTCGCGGTCAGGATGCCGCTGCCGTGATAGGACAGGCCCAGCTCGATGTTCTTGCCCTTCTCGTCCTTCAGGTCACCCGAAGGCGCGCCTCCCATGAAGCTGTCGTAAAGTTCGTCCACCGTCGGCATGCGGTTCACGAAAGCCACTGAGCCAAAGACCGACAGGCTGTCGTTCAGGCGGTAGATGGCGGCGACCTGCGGTTCGACCGAATCCGCGTCGTAGGTGTCATCCGTCACCGTGACCGAGGATTTCGGCTCGGTGCGCTGCTTTTCGTAGCGCAGGCCGGAGTTGATCGTCAGGTCGCCCCAGGTCAATTCGGACAACGCATAGGCGGCCCAGGCGCGGGTATAGGCCTCGGGATGCGAGCTCGACGGAACGCTGGAGGAGCGGTCCTGTTTCAGCACCTCGGCGCCGGTGGTCAGGTGGTGGTCGTAACCCGCCCCCGACAGGTCTGCGACGTTGCTCAGCTTGAATTTCCACAGCCGGTAGTCGCGTTCCCCCAGCAGAGAATCCATGATCGGCTCGTCCGGGTCGTCGCCCTGCCGCACGTCCTTGAGCGTGTTGGTATAGGACAGGGTCGCGGTCAGGTCGACGTAGCGATTGTCTTCGGGGTTCCAGCCCCAGATGAAGCGCGCGGTCTGGTCGCGGGTCGTGATGTCACCAACCCCCCAACCCGGAAAGCCGGGAAACAGCCCGACCTGCGCGCCTTCGAGCTGGTTGAAGTCCTGATCGTCGCCCTTGGCCTCCAGATGCTGATAGGAGAAGGCGACATACTGGTCGCCGAAGGTCTTCTTGGCTTTCAGAAGCAGGTTCGGCGTCTTGGAGTTCGCGCGCACGGTGGTATTGCCGTCCGCATCCTTGGTATCGCCCAGCTTGCGCCAGGCGAAGGCGGCGAGCGCCTCGAAATCCTCGGCCGGGCGCCAGCCAAGCGCGACGCTGCCCAGCACCGTGTCGGGATTGCTGGCATAGCCGAGCTTGCTCCGGCCGCCGAAGGTCTGGCCCTCGGCGATCAGGTCGCCGGCCTCGATCGTCTCCATGGCGATCACGCCGCCAAGCGCGCCCGAACCGTAAAGCGTGGACGAGCCGGGACCGCGCAACACCTCGACCTGGCGCAGGAAGTCAGGTTCCACGAACAAGGCACCCTGGCGGTAGGATTCGTAATATTTCTCTTCTCCATCGATCAGCTGGACGATGCCGGACTCTGACGCCGCGGCACCCGAGGAGCCGAAGCCGCGGATGTTGAACCCCTGCCCGAAGAAGCTGCCCGAGCCGACGCCGGCGACGCCGGGCACCGTGGCCAGCACCTCGCCGATATGGATGGGCGCGATGTCCTCAAGCTGCCGGCTGTCCACGACCGAGACCGATTGCGGCACTTCCGACGCCACCTTGGGCTTGCCGGCGCGCAACACGATCTGGTCGAGCACATAGGTGGATTGTGCGGAATCGGCCCCGGCGCGTTCCTGCGCCAGCAGCGGGGCGGTGAAGGTCAAGGCGGTCAGGCAGGCCGTTCCGGCCAGAAGTGCGCCGCGGATCGAGTGGCGTGGCATGTGTCCCCGTTGTCATGTCGTGAAGTTCGCGGCTGGCCACGGGGCTGGCATCTTGCGCGAAGTAAAATATTCTTAGTAAAACTGTCAATGATTCCTTGCGCCCTGACTGGAACCGAACAGGGCCGAGGCCGGCGCGCAACAGCAATGAAGGACACCGCGATGACCGACCATTCCCCCGCAGAGCTGCGCCGCATCCTGGCCGAGGACGGCGGCCGCCCCTTCGACCTGGCCGAGCGGCTGGGCGTCCCCGAGGCGGCGCTGGTCGCGGCCCGGATCGGCCACGGCACCACCCGCATCGACCCGCTGCCCGGCCGGCTGATCCCGCGGGTGCAGGCCCTGGGCGAGGTCATGGCGCTGACCCGCAACCGCTCTTGCGTGATCGAGAAGATCGGCACCTATAACGACTTCCACGACGGCGAACATGCCGCCATGACCGTGGACCCCGAGATCGACCTGCGCATCTTTCCGCGCCATTGGGTCCATGCCTTCGCCGTCGAGCAAGAGGCCGAGACGGGCACGCGCCGCTCGATCCAGGTCTTCGACGCGGCGGGCGATGCGGTCCACAAGATCCACCTGCGCGAGGGCTCGGACCTGCCGGCCTGGGAGGCGCTGAAGCGCGACCTGGCGCTGCCGGACCAGTCGGACACCGCCAGCTTCGAGCCCCGCGCGCCGGTCGAGCCGCCAAGGGCCGGCGCCGAGCGCGCCGATGCGCTGCGCCGGGAATGGGCGGCGATGACCGATACGCATCAGTTCAACATCCTGATCCGGCGGCTCAAGATGAACCGGCTGGGCGCCTATCGCATTGCCGGCGCGCCCCTGGTGCGGCCGCTGGCGGTCGAGGCGGTGCCGGCGCTTCTGGAGCGCGTCCATGCCGGGGGCGTGGGCGTGATGTTCTTCGTCGGCAACATGGGCTGCATCGAGATCCATTCCGGCAAGGTCCATTCGCTCAGGCCCATGGGGCCGTGGCTGAACGTGATGGACCCGCGCTTCAACCTGCACCTGCGCGGCGATCATGTCGCCGAGGTCTGGGCGGTGGACAAGCCCACCAAGCGCGGCCCGGCCATCTCGGTCGAGGCGTTCGACGCCGAGGGGGCGCTGATCTTCCAATGCTTCGGGCTGCGCCCGGAAAAGGGCGGGAATGCCGAGCAATGGGCGACGCTGGTCGCCGACCTGCCAGCGCTGGCCGAGGCGGCGGAATGAAACGGCTGGCCCTTGCCCTGATCCTGCTGGCGGGCACCGCCGGCGCCGAGACCTATCCCGAGGCCCGGCGCGTGCTGTCGCTGGGCGGCTCGGTGACCGAGATCGTCTATGCGCTTGGCGAAGAGGCGCGGCTGATCGGCCGCGACACCACCTCGAACTGGCCGCCCGAGGCCAATGCCCTGCCCGATGTCGGCTATGTCCGCGCGCTGTCGCCCGAAGGGGTGCTGTCGGTCTCGCCCGACCTGATCATCGCCGAGGACGGCGCCGGCCCGCCCGAAGCGGTGGCGGTGCTGCAATCGGCCGGGGTGGCCTTTGTCAGCGTCGAGGAACGCTATGACGCCGAAGGCGTGCTGGACAAGGTCGATGCGGTCGCCGAGGCGCTCGGCGTGCCCGACAAGGGCCGCGCGCTGCACGAAAGGCTGGCGGCCGACCTGCAAACGGCGCTCGGCCGGGCGCAGGCCGTGGGCGAGCCGAAGAAGGTGCTGTTCGTGCTGTCCCTGCAGGGCGGGCGCGTCATGGCCGGCGGCGCGGACACGGCGGCGGACGGCATCATCCGGCTGGCCGGGGCGCAGAACGCCATGCAGGGCGTCCAGGGCTACAAGCCCGTCACCGACGAGGCGGTGATCGAGGCGGCGCCCGATGTCATCCTGATGATGCGGCGCGGCGACGAACGGGCGGACGCGGATGCCAATGGCGGCAGCAGCCACACGGCGGCGAAAGAGGCCGCGCTGGCCATGCCGGCGCTGGCCCAGACCCCGGCCGGGCGCGAGGGCCGGCTGGTGATGATGGACGGGCTGAAACTGCTGGGCTTCGGCCCCCGCACCGGCGAAGCCGCGGTCGAGCTGCACGACCTGATCTATGCGGGGTCGTGATGGTGGCCGTGACGCCCGACCTTCGCCCCGAACGGCTGGAAGGGGACCGCAGCCACCGTGCCCGGCGCCTGGGCCTGTTCCTGGCGCTGCTGCTGGCCGCAGTGGCGGTGATCTCGCTGGGCTGGGGGGCCTCGGGGACGTCGCTTACGCGGGCGGTCTCGGACCTGATGGCGGGGCGCGAGCTTGCGGTGCAGGACCGGGTGGTGCTGATGGACATCCGCCTGCCGCGCGTGCTGATGGGCATCTTCGTCGGTGCCTCGCTGGCGGTCTCGGGCGCGGTGATGCAGGGGCTGTTTCGCAACCCGCTGGCCGATCCGGGCATCGTCGGCGTCAGCTCGGGCGCCTCGCTGGGCGCGATCCTGGCCATCGTGCTGGGCAGCACGCTGCCAGCCGGGATCGCGGCGTTCTTCGGCTGGTATCTGGTGCCCGTCGCGGCCTTTGCCGGCGGCTGGCTGACCACCATCGCGCTTTACCGCATCGCCACGCGGCGCGGGCGCACCTCGGTCGCGACCATGCTGCTGGCCGGCATCGCGCTGGCCGCGATCATGGGGGCGCTTTCGGGCGTGGTGATCCTGCGCGCCAGTGACCGGGAATTGCGCGACCTGACCTTCTGGGGGCTGGGCTCGCTTGCCGGGGCGAACTGGCCCAAGCTGCTGGCCGGGGCGCCGATCATGGCGCTGGCGCTGCTTTACGCCCCCTGGCTGGCGCGCGGGCTGAACGCGCTGGCGCTGGGAGAGGCGGCGGCCGGCCATGTCGGCATTCGGGTGCAAAAGGTCAAGAACCGCGCCATCCTGACCGTCGCCGCCGCCACCGGCGCCGCCGTCGCGGTCTCGGGCGGCATCGGCTTCGTCGGCATCGTCGTGCCGCACCTCTTGCGGCTGGCCAGCGGGCCGGATCACCGCTGGCTGCTGGTCAACTCGGCGCTTCTGGGCGCGGTGACGCTGCTGCTGGCCGACATGGTCAGCCGCACCGTCATCGCCCCGGCCGAACTGCCGATCGGCATCGTCACCGCCATCATGGGCGGGCCGTTCTTCCTGTGGATCCTGCTGCGCAACCGGGGAGTGCTGGACCTGTGAACCTGATCGCCACCGACATCCGGGTCAGCCTTGGCCGCAAGGAAATCCTGCACGGCGTCTCGGTCGAGGCGCGCGCGGGCGAGATCACCGCCATCGTCGGGCCGAACGGCTCGGGCAAGACCACGCTGATGCGCAGCCTGACCGGAGAGCTGTTCTGCCGCGGCCGCATCGCCCTGAACGGGCGCGACATCGCCCGCATGTCGCCCGAGGAGCTGGCGCAGCGCCGGGGCGTGCTGCCGCAGGCCGCCGCGCTGTCCTTCCCCTTCACCGTGGCCGAGGTGGTGCGCATCGGCGTCGAGGCACGCGGCGAGCGCGCCGAGGCGCTGGTGCCGGCGACGCTGGCGGCGGTCGATCTGCCGGGCTTTTCCGGCCGGCTTTACCAGGAGCTGTCGGGCGGCGAACAGCAGCGGGTGCAGCTTGCCCGCGTGCTGGCGCAGGTCTGGCAGCCGGTAGACGCGGACGGCCCGCGCTGGCTGATGCTGGACGAGCCGGTCAGCAGCCTGGACATCGCGCATCAGCTGACGGTGATGCGGCTGGCCGCCGATTACGCCCAGGCCGGCGGCGGCGTGGTCGCGGTCATGCACGACCTGAACCTGACTGCGCTTTTCGCGCAAAAGCTGGTGCTGATGAGCGGCGGCCGCGTGCTGTGCCAGGGCCGGCCCGGCGAGGTGCTGACCGACGACTCCCTGTCGCTCGCCTATGGCTGCCGGCTGCGGGTCAATGCCGTGCCCGACAGCGGCATCTGGGTGCTGCCCCACGCGGCGGCGTGACCGGCAAGCGCGAAAACTCCGCGACCTAAAGCCGCGCCCATTTGCAAGCCGGGCCCGCCGCCCGCATATTGGGCATGACCCCGGCGATGGGAGAAGGCGGATGCATGCCATGGTGCTGGAACGGATCGGCGCGCCGCTGGTCTGGACCGAACTTCCCGACCGCGAGCCCGGCCCGGCCCAGATCCGGGTCGCCGTCTCGGCCTGCGGCGTCTGCCGCACCGACCTGCATGTGGTCGACGGAGAGTTGCCCGACCCGGTGCTGCCGATCATCCCGGGGCATGAGGTCGTCGGCCGGATCGAGGCGCTTGGCCCCGGCGTCGCCGGCCTTGCCCTGGGCCAGCGGGTCGGCATCCCCTGGCTGGGCCATAGCTGCGGCGCCTGCCCCTATTGCCGCGAGGGGCGCGAAAACCTGTGCGATGCGCCGGGCTTCACCGGCTATACCCGCGACGGCGGCTATGCGACCTCGGTGATCGCCGACGCGCGTTTCGCCTTTCCCCTGGGCGAGACGGGCGAGGACGTGGCGCTGGCGCCGCTGCTTTGCGCCGGGCTGATCGGCTGGCGCGCGCTGGTGATCGCGGGCAAGGCGCCCCGGCTGGGACTTTACGGCTTTGGCGCCGCGGCCCATATCGTCGCGCAGGTGGCGGCATGGCAGGGCCGTACGGTCCATGCCTTCACCCGCCCCGGCGACCTGCGCTCGCAGGACTTCGCGCGCAGCCTGGGCGCGGTCTGGACAGGCGGCTCGGACCAGGCGCCGCCCGAACCCCTGGATGCGGCGATCATCTTCGCCCCGGTGGGCGATCTGGTGCCCCTGGCGTTGAAAGCGGTGCGCAAGGGCGGCCGCGTGGTCTGCGCCGGCATCCATATGAGCGACATCCCCGCCTTTCCCTATGCCCTGCTCTGGCATGAACGCCAGATCGCCTCGGTCGCCAACCTGACGCGGCAGGACGGGCTGAACTTCCTGTCGCTCGCGCCCCGCATCGGGATCGCGACCGAAACCACGACCTATCCGCTGCGCGAGGCCAATCGCGCGCTGGACGACCTGCGCGCCGGCCGTTTCGACGGCGCGGCCGTGCTGGTGCCCTGAGCCGCCCGCCGGGCGCGGTGGCGCCCGGCCCATGCCTTTCCTGCCGGGATCCCTGCCATGACGCATAAGGTGAACACCCCCGAAGCCGGCCCCGCCGGGACCGATGCCGCCCCGTATCGCACCATCGACCGGCTGCGCGAGGCAATGGCCGCCGGATTCGGCACCGGCGTCTCGCCCCTGGCGCTTGGCATGGCGCTGATCGACTGGTCGGCGCATCTGGCCGCCGCGCCGGGCAAGCGGCTGGAACTGGCCGACCGGGCCGCGCGCGAGACGGCCGAGCTTATGGCCCATATCGCCGCGCTGGCCACGGACCCCAAGGCCGAGCCGGTGATCCGCCCCGGCCCGCAGGACCGGCGATTTGCCGCCGCGGCCTGGCAGAACCCGCCCTTCAGCATCTGGGTCCAGGGCTTCCTGCTGGCGCGGCAATGGTGGCACGAGGCCACCCATGACGTGCCCGGAACCGATCCGCATTACGAAAACCTGCTTTCGGCAATGGTGCGGCAATGGCTCGACATGGCCTCTCCGGCAAACCTGCCCTTCACCAATCCCGAGATCATCGCCCGCAGCATGCAGACCGCCGGGCTGAACCATCTGGCCGGCATGCGCAACTGGTTCGAGGACATGGCGCGGCTCGCCGCCGGCAAGCCCCCGGTCGGGACAGAACAGTTCCGCGTCGGTTACGAGGTCGCGGCGACGCCCGGCAAGGTGGTGTTCCGCAATCACCTGATCGAGCTGATCCAATACGCCCCCGCGACCGAAACCGTGCTGGCCGAGCCGGTGCTGCTGATCCCGGCCTGGATCATGAAATACTATATCCTGGACCTATCGCCGGAAAACTCGCTGGTCCGGCATCTGGTCCAGGCCGGGCATACGGTCTTTTGCCTGTCCTGGCGCAATCCCACGGCCGACGACCGCGACCTGACGCTGGACGACTACCGCCGCCTGGGGGTCATGGCGGCGGTCGAGGCAATCAATGCCATCCTGCCCGGGCGGGGCATCCATGCGGCGGGCTATTGCCTGGGCGGCACGCTGCTGGCCATCGCGGCGGCGGCCATGGCCGGGGCGCGGGACGACCGGCTGGCCAGCGTCTCGCTCCTGGCGGCGCAGACGGATTTCACCGAGCCGGGGGACCTGGCGCTGTTCGTCGACCACGACCAGCTGCACAGCCTGGAAAACGCGATGCGGCAGCGCGGCTACCTGACGGCCGAGCAGATGCTGGGCGCCTTTCGCTTCCTGCGCTCGAACGACCTGGTCTGGTCGCGCATGGTGCGCGCCTACCTGATGGGCGAGCGCGAGCCGATGACCGACATCCTGGCCTGGAGCAGCGATTCCACCCGCATGCCCTATCGCATGCAGGACGAATACCTGCGCCGGCTCTATCTGGAAAACGCGCTGGCCGGCGACCGGCTGCGGGCGGACGGCCGTCCCGTGGCGCTGCGCAACCTTCGCGCGCCGATCTTTGCCGTCGGCACCGAAGAGGATTACGTCGCCCCCTGGCGATCGGTCTATCAGCTGCATTGCCTCAGCGATGCCGAGCTGACCTTCGTGCTGGCGGACAAGGATCATCTGGCGGGCATCATCTTCGACCCCTCGCAGCCGGGCAGCCATTACCGCATCGCCACCCGCGGCCCGGACGATACCTGCCTGCCCCCCGAGGACTGGCTGCGCGCCGCCGCATGGCGCGAGGGCTCATGGTGGCCGGCCTGGAGCGGCTGGCTGGCGCGGCATTCCGCCGCCGAGCGGGTGGCGCCCCCGGGCATCGGCGCCGCCGCCGCGGGCTATCCGGTGCTGGAGGATGCCCCGGGCAGCTATGTCCGCCAGCGCTAGGCCAGCAGCGCGGCGGCCTCCATCGCCATCATGCATTCCTCGTTGGCGGGGATGACCAGCGTGGCGAAATCGCCCAGCGGCGCCATGTGGCGCAGGATCGCCTCGCGCACCGGGGCGGCGTTCTCGCCGATGCCGCCGGTAAAGACCATCGCGTCGATGCCGCCCAGCGAAACCGCCATCGCGGCCGCCGCCTGCGCGCATCTCAGCGCAAAGAAGTCCAGCGCAAAGCGCGACTGCGCCGAGCCGTCCGTCAGCAGCGCCGCGACATCGTTCGAGCGGCCCGACATGCCCAAAAGGCCCGAGCGGTTATAGATCAGATCCTCGATCTCTTCGGGCGCCATGCCGAAGCTGCGCTGCATCAGCAGGATGGCGCCGGGATCGACCGCGCCCGAGCGCGTGCCCATGGGGATGCCGTCCACCGCGGTCATGCCCATGGTGGTATCGACGCTGCGCCCCTGATGCATGGCGCAAAGGCTGGCGCCATTGCCCAGATGCGCGGCGACGATCCGGCCGCGATGCAGCTCGGGATGGTCGCGCGCCAGAACCTGCGCCAGCCATTGATAGGACAGGCCGTGAAAGCCATAGCGGCGCACGCCCTGCTCGAACAGCGGCTCGGGCAGGGCGAAATGGGTGAACAGCGCGTCGCGCCCGGCATGAAAGGCGGTGTCGAAACAGGCGAGGTTCGGCACGTCCTCGCCCACCAGCCGGCGGGCGGCGGCGATGGCGGCCAGGCCATGCGGCTGGTGCAGCGGCGCCAGCGGGATCAGCGCCGCCAGATCGACCAGCACCTGCGGCGTCACCGGGGTCGAGCGGGTATAGCGCGTGCCGCCATGCACGATGCGATGCGCCACCGCCTCGATCCGCCAGCCCTCGTCATGGGCGTCGATGAAATCCAGCACCGCCTGCATGGCGGCGGCATGATCGCCGCCGGCGACCGGGCTGCGGACCTGGGACGCGCCGGTCAGTTCGGCCACCAGTTCGGCATCCGCGCCGATGCGGCTGACTGCACCGCGCGCCAAGAGCGCCAGCCCCTCGCGCGCAAAGACCCGGAACTTGAGGCTGGACGAGCCGGCGTTCAGCGTCAGGATCGCCGCGATCATTTCACCTGCCCCAGCCGGCGCGCCTCGGCCATCAGCACGGCCAGCGCGGTGGACAGCATGCGGGCGCGAACGGAATCGGCGCGGCTGGACAGCATGACCGGCACCCGCGCGCCCAGGACGATCCCCGCCGCATCGGCACCGCCCATGAAGATCAGCTGCTTGGCCAGCATGTTGCCCGATTCGATGTCGGGCACCAGCAGGATGTCGGCCTGCCCCGCCACCGGCGAGACGATGCCCTTTTCCCGCGCCGCCGCCGGGCTGATCGCATTGTCGAAGGCCAGCGGACCGTCCAGCTCCGCATCCTCGATCTGGCGGCGATCGGCCATCTTGCACAGCGCCGCCGCATCCAGCGTGGCCTGCATCTTGGGATTGACCGTCTCGACCGCGGCGAGGATCGCGACCTTGGGCCGCGCCGGCCCCCAGAGCACGCGCCAAAGCCCGATGGCATTATGCACGATGTCGGCCTTGACCATCAGGTCGGGCGCGATGTTGACCGCCGCATCGGTGATGATGAAGGGGCGCGGATAATCCTCGGTCAGCATCAGGAAGGCATGGCTGATCCGCCGCTCGGTGCGCAGCCCGCATTGCGGGTGAATGACCGCGCCCAGCAACTCGTCGGAATGCAGCGAACCCTTCATGATGGCGCCGACCTGGCCGGCCGCGGCCATCTGCGCGGCGCGGGCGGCGGCGGCATGGCTGTGCTCGGTATCGACGATCTCATAGGCGTCGGGGGCATGGCCGGCCTCGGCCAGCGCGGCGGCGATGCGGGCGGCGGGGCCGATCAGCACCGGCTCGATCAGCCCGGCCGAACGCGCCTCCTCCACCGCCTCGAAGACGGCGTGCTGCACCGGGTGGACCACGGCGGTGCGCAGAGGCGGCAGCCCGGCGCAGCGGTCGATGATGGCTTGATAGGCGTCGGTCATCGCTATCCTTCCGTTCTGGCCTTCCGTTCCGGCGCGAGTCCTGATCCCGAGGATCCCGATCTGCCGGCCGGAGACAAGCGAAATCCCGGTCGCGACCCGGAATGCCACAGGAAACGCCGGCCCGCTGCGACGATCCGACACGGGCAGGCAGGGTCCGGGGTCAGCGTTCGGGGTCAGCCGGTGGCGCCCAGCAGCCGCGCGATCTCGGCGCGCAGTTCCGACAACTCGAAGGGCTTGGCGATGAAGCCGTCAGCGCCAAGCGCCAACCCCTTGCGGCGCTCGACCACCGAGCCGCGCGCGGTCATCAGGAGCACCCGCACGTCGCGCAGGGCGGGATCGGCACGCAGCGCCCCGACGATCTCATAGCCCGAGATGTCGGGCAGCATGATGTCCAGAAGCACCAGGTCGGGCCGGTTGGCGCGGATCTCGTCCAGCGCACCGCCGCCGCCGGCGATCCGCCTGTAGCTGTGGCCGGCCCGCGCCAGCAGGAACTCCAGCGCGGCGGCGATGTTGTCCTCGTCCTCGACGATCAGGATATGGGCCATCACCCCTCCCAAAGACCGGACACCAGACCCGGCATGGCCGGATCGAGACGACGAAGGCCCGCCCCCGAAAGGGACGGGCCGCCATTCCCGGTTTCAGTGCGACGAGGCTTCCGACGCGCCGATCCCGGTTTCCGAGCGCACCTGCTGGGCCAAATAGCCCGCCCGGTCGATGCGTGCCCGCGCGCCGTTGTCCATCTTGGACACGATCCAGATGCCCAGGAAGGCCAGGGTCATCGAGAACAGCGCCGGCGAGGTATAGGGGAAGGGCGCCGATCCGGCAGGGTTGCCCAGCGTCGCCTCCCAGACCGAGGGCGACAGGATCGTCAGCACCACCGAGGAGATCAGCCCCAGGAAGCCGCCGGTCACCGCGCCCTTGGTCGTGCAATCCTTCCACAGCACCGACATGAACAGCACCGGGAAGTTGGCCGAGGCAGCCACCGCGAAGGCCAGCGACACCATGAAGGCGATGTTCTGGTTCTTGAAGGCGATGCCCAGCACGACCGCGACCAGGCCCAGCACCAGCGTGGTGATGCGCGAGACGCGCAGCTCGCTGCCCGGCGCGGGGTTGCCGTTCTTGATCACGGTCGCATAGAGGTCATGGCTGACCGCCGAGGCGCCCGAGAGCGTCAGCCCGGCGACCACCGCCAGGATGGTGGCGAAGGCCACGGCCGAGATGAAGCCCAGGAAGACGTTGCC
The DNA here is from genome assembly GCF_030234105.1 of Paracoccus sp. SSJ. Taxonomy (NCBI): domain Bacteria; kingdom Pseudomonadati; phylum Pseudomonadota; class Alphaproteobacteria; order Rhodobacterales; family Paracoccaceae; genus Paracoccus; species Paracoccus sp. SSJ. Next base: position 1,758 of record NZ_JASSPE010000003.1, on the reverse strand, counting down.
GCCCACCGCCTGCGCCAGATGCACGGCCGCCATGTTGGAGCCGCCGACCAGCGCGCCGGAGCCGTCCAGGAACTCGGGATTGGTCAGCACGAAGGTGATGGCGCCAAAGCCGATGATGAAGGTCAGCAGGTAGAAGTAGCCGATCCAGCCGGTCGCCCACATCACCGACTTGCGCGCTTCCTTGGCGCTGGGAACGGTGAAGAAGCGCATCAGGATATGCGGCAGGCCGGCGGTACCGAACATCAGCGCCATGCCGAAGCTGATGGCCGAGATCGGATCCTTGATGAAAGTGCCCGGACCCATGATCGACTGGCCCGCAACCGCGGCTTCCTCGGTGGTCTTGCCGCCGGCGGTTGCCAGCTCGGCCTTGACGCGCACGGCATCGGCGAACATCGCCTCGGGGCTGAAGCCATAGTGCCACATGACCATGAAGGACATGAAGGACGCGCCGCCCAGCAGCAGGCAGGCCTTGATGATCTGCACCCAGGTCGTCGCGGTCATGCCGCCGAAAAGCACATAGATCATCATCAGCGCGCCGACGATCACCACGGCGATCCAGTAGTCCAGCCCGAACAGCAGCTGGATCAGTGAGCCCGCGCCCACCATCTGCGCGATCAGGTAGAAGGCCACCACGACCAGCGTGCCCGAGGCGGCGAAGATGCGCACCGGGGTCTGGGCAAAGCGGAAGGCCGCCACGTCGGCAAAGGTGAAGCGGCCCAGGTTGCGCAGCCGCTCGGCCATCAGGAAGGTCAGGATCGGCCAGCCGACCAGGAAGCCGATCGAATAGATCAGCCCGTCATAGCCCGAGATCATCACGGCGGCCGAAATCCCCAGGAAGGATGCGGCCGACATGTAGTCGCCGGCGATGGCGAGGCCGTTCTGGAAGCCGGTGATGCCGCCGCCGGCGGTATAGAAATCCGCCGCCGACTTGGTTTTCGCGGCCGCCCATTTGGTGATGTAGAGCGTCGCCAGCACGAAGGCGGCGAACATGGTGATGGCGGTCCAGTTCGTCGCCTGTTTCTCGGCGCCCTGGATCACGTCGGCGGCCATGGCGCTGCCGGGCACGGCCAGGGCCGCGGCCAGCAGGCCCTTGCGCAGGATGTTGTGGTTCATTTCAGCGCCTCCCGCCGGACCTTCTCGCTCAGCTCGTCGAACTCGCCGTTCGCGCGGCGGACATAGACGCCGGTGATGATGATGGTGAAGATGATCACGCCAAAGCCCAGCGGGATGCCCCAGGTCATGACGCCGTCGCCGATCCGCGCGGCGAGCATCTCCTTGTCGAAGGCGATCAGCAGGATATAGCCGTAATAGACGATCAGCATCGCGATCGTCAGGATCCAGCCATAGCGGGATCGCTTCGCCTTCAGTGATTGATAGTTCGGATCTGCGGCGATCCGTTCGGCCAGGTTGTCTTGCATCGGGGTCGTGCTCCTCCACTGCCACGATCTGCGGTCTTTTCGGCCGCGCCGGCGGCATGCCGGCGAAGTCGGGCCTTGCTGGGCGGCTGTCGGCGGTTGGCGGGTTTCTCAAGCCAAGCCGCAGCCGGTCCATGGGCGCGGTGCTGCGCCCATGGTGATCGGTGTCTTGTCCGGGGCCGGCGGCGCGTTGCCGCCGGCCGCTGCCGTCAGTGACGGTTCATTCTGTTTTCGATGAGTTGGTCCACGACGCCCGGGTCTGCGAGCGTGGAGATGTCTCCGAGGGCGCCGAAATCGTCCTCGGCGATCTTGCGCAGGATGCGGCGCATGATCTTGCCCGAAC